>JABEUR010000054.1 GCA_013044405.1 Acidimicrobiaceae bacterium | reverse complement strand
TCACAATCGTTCCTGTCGAAAGAGGTTTACAACTCAGAAAGCCTTCGTCCCTCACGCGGCGTTGCTGCGTCAGGCTTTCGCCCATTGCGCAAGATTCCCTACTGCTGCCTCCCGTAGGAGTCTGGACCGTGTCTCAGTTCCAGTGTGGCTGATCGTCCTCTCAGACCAGCTATCCGTCGTTGCCTTGGTGGGCCGTTACCCCGCCAACAAGCTGATGGACCGCGAGCCCCTCCCGAAGCAAAATTCGTTTCTTCCCTCAACCATGCGATTGAGGGAAGGTATTCGGTATTAGCACCGGTTTCCCGGTGTTATCCCAATCTTCGGGGCAGGTTGCTCACGTGATACTCACCCGTTCGCCACTAAATCTTTCGGAGCAAGCTCCTTGGATTCCGTTCGACTTGCATGTATTAAGCACGCCGCCAGCGTTCATTCTGAGCCAGAATCAAACTCTCCATCAAGATCTTTCGGGTTTCCCCTACGAATCAGAGAGCCGAATGGACGACTCTAATATCCATTCGACAACAGCTTCCTCCACGGGGTGGATTCCACTGCTTACTTCTTTTTGACGAACGACGCGTCCGGTTAGATCCGTCCATCGTCGCCCGTACTGGCTTTTGGCTCTCGTTCTTCCGTTTTCAAGGAGCGACATCGCACACGACCGAAGTCGGAGGTGCGAAGTACACCACCAGGATTTCTCCCGGTTCCCGCCGCCGTAAACCTCCCGGCTGCGGGATACTCACCCTATCAGCGCGTTACGGTCGCGTGCAAATCGCGTGACCGGCGTCTCTGACAGGAAGACCAGTGTAGCAAGCGCCCAAAGCTCCAAAGTGCATTTCGGGCACTTTTTTTGTTCTGACTTGACCCACGAGCCTTGACACTCCGCCGACTGCGCTCCACAGGTCCTCCGATCAGCCCCGTCGTTCCCTCCAACGCGGGCGAACCGAACTTCGGGCGAGACAGCCCCACGGGCGTGACTCCGTCGCTGCGACAAACCCTTCACGTCCGCTGGTACACCATTGCGGGGACCTCGTAGTTAGTCCTCGGCAACGCTGAAAGGGACGCCGTTGGTGATCCTTACCAGTTCCTCAAAGGACGTGGCAAAGACGTAGTGGGGATGCCCGCCGGCAGCCCAAACCACCGGCCAGTCGCCAAGTTTCGTGTCGACAATGGTGCGAAGCGGCGCGGGATGCCCGACGGGTGCAACACCGCCGATCGGTTGGCCCGTGTGGGTGCGCACGAAGACAGCGTCCGGGCGCCGGACCTCATTCGCGCCGAGAAACTGCGCCAGACGCCGCGTGTTGACACGATGCGCCCCTGACGTCATGACCAATATCGGGTCGCCGTCGACGTCAAAAACCAGCGAGTTGGCGACCTGACCAATGTCGATGTCCAATTGCGCCGCTGCGGCCGCCGCGGTCGGCGACGGTTCGAGCGTCTCGACGATCGGACTGGTGACACCGCAGCCGTCGAGCGCGGCTCGTACCCGTTCTCCGTTTGGATGAAGGGTCGTGACCGGGCGAATGTTCACAACTGCCCTTCGGCGCGACCACCCACCTCGCGCAGCCGTCGGTGAAGATCGGCCGCGACCCGGTGCCACGTCTCGGCCTGCGTGGGCCAGGCGACCGGCCCCGACGCACCACGCGATCGGCGACTCTGCAGGGTCTCGTGCCGTGCGAAGACGCCGCCGAACTGGGCCAGGGCCGGCGATTCGGCGACGACGTCTGGGAACGGGCGACCCGTCCTAATCGACTCCCCCACCGCCGCACCAACCAACTCGTGCGCATCGCGGAACGGAACGCCCGTTTCGACCAAACGTTCCGCAATATCGATCGCCGCGAGATAAGGATCATCGGCAGCTCGGGCGGCCACCTCACTGTTGAACGACATCGACTGATAGGTGCCGCGCAACGCGTCGAGCACCAGCGTGACGTTACGCACCGAGTCAAAGAGCGGCTCCTTGTCCTCTTGGAGGTCACGGTTGTAGGCGAGCGGCAGTCCCTTCAGCACGACGAGAAGTGACGTCAGGTTGCCGATAAAGCGCCCTGTCTTAGCGCGCGCGAGTTCCGCGACGTCGCTGTTCTTCTTCTGAGGCAACATCGACGATCCCGTAGTGAAGGCATCGCCCAACGTCGCAAAACCGAACTCGGCACTCGTCCAGAGCACCAGCTCCTCGCCCATCCGTGACAGATGAACGCCGAGCAGCGCAATGTCGAACAGGGTTTCGGCCACGAAGTCCCGGTCGCTAACCGCGTCCATCGAATTCGCGAACGCTCGGTCAAAGCCCATCAGCGCGGCCGTCGTGCCGGGGTCAATCGGTAATGACGTCCCCGCCACGGCTCCGGCCCCGAGGGGCGAAACGTTCAGGCGACGACGGGTCTCGAGCAGGCGGTCGATGTCGCGTGTCAGGGCCCACGCGTGCGCACCGAGGTGGTGCGCTAACAGCACGGGCTGTGCGCGCTGGAGATGCGTGTAGCCGGGCAGGTAGTAGTCAGGGTCTCGTTCACCGATCGCAAAGAGCGTCTCCGCCAGAGCCAGCACGCGTTCGGCGACGTCCACGAGCGCGTCGCGCACCCAGAGTCGCACCGTCGTAGCGACCTGATCGTTTCGACTTCGAGCCGTGTGCAACTTGGCACCGGTCGATCCCGCCAGCTCCGTGACGCGTCGCTCGATCGCCATGTGGATGTCCTCGTCGGAACCGGCCCGCACGAATACGCCTCGGTCGAACTCACTCTCCACGTCGTCCAGCGCGCCGAGTAACACACGAACCTCGTCGGACGTGAGCAGTCCAGCGGCCAGCAGGCCCTGGACGTGGGCCCGCGACCCGACGATGTCGTGGTGGTAGAGCACGTGGTCGAAGGGGTAACTCTCCGAGAGCTCCCACAGCGAGTTCGCCATTGACGACTCGAAGCGACCGTGCCACAGGGTCATTTCGAGCGCGGCACCGTGTTCTTCGCCCCCTGACGAGCGGCCCAAGTCTTCACACCTAAACCATAGATGCGAACGTAACCCTCGGAGTCTGCGTGTTTGAAGGTGTCGGCCGCGTCGTACGTCGCGAGCCCGTAGTCATAGAGCGCCTTGTCGCTGCGTCGTCCCGTGATCCGCATGACACCAGGCGCCTCAAAACGAAGTCGGACGTCGCCCGATATGTGGCGTTGCGTCTCCGCTACGAAGGCGTCGATGGCTTCTTTCAGCGGCGAGAACCACATGCCGTCATAGACGAGTTCGGCCCAGCGAGGCTCGAGCCTCGCCTTCTCGTGATGGACGTCACGCTCCAGATTCAGGTCTTCGAGGTCGGCGTGTGCCGCAATGAGGGCGAGGGCCGCCGGACACTCGTAGACCTCACGACTCTTGATGCCAACCCGGCGATTCTCGACCATGTCCAATCGACCGAACCCGGTCGAACCCGCCCGGTGGTTGAGGGTCCTAATGAGGTCGGCGAGTGACATGACGATCCCGTCGATCGCGATCGGCACACCCTCACGGAATGTGATCGTGAGTTCCACCGGCTCGAGGTTGGTCACGCGGGTCAACGTGTACGGCTCACTCGGTGGCTCCGCCCACGGATCCTCCATCTCACCGCATTCGATCGCGCGACCCCAGAGGTTCTCATCGATCGAATAGATCTTCTCCTTGGTGGCGCGGATCGGGATTTCCCACTTCTCGGCGTAGTCCACCGAATCGGCCCGCGTCATTCCCCAGTTGCGCGCTGGCGCGAGCACCTCGAGGTCGGGCGCGAGGGCGTGCGTGCCGACTTCGAAGCGAACTTGGTCATTTCCCTTTCCGGTACATCCGTGCGCCACGGCGGTCGCGTTGAACTTACGAGCCTGGTCAACCAAGTGGCGCACGATCACCGGACGCGAGAGCGCAGAAACCAGTGGATACTTCCCCTCGTAGCGAGCGTTGGCCATGATCGCCGGCGCACAGAACGCCTCGGCCATCTCATCTCGGGCGTCTACCACGACGCAGTCGATCGCTCCGGCCGCGATAGCGCGGTGCTTAATGTCCTCGAAGCTCTCAGAACTCTCCGGGTCCTGGCCCACGTCGACCAAGACGCACACGACCTCGGCGTCCCACTCCTCCATCATCCAGCGGATCGCTACGGAGGTGTCCAGACCCCCGCTGTAGGCCAGCACCACTCGCTTCGTCATCACTGTTCCTTTCTCAAAATCACGGTCATTCCAACCCGGCTAAGTCTCGGAAGCTCGCCGCCATCGCGGCGCCCCCGTGCTCGTCGCTCACGATCACGAGCAGCGTGTCATCACCCGCCACGCTGCCGAGCACGCCCTCGAGGGCGCTTCGGTCGAGGGCGGACGCGACCACGTGCGCACAGCCCGGTGGCGTGCGCAGGACGACTAGGTTCGCCGAGCTGTCAACGGACACCACCCACTCGCCCATCATGCGACGCAGGTGGTCGAGTGGTGGCGAGCTCACCTTGGGGGAACTCGCCACCACGATGCGCCTCGAGCCGTGCTCGTCGCGCACCTTGATGGTGCCCAACTCCTGCAGGTCTCGGGTGACCGTCGCCTGGGTCGCGGTGATACCCTCGGCCTGGAGCCGCGTGACCAACTGCGCGGCCGTCGAGATCACCTCACGCTCGATGAGCTCATTGATCCGATGTTGCCGTTGCGTCTTGGTCATCATTCCCCGTCCTTTATCCATCGCAGCGCACCGATCATCGCCGAGCGTCGGTGCGTCACCTGCTGCCACACGAGCGAGCGCGGTCCGTCCATCACGCCGTCGGTGATTTCATCGCCGCGATGGGCCGGAAGACAGTGCAGGACGACCGCGTCTGGGGACGCGCCGTCGAGCAACGTCTCGTCGACTCGAAAGTCGGCGAGGTCGGTACGACGCTGTTGCGTCTGATCTTCGTAACCCATCGACACCCACGCATCGGTGTACACGACGTCGGCATCGCGCACCGCATCGCTAGCCGACGTGGTGAGCCGTAGCTTCGCCCCCTCGACCGTCAACGGGTCTTCGTCGGTTCCCGCTGTGAGCTGGTAGCCCTCGGGTGCGCCCACCACGACCTCCGCGCCCAGACGCGTCAAAGCGACCGCCAGCGACCGCGTGACGTTCGTCGCGTCGCCGACGTACGCGACACGAAGTCCGGCCAATTGTCCCGGATCGCCATTCGTGAAATGGTCGGCAATCGTGAGCACGTCGGCGATGGCCTGGGTCGGATGTGCGACATCGCTCAGCAGGTTGACGAGCGACAACCGGTCCTTGGTCGCAGAACGGATCCGATGGAACACCGAGTGGCGTCGAATCCGCATCGCGCACACGGAATAGAGTGCGTCGATCGTGCGACCCACGTCCTCGGCGGACTCTCGAGCATCGAGACCGATCTCGTCGTCGCCGAAGAACGTCACGTAGCCGCCGAGCTCGTGAACCGCGCTGGAACAGGCCGCTCGGGTTCGCAGACTCGGGCGCTCGAAGACGAGCGCCACTCCCTGGCCCGCGAGGAGTGAGTCGTCGAGCGGCGCTCGTGCGGCATCGAGAATTGCGTGCAGATCGCGGTCGCCTAATTCGCTGATCGTGATGACGTGTCGACTCATCGCTTCACCTCCGTGCTCGGGTTCGTGCCGTCAAGTACGCCGAGCAACGCGTGCGGACGTGTCCCGTTGGCGAGCACCACTCGCGCAGCGCCGGCGTCTAATGCGTCGAGCGCCGCCTGCATCTTGGGGATCATGCCGTCTCGGATCGAACCGTCGGCCATCATCGAGCACACGTCGAGCGCCGTGACCGATTCGAGGGCACTCGCGGGGTCGTCACGATCGCTCCGGAGCTGGTCCACGTCACTCAGGAGCACGAGCACGTCGGCGTCGAGCGCGGCGGCGAGTGAGCCGGCGACCGTATCGGCGTTGCAGTTGAGCAGTTCTCCCGCGTCGTCACTCGCCACGGGCCCAACGACTGGCGTCCATCCCCGCTCAAGCAACTGCTCGACCAGATCAGCGTCTACGTGGATTTCGTGGGCGACGAGTCCGAGCCGACCACCACGGGCCGTTCCTCG
>JABEUR010000175.1 GCA_013044405.1 Acidimicrobiaceae bacterium | reverse complement strand
TCGGGTGTCGAGCGGACCTGACGGGATTTGAACCCGCGACCTCCGCCTTGACAGGGCGGCGTGCACTCCGAGCTGCACCACAGGTCCTCGGTGTTCTCGGGGCCGGGACCTCGAGACGCGAATTGTAAGTCTATACGAGTGCGGCCTCCCTCCCAGGGGAGCTCGCACGCTCGCCTCGCCGCGGCCCCGGAGGGCCTAGACGGGCGCCAGCACGAGGCAGAACGGGTGGCCAACGGGGTCCAGGAAGACTCGGAAGGACTCACCCGGCTGGAAGGCGGTCTTGGTGGCGCCCGTGGCGAGGGCGTGTTGCTCGCCGACGTCGAGGTCGGCGACGGTGAGATCCAGGTGCAGCTGTTGGGGCACGGATCCCACCGGCCACGTGGGCGCCACGTACTGGTCGATCTTCTGAAAGGCAATGGTCGGCCGGCCGTCGTTCAAGAGTTCGATCCAGGTGACGTCCTCGGGCCTGAAGTCGCCGAGCGGTTCGACCTCGAGTCCGGTGAGCCGAGCGTAGAAGTCGGCGAGGGCCATCGGGTCGGGGCAGTCCAGGGCCACCAGTTGGAACTTGGGCAGGTCGTGCGTGCTTGACATGGTGCTCCTCGGGCTCGGTTGATCGGATGAACCCATCATGGTGCACGCCCGTAGGTCGGCGCTGGAGCGACTGGGCCGAGAAGATCCCGTGGCGCACGTCGAGCCACTGGAGTACGGTTCGGCTATGGCGTCCGATCCCGCCCCGGCGCACCCGGACATGCCGCGAAACGTCGTGGTCGTGCTGCTCGACTCGCTCAACCGCCACCTGCTCGAGGCCTACGGGTCCGACGAGTTTTCCACGCCCAACCTCACGAGGCTGGCCCGGCGTAGCGTACGCTTCACGAACCACCACACCGGGTCGCTGCCCTGCATGCCAGCGCGTCACGACGTGCTGTGCGGCGCCCTTGACTTCCTGTGGCGTCCATGGGGTTCGGTGGAGATCTGGGAGGACGCGATCACCTACGACCTGCGCCGCAAGGGCGTCGTGACCCAACTCGTCACGGACCATCCCCACCTGTTCGAGTCCGGAGGCGAGAACTACCACACCGATTTCTCGGCTTGGGACTACGTGCGCGGACACGAGGACGACCCTTGGAAGACCCGACTGGACCCGTCGTGGCTGGGCGCACCCGCATTAGCGGCTCAACCGGCGTCGATCGAGCGAGGATACGACCGTTCGCGGACCTACTTTCGCTCCGAGGAGGACTTCCCCGGGCCCCAGACGATGAGCGCCGCGGCACGGTGGCTGCGCGAGAACGCTCATCATCATGATCGATTCTTCCTGTTCGTCGACGAGTTCGACCCCCACGAGCCCTTCGACACCCCAGAGCCGTGGGCGTCGATGTACGACCCCGGGTGGCGCGGACCGCGGGTGATCTGGCCGCCCTACACCGACGCGACTGGACCGAGCGTGCCAAGCGAGCGTACGGGACGCCACATCCGGGCCAACTACGGGGCCAAACTCTCGATGATCGATCATCATCTGGGCAAGGTGCTCGACGCGCTCGACGACGAACAACTCTGGGCGAACACGGCGGTCGTGTTGATGACCGACCACGGACACTACCTTGGCGAGCGAGGCGGCATCTGGGGCAAACCCGGCGTGCCCGTCTACAACGAGATGGGCCACATCCCGCTGATGATCGCCTGGCCCGGGAGCGACGCCTTCGAAGTCCACTCGTTGAGCACCACCGTTGACGTGCACGCGACGCTCTGTGAGATCTTTGACGTGACACCCGTGCAACGAACCCACGGACGCTCACTCGTGTCAACGCTGCGAGCTGAGACGTCCGGGGCCAGGTCCCACCTGCTCACCGGCGTCTGGGGCCGTGAGGTCACCTACGTCGACGATGACGTGCGACTGGTACGCGCGCCCAACGCCACCAATCGACCGCTCGCCATGTACTCGAATCGCTGGTCGAGCATGCCGGTGCACGCCCTTGCCCACGTGCGCCTGCCGCGGCCCGATCGGCGCGCCACCATCGACTTCATGCCCGGCTCACCGGTTCCGGTCTTGCGCCAGCCCTACGGCGTCGGGGACGAAGTGCCCTACTGGGCCAGTGCACGGAGCTTCCACGGCGACGTCCTGTTCGATCGCCGTGAGGACCCCGCGGAGGTTCGCGATCTCGCTTCGGGCCGGGTCGAACGGGGTTCGGTGCACCTCGAAGCACTGGTCGAGGCGCTGCGCGCTCTCGAGGCACCGCTCGTGCAGTTCGAGCGACTGGGGCTGGACTGAGCCAGTCAGCGTGCGACGTCGAATGCTCGCGCGGCCTCGGCGAACCACTGGGCCGACGCTTTGGGGGTTCTCGCGAACGTGGTGCGGTCAACGGCGACGATGCCGAACTTCGGCGCGTAGCCGAGGGACCATTCGAAGTTGTCCAGGAGCGACCACTGGAAATATCCTCGAACGTCGATGCCGTCGTCGATCGTGCGTCGCAGACCCTGGAGCGCTTGTTCCAGGTAACGGATTCGTTGCTGGTCGTCGTTGGTGCCGATGCCGTTCTCGGTGACGATGATCGGAATGTCGATGAACTGCGCGGCGCGGCGTACCGTGTACTCGACGCTCTGGGGCCAGAAGAGGTATCCCATCTCGGTGAGCTCGCCTTCGGGACGCTCGACGAGGCCATCGGGACCGATGATCAACTTCGTGTAACACTGCACACCGAGGTAGTCGTCGTCGGCGACGACCTGCAGATACTCGTCTTCCATCTCGCGGCGCAACGACTCCACTAGGCCCTCGCCGCCGGGCTGGGCCTCGTACTCCTGCATCGACAGCGGTAGGCCGACGGGGAGGTCGGGGACGACGCTGCGCAGCGCTTCGCGCATGGCCCGGTGGCAATCGCGCATGATCCGGTTCACCGCAACGAATCGCTCCCAACTTCTCACCTGCGGGGGAAACATGGCGGTCAGGTAGCCCATGAGGGCGACGATGTTGGGCTCGTTGATGGTGCAGGCGACGTCGATCAGCGCACCGAGCTCGGTAGCGACGACGCGCGCATACTGGGCGATCCACGCGACCGTCTCGGGATTCTCGAAGCCACCGGCGTCGGCCACCCACAGGGGCAACGTGAAATGGTGCAGGGTGACCACGGCCTTGATCTGACGTGAGTGACAGGCGTTCAGCACGTCTCGGTAGTGCTCGATCGCCTCGCGCGAGAAGTTCCCCCGAGTCGGCTCGATGCGCGCCCATTCGATGGAGAGACGAAACGAGTCGAGGCCGAGACGGGTGATGAGGTCGAGGTCTTCTTCGTAGCGGTGCCACGAATCGCACGCGTCACCGCAGAGCTCCACCGCCGCGGTACCCGGGGTGCGCTCGAAGCGCCACCAGTCGGTGTTATCGCCTCCTCCTTCGATCTGATACGCGGAAGTTGAGGTCCCCCAGGAGAAACCTTCGGGCAGGCGGGTGCGACGAGCGTCCATGGAGTCGAATCTAGGCCTGCGCGGGTGCGCCCGGGGTCATCGAAGCGCGAGTCGCTACGCGGTGTCGGTCCTCGGTAATGCGCTGTACTCAGTAGAGTCGGCTGGGACCAGGGGGACGAGTCAGGGGGAGCGATGTCCGAATCAACACCGCACAGGAAGGCCGCCAGTGCGGCGACCCAGAGGTTGCAAGAGCGCGTACTGGACTCGTTGAGCACTGCGAGCGATCAGGACTTCGAACGCTCCACGCGCGGCCGGATCGCCGAGGGCGCACCGAGACGAATCTCGGGCCGCTTCGATCACGCCGTCTGGGACCTTGACGAATACGGGTTTCTCGACGACCCCGATCTCTCCAAACGTCCACCGACCACCGTCAACCCCAGTCTCTGGCGCCAAGGTCGCCTCAACAACATCGCGGGACTGTTCGAGGTCGCGCCGTCGATCTATCAGGTGCGCGGCATGGACATCTCGAACGTCACCTTCGTCGCGGGTGCATCAGGTTGGATCGTCATCGATCCACTCACCGGAGCGGAGAACGCCCGCGCGGCGCTCGAGCTGGTGAACGAGCACCTGGGCCGGCGTCCGGTGCGCGCGGTCATCTACACCCACAGCCACACCGATCACTTCGGTGGGGTGCACGGCATCATCAGCGACGAGGACGTGTCGAGCGGTCGGGTTGAGGTGATCGCGCCTGACGGTTTCCTCGAAGCTGCGATCAGTGAGAACGTTCTCGCGGGCACCGTGATGCTGCGTCGCGCGATGTATATGTACGGTGTGCTCTTGCCCAAAGACGCTCAAGGTCACGTCGACACTGGCCTGGGCAAGGGTCTGCCGGCGCTGCCGAGCGTGGGCCTGATCGCGCCGACCCGGCTGGTGAACCATACGGGCGAGCAGATCACGATCGACGGGGTGGACTTGACGTTCCAGATCACCCCGGGCACCGAGGCGCCGGCGGAGATGAACATCTACTTCTCGCAACTGCGGGCCCTGTGCATGGCGGAGAACTGCACCGCGACCCAACACAACGTCTACACGCTGCGCGGCGCCCAGGTTCGCGACGCCCTGTTGTGGAGCAAGTACATCGACGAGTCTCTGGCTCTCTACGCACCGTCGTGCGACGTCCTGTTCGCCAGCCATCACTGGCCGCGATGGGGCAACCAGGAGTTGAGCTTGTACCTGGCGAGCCAGCGAGACGCCTATCGCTACGTACACGATCAAACGCTGCGACTCGCCAACCACGGGCTGAGCATGAACGAGATCGCCGAAGAGTTGACGCTACCCTCACCGCTCGAGGACGAGTTCTTCAACCACGGTTACTACGGGACGGTCTCACACAACGCCAAGGCCGTCTACCAGCGTTACCTCGGTTGGTTCGACGCCAATCCCGCTCACTTGAACCCCCATCCTCCGGTTGAAGCGGCCAAGCGCTACGTGCAGTTCATGGGCGGCTCGGAGGCGACGCTGGTCAAGGCTCGTCGATCCTTCGAACAAGGTGATTATCGGTGGGTGGCCGAGGTCGTGAACCACGTGGTCTTCGCTGAACCGGGTAATGAGGAGGCGCGCCTGCTCCAGGCTGATGCGCTCGAACAGCTCGGCTATCAGAGCGAGTCGGGACCGTGGCGTGACTTCTATCTCACCGGGGCGATGGAACTGCGATCCAATGGAACCGCGCTCAAGGGAATGGCGGGCAACGCACTAGGTCCCGGGCTCGTGCGCTCAATGACGATCGAACTGCTGATGGACCTGATGGGGGTGCGACTCAACGGCCCGCGCTGTGGTGACCTGGCACTTAGCGTGCACCTGGTGATCTCGGAGGATGACGAGTCATGGACCTTCGGGGTTCGAAACGGCGTCTTGCACGCGCGTCGCGGCGCACCCAGCCCGGGCGCCGACGTCGAGATCCGGTGCTCGCAGACATCCTTCGCCGCAATGGCGTCGGGTTCGAAATCGTGGGACGAGTTGATCGGCCTCGATGACTTCGCGCTCAGCGGGGACACCTTTCTACTCGGGCGACTGGTGGAGTGTCTCGACGTCTTCGCATTCGGGTTCGAGGTCGTCCTGCCGTAATCGGAGATATTTCTCTCTCAGGGGTGGCGTTCCTCGGCGAGGGAGTTCCCGCCGTCAACGACGATGGTCTGACCGGTGATGTAGGACGCCTCGCTGGTGCACAGCCAGGCGATCAGGGCGGCGACTTCGTCGGCGCGTCCCGAACGACGCATTGGGGTCGCCAGTCCCTGCAGCCGCTCGTGCTCACTCTGAGAGTCAGTGCCGATCCATCCGGGGGCGACCGCATTGACGGTCACGCCGTGGTCCGCCTCGTCGAGCGCGAGGGCCTTGGTGAGACCAACCATGGCGGACTTAGCAGTTGCGTAGGGGACCTGTTCGCGCATCGCCATCAACGCGCCGGTCACGCTGGTCACCATCACCACTCGACCGGCGCTCGAGAGGCGAAGCGCTGGCATCAGGGCCCTGGTGAGTGAGAATGCCGATGCGACATTGCGCTCGAAGGCCAACGTCAACTGACCCGGGGAGACCTCGTCGATCCCGCCGACCTCACCCGAGGCCTCGGCGGGTGTGGCGACGCTCGTCATCCCGGCGTTGTTGACCAGGATGTCGATTCCGCCGAAGCGTTCGACGACCTCGGCGCTGAGCCAGCGGACCTCCTCGGACCTGGTCAGGTCCGCTGGTGCTGAGAACGCGTCGATCCCCTCAAGTCGCAACTGCGCGGCGCGTTCGCCCACCCGGTCGCTCGCTGCGGTGAGAAAGATCCGTGCTCCCATGTCGCCCAGTAATCGGGCGCTGGCCATGCCGATCCCGTTGGGTGCACCGGCCCCACTGATGAGGGCGCGGCGAGAACTCAGGTCGAAGGGCATGAAGTCGTCCTGGTCTTTCTTCGCCAGTTTCGTCGGTCAGTTCGCGGGTTCGATTGCGGTAGCACCGAAACGAAACTAGCGGGACTTTCCGACTTGACTGATTCTCGAGCCTGATAAAGGACTCAAAGAAGACCTTCAAAAGTTGACGTGACCAGCAAAGTTATTCCCTCCCC
>JABEUR010000053.1 GCA_013044405.1 Acidimicrobiaceae bacterium | reverse complement strand
ACGACTCCTCTGCTGTCAACCTCAACACTCACAGTCTGATGCGCGATGGCCCAAGCGACTAGGGACGAAAGTCATCGAGGGTGGCGCTCTGAACCTCTCATAATCCTACGGAAGGTGGTCGACTTCGACCGGTGGGTTCGATATCGTCGCCAGCTCGATCGGGTGCGAAAGGTCGTTGCCGAGCTCTCGCACGTTGGATCTCGCGTCCGCCAATGGCCGATCATCTCGACCCTTTCAGCCAGAACGGTGACCGGGTGCACGAGTGGTCGGCGGAGTCCGTTCAACGGCGAAAGACGATTGTGCGGTCCCGGTGGGTCCGTGGTGCGTCCGAATGGCATCGAACCTACCGTTGAAAGAGAAGTGGTCACTTCTGAGAACTTGGTGGTTCCCGTTCACCTTTTTTGCTGGGACCGGGTCCTTCATGTCGAGCGTGAGTTCACTTTTGGCGACGACGAACACTCCGCCGGGGTAACGGCGCTCAACGGCGACGAATTCTTCACCGATTCGAACCGTCGGGTTCGCGATTCGCGCGGCCAATTCCTGTGAACCCCACGAGCGTGCCAAACCTCGAGTTCTCGTCCAAAGACGACTCATCGACTGCGCTCATCGGTCCAATGGCACCTCTTGCGATTCCTAGGACGTAGCGTGCGCGTCGCCACGGGATATGAGCAGTTCGCGCCGAAGCACCGCTCGGTCCAGCTCCCCAGGCGAGTCGTGTTGGCACCGTCGAGATCGTGGACGTTGATCGCTACATCGCGGTCTACAGTGTGGTGCGAGGAGGCAACCATGACGACTGGGAATTTTGGTTCGGCCAGTTGGATCGTGATTGGCGTCTTGCTCGTTATCGTTGTCGCGGCCGCCGTAGCCTTTCGAAGGCGATCGTGACAATGGTTGGTTGATGGTTCGATAGTTGGACACACCTCAAGCCGACGCTGCTCGCGGCCGTGGACTTGAGGTCACCACGAGGAAGCCTCACCGCGATTGATGCTGTTTCAGGGCGGACCTCGTCGAATATCACGGGTTCATCCATCGCCTAGTGGGGAGCTTCGAATACCCGGACACCACGAGTCCTTCGATGGATGGTGTCGCTCGACCACGCACACCTTGTGTCCGTGCCAGATGATCGTAACCGAGGGATCCTTCAAACAATCTCAATGCGCGGCCCTGCTTCGGATTCTGACTCACCGGTCGACCGCGAGTGTCGGATCATGAAGGCCGCAGACGAGGACTGTCCAGGCGACTCGTCGAATGACTGACGAATGCTTGGGGTGCGATGCACTTATGGTTCCCCAGGCACCCGAGACATCTCATACTTAGACAATGATTCGGAGTCGCTCGCCTCAGTGCCGCAAGCCCGCTCGACCCGAAGTATTCGATTTAGCGCAATCAGTGCCGTGGTGAAAGCCGCTTCATCGTGATTCAAATCGCCTAACCTTTGGCCAGACTTGCGCGGTAACCATCGCAGATGCGAGCAATTTTGTGGGATCGGGGGAGACCATGGATCTGGATTTTGCTACCGCGTGGGAGGTCGTGTCCGACACCGTTCCCGATCGTCACGTGCTCATCCAAGGCGATCGAAGACTGACCTATCGAGAGTTTGACGACTCAGCTGCTCGTTTTGCGGCGGCTATCGACCGAGCTGGTGTACCCGAGGGTGCCAAGGTCGCGCTCTATCTATTCAATTGTCCGGAGTACCTCATTGCTCAATATGGTGCGTTCAAGCATCGAGCGGTCCCGATCAATGTGAACTACCGATACCTCGACGATGAACTCGTCTACTTGCTCGAGAACTCCGATGCCGAGGTATTGGTCTTTCACTCATCGCTGTCGCAGTGTGTGCAGCGCGTTCGACAGCGATTGAACAATGTTCGACTGTTTGTGGAGGTCGACGACGGTGGCCCACATTGTGAAGGTGCTTTGACTTTCGCGGAGCTACTGGATCGAAATCCTCCGCAACCGCGCAAACGCAGGCAACCTGATGACCTCTACATGCTCTATACCGGCGGGACGACTGGGATGCCCAAAGGCGTCATGTTTCCCCAGGGCGAATTCATCGAGCGACTGCTCGCGGGAGGTCTCGCGCTGGGTCTCATCAAGTCCATTCCCACTGACTCAGCAGGCGTGAGGACCATCGTCGATGATTCGACTGCGGCCGGGCCGGAGCGAAGCATCCCGTGCTGTCCCCTCATGCACGGAACCGGGATGTGGATTGGGGCCATGCCCGCGCTCATGACCGGAGGAACCGTGATCATGCTCCAGTCGCGCACGTTCGATCCCGATGAGGTGTGGCGACTGACCGAGCGTGAGAGGGCTACCAGGATCGTGATCGTCGGTGACGGATTCGCCCGCCCACTTCTACGCGCCCTCGAGTCTCGCGAAGAACTTGGTCGCCCGGTCGACACCTCAAGTGTCCGACACGTCATCTCATCGGGCGCTATCTGGAGTGCGGAGATCAAGGACGGACTGCGCTCACGGATGTCGGCCGTTCTCGCCGACTCACTCGGTTCGACCGAGGGGCTAGGTTTCGGAACCAGCGGGGCGAACCAAGGAATCGGGGCAGCGACCGCGCGTTTCACGCCGACGCCCGATACCAAGGTCATCGCTGATGGCGGACGCGAGGTCGAGCGAGGTGGGGGCGAAGAGGGGATGCTCGCGAGCCGCACAGCGGCGTACGGGTACTACAAGGATCCTCAAAAGACCGAGCGGACGTTCATTCGAATTGATGGAGCAGGTTACGTCTTGACGGGTGATTGGGCGACAGTCGACAGCGATGGAACCGTCACGTTGCTCGGTCGTGGTTCGATGAGCATCAATACCGGCGGCGAGAAGGTCTACGCCGAAGAGGTTGAAGAGGCCATCAAGCGCCACCCCCTCGTCGACGACTGCCTGGTGGTCGGGATTTCGGACGAGCGATTCGGACAAAGGGT
>JABEUR010000174.1 GCA_013044405.1 Acidimicrobiaceae bacterium | reverse complement strand
TCCAGTCAAGGGGTTGCGCTCGAGTACTGAGCCGCAAGTTGAGATCTCTCGCCTAGATCGACCCAACTGCCAAGGGGGGCAGACCAAAGTGAATGTTGATCAAGACCATGAGCAGCGCTGCGCTCCCGACGACTCCAACCACCACGAAAACCAACTCCATCCGTCGAAGTTTGTTCGCCAATGTGCGCCCGTGGCGAGAATCACGCTGCCACAACAACAGAGACGCCACCGGCCCAGCGAGGATCAACAGGGAGGTGACCATGATTGAAAACCAGGAATTCCGCCACGGTGTGGTCTTGAAGAGGAACACCCCGACTCCGAAATACATCTCACCCACTACGAACAAGCTCGCTGCGATACCTTCAAAGATGCGAAAGACTCGATACGGCAATGAAGATGGCAGGGCATCTAGTACAGGGTCCACGCATCAACCAGCCTGCTCGCCAGGCCCCGAGCGCCAACTCGAACTGGGCCAGGAGCAGTCGAGGCGACGCCGGCGGCGGCGAATTGGCCTAGGAGCGATGATGACTTGACCGGCGGCGAGTGCGCGCCAACATTCGAATGGTCATGAAGAGGACCACGATCACCAAGTTTGCGTTCAATGCTGGAATCCATCGAACTCGCTCGTCCTTGACAACGTAAATGCCGACCGGCATCACCAATCCTCCAAAACCACCACCGGAGCCCGTTGATGTCTCCACACCAGAGGCGTTGTCACCGCGATCGGACTCCTTTTCGACGCTCCAGTCGCTCGTCGGCGGATGCGACGTGCCCTCGCCCGCCCCGCCACCGCCAGCCACGATGGCTACCGGAATCACCAAGGATCCATCCTTTTCATAGGCCGTACCAAAGGCGCGACTCACTGACAGATGTTGGGCAACCTTGCCCAATAGATCTTGTACGTCCACGTCACTCCAGTCCCTCGTCCGATAGCCGACTCTTTGAATGTATGCGCTGCACCAATCCCTGTCGAACCCAACGTTTCGAACGTCCACCGAGCACCGGATTCAGAGTCGAAACGTCATTTTTTGGGTTCACTCATCCTTCTCAATACTCATCTCACCCATTACTTATCCAACTCCGCCAAGACCTCGCCAATGATCTTGGTCATTTTGTGAGCCGCAAGAGGCTCGCCCCCTTCGGCCTTGGCCACCTCATTGGAGAAGGCCTCAACCGAGTGGGTCCCTCCAATGAGCACGTGACGAAGCGCTTCGCCGCTCGCTTCGGCGTCGCTGACATCCTTAAGTGCGGCGACAACATCGTGGTCCGACGAATCGGCGAGGGTGTGCACAACGTTCATGGCCTCTTCGCGGCCACTCGCGGTCGAGATGGCGGGGGCGCGATCGGGATCTTGTTGCAGGTCCCATTCGGCAAGTGCTTCGCTGTATCCCCCTTCACCAGGATGCAACAGACGCGACGTCGATTCGACCGCCACCGCGGAATCCTCAGCGCTCGAGACGCCGACTTCACCATCTCCGTCGTGGTGTCGCTTCTGTCGAATCGGTACCACCAAACTCCCATCGGGATTGCGGATGATCTCCACGTGGTCACTTCCTTTCGGCACCTGTAGATGCCTTCACTTCCAACCTAAAGGGTCATCCGGTTCCGCAAGCGGTGGCGGGCGCAAACGTCAAAACTCCGCCAACTTCCCTCTTGCCTCGCACATTGATGCCACCCTCCCCCGAGGAACTTCCGGGGCCGCGCACCCCCGAAGCAACTCGATTGAACCAGGTGTCGGCTCAATGGCCTCGAAGCACAATCTGAACGATCCGGCCGGTCCTTAACCTGGAGAATTCGGCTCCGCCTTGAAGACGACCGATGAAAGTTCCGGGTGGTCAAGGTCCAGTCGTACGAAGAAGGGCTCATCATCGAAACCTTCACCGAGCCCCTCGGCAACGATAGTGACTTGCTCAGTTTCGCGACCATAGATCGCCTTGGCCATGCCGAGCATCGCCTGTCCGAGGACTTGACCAGGCGCAGACTGAACGATCCGTGTCACGACCGCCACCACGTGCTCGGACTCGTCGATGGCTGCCTCGTCCGTTGCCCTCAGCCACTCGAGCCACTGCTCATCAGTCCACTCATCCGGGTCCGCAGGGGGTTCAACGTAGTCCACTGCAGCCAGAGTAGTGGTGCGCGCCGACCAGTGACCTCTCAGATTTCGAGCGGGTTGTCGCGAGATGGCGGGGCCCACCTGCACTGTTGCGGCGACGCACTTACGGCGTCAAGAGGCTCTCGTGTGAGCGAACGAGGCCGACGCCTCGTGTACAGGCAAGCGCAATCGGCGATATCTCGACTAGCGGTGGCGAACCCAGATATTGGGCTCGACGTACGTACCGAGGTCCTCCATCTTGTCAATATGCAAGGGTGACATACCCTTCGGGATGATGTAGTCGCCCGAATCAGGTAGCTCTAGACGGGTCCACTCCTCCCACTGCGAGACCGAGGCTGTCATGGTCTGCGCTTGTCGTGCAATCGCAATGATTTGCCCGCCTATTCGGACGTGGAGTCGTAACCAAGGGTCCCAGGGTTTCGCGTCACTTCGCCTCCACGCCGCATAGTGGTCGATATCCATCAAAGGATAGAGGTGCTTGCGAGTGGGGCGAACCGGTGCGATCACATTGCCCAGTTGGTGCGCAGTCGCCGTGTCACAGAGTGCACCGATCAACGACTCCGCCACCCCGCTGCCCTTGCGCGCCGGATGAACCACTGCACCGCCAATGACCAGCGTATTTGGCACGCCCGATGCATCGTGAAGTTCAACCGATTGTCTCAGCGCATCGGCGAAGGTCAGCGGGAGCTGCCCCACCTCACCGGACCACGTGATTGGCACGCCCCAGCCGGTCGCCGCAAGTTCGTTTCGTTCATCGGTGAGGACCAAGTCGTACTCCTTGAAGGATTCTCGTACTCGTGCGATGTACTTCTTTACTTCCTTGTCCCCATCTATAAATTCTGGGAATCCCTCAGCGAACAGGTCCTCCATCTCCTCTTCGCTCCAGGAACGAGCACTGGACAACTCGATGCCAAACGTCGTCATTTGCACCTCCGCTTCGCCGCAACCGTACAACGCTGGCGTCGCCCATTGGCGCGAGCGTTGTCG
>JABEUR010000052.1 GCA_013044405.1 Acidimicrobiaceae bacterium | reverse complement strand
TTTCGAAGACCTTCGCCAACCGTCTCGGCCGCGCGCTGGGTCGTGCCACCCTCACTCGCGTAACAAACGAGCACCCGCTGGCCGTGTCGCTCGCTCAGCACCACCGGCCGATCGGGCCGCGTGGGCAGGGCGTCGAGGACCGCACGGGCCGCTCTGCGACCTTGGGCCATCGCTTCGACCACCGTAGAAGGTCCGGTCAAGGCGTCGCCGGCGACCCATGTCCTGTCGCGCAGTGGCAACGATGCCGCCCACAGGCCAACTTCACGGTCCAGAGCCAACGAACCCACGGGGCTGAAGTGGTTGTAGGCCGACGCAGGGTTCGCCAAGATCCCACTGGCCTTCCATTCTCCTTCGGCCATGCCGCTGGCCCGCTTCTTGATCGGCAGCGTCGGTAGCGTGTCTTTGAACGAAGTATCGAGGCGATACCCCATGGCCATCACCACCAGATCAACGTCGATCTCGTCGCTCGCATTCTTCAACACGGTCGGCAACTTGGAACGCTCGGGCTGCACGGTGTGGGCGAGCACGGCGCGCTGCACGCGGCCCTGGGCCCCTGAGATCGACGTCAACGTGCGCTGGAAGAGAACCTCGACACCCTCGTGTCGGGCTTCGGCGAGCTCGTCAGGACGGGCTAGAGCGAAGCGCTCGTTGAGCCAGTCGACACAGGTCGCTTCGAGACCGAGACGACGAGCCATTCGCGCGACGTCCATCGCCGTGTTGCCTGCACCCAGGACCAGAACCCGCACGCCTCGAATCTCCTTGAGTCCGAGTTCGGTGAGAAACGCCCGTTCGTCGCCGCCCACCTCAAGCGCGGACTTGGCGCCCTTCAAGAAGTACGTTGCGTCGACGACCCCGTCGAGCTCGGCGCCCGGTACGGGCAGACGGATGGGCGCTCCGGCGCCGTGCGCGACGATCACGGCATCGTGAGTGGCGAGCAACTCGTCCATGGCACTCGCGTCGATCGCACTGTTGCAGTGCAGGTCGACCCCGGCATCACACAGCTGGCGCCACGGTCTCGTGGCGACTTCGTCGGGCAGCGTGAAGTCCGGCATCCCCCAGATCGGAAGGCCCCCAGGGGTGCCATCCTTCTCATAGACGCTCACCGATGCACCAGCCTCAATGAGGTCCCAAGCAGCCCCAATACCGGCCGGGCCAGAACCAATGACCGCGACCGAGAGCGAACCGGCGCTGGGCGCCGTCGCCACCACTGGCGAGGGAATCGGGGCGTGGTCGGCGATGAAGCGTTCTATACGCCCAACGGCGACGGGCACACCTCCGGCGAGGGACCACGTGCACGCTCCCTCGCACTGCGCCGACTGGTTGCAGACCCGCGAACATATGTCGGGCATGACCGTGGTTCGCGACAAGATCTCGTGAGCGAGTGCGAGGTCTCGACCGCGCACCGCGGCGATGAATTGGGGGATGTCGTTGTGAGCCGGACAACCTCGCATGCAGGTCGGGTCCGGACAGTTCAGGCACCGATTCGCCTCGGCGATCACCTCTTCCCAGGTGTCGTAGCCCCGGCGGGTCTCTTCGACGTTGCCTCGCAACTCGACGGGCTGACGAAGCGGCGGGTCGAAACGATCACCGACCGCAAGTGGCCCGTCGACCACGATCGCCGAGAAGGGGCACGTACGTTCGCACTGGCGACAACCCACACAAAGGTCATCGCTCGCCAGAGCCGTCCAGGTGACGGGCTCCATCGTCAGTGCCCCAGCGGGACAACGAACGACGCACTCCTGACAGCCAGCACAGCGGTCGACGAGGACCGTGACGTGGCGTCCGTGGGTCCCCTCGCGGGTGTTGTTCTCTACGATGGTCATCTCATTCCCCCTAGTCCGCGGCGTTCATCATGACGTACAACACTGCGGTGACGATGCCGATCAAGAGCGCGAAGCTCGCCGCAGAGACCTGCACGAGGCGCTTGTTGCCACCGACCGGCACCAGGTCGCGTCCCGCGATGCGCCAGCTCGCCCACATTGCGGCCAACGTGCCCGCGGCCATCACCGCGACCTGTACCGCGATGATGCCCGCGTTCGAAGAGATCAGTGATGCCTTGTACAGCGACGTCGAGGTCGAGCCGTAGCCAAAGAGGTGTCCGATCGATACCGGCACTCGCGGCAGGTGTTGAAAGAACTTGGGTAGCTGACGAGCGAAGTAGTCGGCGCCAACGACCGGAATGATCCCGTACATGAGGGGAAGGAAGTAAGCGCGAAAGGTGCTGGTTCGATCCACGAAGGTCCTGCCCGAGACTGCCGGCAGGTAGTCGTGGCGCGCGAAGGCCACTTGGAAGATCTTGGCGAAGCCCGCCATGACCAGGGCAACGCCGGCGATGATGCCGACGTAACCGATCGGGTCGGGGTAGTGGGGAAAGATCGTGTGACTGTTCAACCAGGTGTCGAACCGTGCGAACACGCTCAGTGCGTTCAACTGCTGATACACCACGAGCCCGAAGAGCAGGGCGATGGACCAGGCGACGTCCGCTCGTCGTCGCGTGGGCGCGACCACCGAGGTGAGCGGCTTTTGGAGGAAGAGCCCGACGTTGTCCGACGGGCACGCCTTGTAACACTCGGTACAAAGACCACACGCCGAGTTCGAGTCAGAACTTCCCGGCCAGGTGTACCAGGGGCACCCGAAACCGTCCTCGTCGCCGCGCATGCAGTCCTTGGTGGAGCACGACAGGCAGACGTCTCGGTCACGGGTTCGAAATCCCGCGACCGAACCCATCGTTCCAACGGAGCCGATCAGCGCAGTGAGGGGGCACACGTAGCGACAGAAGGTCCGACGCTCGAAGACCAGAAAGAAGATCAGCGCACTGCCGACGATGCCTAGCACCATCAAGCTGGTCGACGCCGGATTGCCGGGACCGGCGATGTTGAAGAACTCCTCGATCCAGGTCAAGAGCAGGAATGCCCCAACTGAGAGTAGGAACCCGTACTGGGCCACCTTCTCAGGCATCTTGAGCCCGAGACCGATCGGCGAGTCGGTCCGCTTCCAGAACGCATGTCGCTGGATCCATTCACCGAAGCCGCCGAACGGACACATGGCGCACCAGGCTCTTCCGACGACCACCATCATCACAAAGACCAGGCAGAACCAGAGGTACCAGGTGATGGCCGTGGCGAAGTTGAGACCCGGTATCGCGGTGCCGAGGATGCCGATGCCAATGACCAGCCAGAAGATGATCTGGTTGGGAAGGATGAGCATGAACTGAAGTCGGCGATCGCGCAAGATCCGCGCGACCAGGGGGTGACGAGCGACGTCCAGTCCCGGCGAGGGATCAGTCGGCTCGAAACGCGCGATTGCGCTGGGATCGATTGGACGTCGCACCCGCACCGCCACGGCAATCGGGTCGACCAGGTGCGACTTCGAGGAACACGAAGCGGCCCGATTCTGTACCGGAACCTCCAAGCGATCAACCATTACTGCCCCCTATACTGTAGTGAATTACTTATACATAACCGTAGAACTACTGGTATACTTACGTAATACCACTTAGTTCACCACCTTGTCAAGTACACAACTACACATTGTGGTGAAGGTCTGGAGAGATTCGAATGCTCAAGAGGATTACTCACCTGCAACTAGGAATGGCGATTCGCCCAATCGTCAGTGGTTCTCGGACGCACCCGACGAGTCTCGAACCGCTGGACTACTCAATCGCGGTCGGCATCGGAGAGTCCGATGTCTGAGATCGCAGCCCTCGTCACCGCGCAGTTCGACGAGTCGCTCGAGGCACCGGGCACGCCTCGCCCGATTCGAGTCATCATCGTCGACGACCACGAACTCGTGCGAGAGGGCACCCGACAACTCTTGGAACGTGATCGATCAATGGAAGTCGTGGCGACCCTGGGATCGGCCGAGGAGGCCCTCGACGCAATCGGTCTGCTCCTTCCCGATGTCGCCATCGTCGACATCAACCTTCCGTCGATGAACGGACTCGAACTCGCGGCCCGAGTCGTTGCGGCCCACCCTGCGGTTCGGATCCTGATCTTGAGCGCCTACGACGAGCACGCCTACATTGCACAGGCCCTCGAGATTGGAGTAGCGGGCTACCTGCTCAAGAGCTCGAGCGCCAAGGAACTGATCGACGCCGTACGGGCAGTGTTCGAAGGTGTCTTCGTGCTGGATCGACAGGTCTCGAAACAGTTGGTTCGACAACGTGATGTCGCCCCGCACACGGTCGGATTGCTGACGCCACGTGAAACCGCCGTTCTCGAACTGCTCGCCCAAGGGCGCACCAACAAGCAAATGGCGCTCGAACTCGAGTTGGGAATCCGCACCGTTGAGGGTTACGTTTCGAACGTGCTCGCCAAGCTCGGCGTGTCTTCACGCACCGAAGCCGCCACCCACGCGATCATCCATCATCTCGTGACGTCGCCCGGCCATGTCGTTCACAACCGCTAGCGCCTCGAGCTCTTCGCCACCTTCACTGACGTGGCGAATGCTGCACCCGCCGGTCAACGAAGTCCCGTTTTGGATCGTTCAGGTCTCACTCATAGCAATCGTTGGTGTCCACTTCCTCGCCGACGTGCGACCTTCGTTGATGAGTGGCTCGTTCCCCACCGGGGTGCCCGTGGCGCTGTTGGTGATCCCGATCGGTTACAGCGCGCTGCGCTATGGCCTGGCCGGATCTGTGGCGACGACGACCTGGACCGTGGTGCTCTGGCTCCCCGACCTCCTACTACCCCACGACGAGGGGCACGTACTCGATGACGTCATGAATCTAAGCATCGTCGTCATGGTCGCGGTCATCTTCGGCCTGCGAGTCGAGGCCGAGCACCGAGCCCAGGCCCGCGCTCTCGCGGTCGAAACGGGATATCGCCAGCTCTTCGAGTCCAATCGTTCACCAATCCTCGTGCTCGATCACGATGACCGCGCTCTGGACGCGAACCCGGCGGCGCTGGAGTTGTTCGGTCCCACGGTCATCGGACGAACCAGCAGATCGATCTTCTCGGGGAGCACCGACGTCATCGAACTCTCGGGCAAGGTTCTCACCTTCGACAATGGCCACGACTACCGCCTCGACGCCACGACCCTGCCCCTTGGTCCATACGCCCAACACGTGCAACTCGGATTCGAAGACGTAACTGAGGAGCGCTCCGAAGAGCGGCGCTCTCGCGAGTTCGCTCGCCAGATGGTCCAGGTGGATGAGGATCAGCGACGTCGACTCGCGCGAGAACTCCACGATGAGCCTCTCCAACTTTTCTTGCACCTCGCCCGTCACCTCGAGGCACTGGGATCGGTGGACGGCGTTCCCCACGAAGTCACCTCTGGACTCGCTCTCGCTCGGCGTCAGGCGCTCGAAGCGGCGAGTCGCCTTCGCACGCTCGCTCGTGACTTACGTCCACCGGCACTCGACCAACTGGGACTCGTGGCCGCACTCTCAAGCCTCGTCGCCCACATCGGCGAGTCCGGTGAACCGTCGGCCCAGCTCGAAGTGCGCGGCGAGGCGATACGTCTAGCACCCGACGTCGAATTGGGTGCGTTTCGTATTGTCCAGGAGTCGCTCAACAACGCCCTGCGCCATTCGGGTGCGCGACACCTGCGCACCACCGTGGGCTTCAGTAGTGACCATCTCCATCTGGAGATCGTCGACGACGGTAGGGGCTTCGACAGCGACGATCAGGCCCAACACGTCGGAACGTCGCTCGGCATCGTGGGAATGCGCGAACGTGCCCGCTTGCTCGGCGGTTCGCTTTCGGTGCACTCAGGCAACGGACTCGGAACCGTCATCGATGCGACGATACCAATGGTGGTGCCGAGCGCACTACTCACCGTGCATTGAGCCCGACGGGCAGGGTCGGTACACCGTCTATCGTTTGCATTGTGCCCGTCAGGGGCAAACGAAGGAGTCACCATGCCACGCAGTGTCATTGTTGCTGGAAGCCGGACCGCCATTGGCAAACTCGCAGGAGTTTTCGCGACGCTGAGCGCCCAGGACCTCGGCGGTGCAGCGATCAAGAGCGTCCTCGACCAGACCGCGATAGACCCGGCGACTATCGACGCGGTACTCATGGGACAGGTCATTCAGGCTGGACAAGGTCAGATCACCGCTCGTCAGGCAGCCGAGCGGGGCGGCGTCCCGCTGAGCGTTCACGCCACCACCATCAACAAGGTGTGTCTTTCGGGTCTGCAGACCCTCTATTTGGCCGACCTCATGATCCGCGCCGGAGAGGCTGACATCATCGTTTGTGGAGGTATGGAGTCGATGACCAACGCGCCATACCTTCTGCCCGGTGCGCGGGCGGGCTACCGCATTGGCGACCAGAAGGTCGTGGACTCGATGATGTTCGACGGACTCACGTGTGCGTTCGACCACTGTGCAATGGGTCTGGCGACCGAGCGCTACAACGCCGGAACAATCACCCGGACTCGTCAAGACGAGTTCTCGGCGCGCAGCCACCAACTCGCGGCCGCCGCGATCGCATCGGGGAAATTCGCCGAGGAGATCGTTCCCGTCGCCGTTGCCCAGCGTAAGGGCGATCCGGTCATGGTCAGCACCGATGAGGGGGTGCGTGGCGAGACGACGGTCGAATCGCTCGCCCAGCTTCGTGGAGCATTCGAGAAGGACGGGACCATTACCGCAGGCAACGCCTCGCAGATCTCCGACGGCGGCGCCGCTTTGCTGGTCATGTCGGCCGATCGAGCCGCCCAACTCGGCCTCACTCCGATTGGCGAACTCGTCAGTTATGGTCAAGTCGCCGGACCCGATACGTCCTTGCTCACCCAGCCCTCACGGGCGATCGCGAAAGCCGCGGCGAAGGCGGGTCTCGAAGTCACCGCCATGGACCTGTTCGAGATCAACGAGGCCTTCGCGGCGGTGGGCTTGGCATCGGCCGATGATCTAGGGATCGACGAGGCCAAGATCAACGTCAACGGTGGCGCCATCGCCCTCGGGCACCCGGTCGGCATGTCCGGTACGCGCCTGGCGCTGACCGCACTGCACGAACTACGCCGCCGAGGTGGCGGGGTTGCGGCGGTCGCCCTGTGCGGCGGCGGCGGCCAGGGCGACGCCGCCATCTTGCGCGTCAGCTAATCGGGAACGTAACTCGCGACCATTTCGTATCGTGCGAGTTCGACTGGTCGGTCCTCTGGCAGTTCAAAGACGAACGCTCCACCCAGTGGGTAGTTCCCATGTCGAAGCTCCTCAGGGAGTCGAGTGGCCAACTCTGCCACCAGTTCGAAAACTGTGGGGTTGTGGGCCACAACGAGCAGCGAGGACGTCACGGGGTCGATTGCAGAGAGGTCGTCAATGAGGTCCCCTGGCGAAACGTTGCGAAGTCCGTTGTAGATGAGATCGCTGAAGTGCCGATGAAGAGCGAATCCGGTCCCGTCAAAGGCGAGACGAAAGGTCTCTTGAGTTCGAGCTGACGAACTGACCAGGGCCGTCGTCGGCCCGAATCGACCCAGCGCACCTTGATCGCTGGCCAATTGACGAAGGCGCGCGGCCTGGTCGCGACCTCTCTTGTTGAGTGGACGATCGTAGTCCGAACTGCCTGGCTCAACGGAGGATGCCTTGCAGTGACGGACAATCGTTAAGTAGCGCACCCCACCAGTCTGGTCCAGACCGCGACGAGAAAGCGCCACTTCGCCGGCCCGGGAGCGGGGCCAGCGCTACGGGTCAACATGATCGACCGACATCATCGAAACGGAGGCGGAGGCGGAGGCG
>JABEUR010000173.1 GCA_013044405.1 Acidimicrobiaceae bacterium | reverse complement strand
TTGTTGAACATCTCTTGGGGGGTTCCCTGTTCGACGAGGATGCCGTGGTCGAGGTAGGCCACCTGGTGGGCGACGTCGCGCGCGAAGTTCATCTCGTGGGTGGCGATCAACATCGTCGTTCCGGTCCGGGCCAGGTCGCGCAGCAGGTCGAGGACCTCACCGACCAGGGTGGGGTCCAATGCGCTCGTTACCTCGTCGAGCAGCAAGATCGCGGGACGCATCGCCAATGATCGAACGATCGCAACGCGCTGCTGCTGACCTCCCGATAACCGGTCGGGGAACTCATCAGCACGGTCCTTCAGACCGATGCGATCGAGCAGCTCCAACGCTTCGTCGTGGGCTTCGCTGCGCTTACGCTTCATCGCGTGGACGGGTCCGAGCACGATGTTGTCAATGACGCTCAGATGGGGGAACAGGTTGTAGGACTGAAAGACCATGGCGATATGGCGGCGAACCAGGTCCGGGTCGATGCGCTGGTCGTTGAGTGACTGGCCGAACAGCGTGATCTCTCCGCCATCGACCGTCTCAAGCATGTTCGCACAGCGCAACAACGTGGACTTGCCCGAACCCGACGACCCGATCAAACAGACCACTTCGTGGCGGTGAAGGCTGAGCGAGACACCGCGCAAAACCTCGAGGTCACCGAAGCGCTTCACCACGGAGCGCAGCTCTAAGACACAGTCCACTAGACGCCCGCCAGTCGGGTACGACGGTCCTTGACGACCAGGTGGTCGGTGAAGCGGGTCATGGGTACGGTCAAGGCGAGGAACAGCAGCGCGGCCACCACGTAGCCGCTGAAGTTGAACTCGGTCGATGCCGCGATCTGGGCCGCACGGGCGGCTTCGATTGCCCCGAGGATCGAGACGAGGGCGGTGTCCTTTTGCAGGGAGATGAAGTCGTTGAGCAGGGGCGGGATGACGGTGCGCACGGCCTGGGGCAAGATGACCCGGCGCATGATCTGGGCGTGGGTGAGGCCGAGTGAGCGCGCGGCCAGCAGTTGGCCATTGGGCACCGAGTTGATGCCGGCGCGGTACACCTCGGCGACGTACGCGCTGTAGGTGATGGTCAATGCCGTGCAGCCGTACACCGCTGGTGACTGATTGGAGATGAAGCCGAAGTTGAGTCCCGGTAATCCAAAACCCACGAGGAAGATGACGATGATGATCGGCACGCCTCGAAAGACGTCGGTGTAGAGCGTTGAGAGGATGCGAAACGGGAGCAGGACCGGAGACTGACTCATCCGGGTCCAGGCGATCATCAGGCCGAAGAACAACACGAGCACCTCACTGACGAGGAACATCCATATGTTGGTCAAAAGACCCATTCCGACCGAACTGATGCCCTTTGAGGAGTTGCCGATGAAGGCCAGCCACATCTGGTGGGGATTGAAGAAGAAGTAGCGCACCGTGGCTCCACCGGGCGCGACGAAGAAGATTGCGACAATGGCGCCCAGGATCAAGACGCTCGAGATGACGCTCGCGGCCAGACCACGTCCGCCCATGAAGAAGAGGTGACGACGCGAGGCGAAGAGATTCGCCGGAGCGTCAGGTATCTGCGCTCCGTTTTCGAGCGACACGGGCCTTAGGGCCTGATGACGGGCACACGGGCGTAGATGCCCAACCACTTCTTCGCGATCGCCGCAAGGGTGCCCTTGGCCTTCAGTGTCGAGATCGCGACGTTGACGCAGCTCACGAGCGGGTCGCCCTTTTGGAACAAGAGTCCGAAGTGCTCACCGACACTGGGGAACTGACCAACCTGGGTCGCGATGGGCTTGTTGGACTTGTTGACGATCTGGGCCGATGCCATGTACTGACCCGTCGGGGTGTCGATCACCAGCGCATCGACCTGACCGGTTTGGAGCGCGGCGACGGCCTGGTCGAGTGTTGAGTACACGCGCGCTGGCTTGGTGGGCTTGATGAAGTTATTGATATAGGCCAGACCGGTCGTGCCGATCTGGTCGCCGTATTGATAGGTCTTGAGTTGGGCCGGTGTGTGATGCTTGACGATGCGGTCCTTCTTCAGCGCGACGATGGACTGCTGGACGTCGTAGTAGCTCGTCGAGAAGGTGACGGCCTTGGCCCGATCAGCGGTGTAGGAGATCTCATTGATGTCGAAGTCGAAGGCCTTGTGGCCCGGGGTATAACTGGAGTCGAAGGGCTCGCTCACCCAGTTGACGTTGGACTTCTTCACGCCCAAGGTGCTCGCGATCGCGTAGACGACGGCCGACTCGTAGCCCTTGCCATTCGACGGTTTGTTGTTGACGAACCATGGGGTGTACACCGGATTGTCGGTCGCGACGGTCAACTTTCCCTTAGCGAACTCCTGATTGGCGATTGTGGCCTTGCACGTCGCCAGTGACGGGGCCTTCGTCGCCGCACCAGCGGAGCCGTTGGCGACGTAGGAGACGGCGAAGGTCGAAACACCCACCAGTCCCGCGAGTACCAGTCGAACTTTACGCATGCTTCCTCCATTGCTACGCCAGTCGGGTGCTTGCCAGTGTAACCCCCGAC
>JABEUR010000051.1 GCA_013044405.1 Acidimicrobiaceae bacterium | reverse complement strand
CGCCAGTAGACGTGGGTGGGCAGACGATGACTCCTCGGCGCAGTTGGCGGACGATAGACGGGCCGAGAAGAAACCATGAGATTCCATTCTGGCACCTGCGCACCACCTCCCCCGATGGCTCCATCAGGGATTCTTACTGAGGTTTTATGCCCGCCGCAGCGGAGTCATGGCCAGCACCAACTGTTTGGTGCCGTGCTCGTCGAATTGAACACTCGCGCGAGCGTGAGCGCCCGATCCGTCCACCGAGACGACCGTTCCAGGACCGAAACGGTCGTGCACGACCCGTTCGCCCACCGCCAAGTCGAGCTTCTCGGCTCCCGTGGAGCGCACGGGTGGCGCGGCGCCTGTCCCAAATGCTCGCCCCTCGGTGAAATCAGTGCCCCGACCGACGAACCCTTCGGAGTCGCTCGAGAAACTCGCTCGACGAGCGGGCAGCGTCGCTGACAGGTCTCTGACCAGTTCGCCGGGGATCTCGAGCAGGAACCGGCTCGCGATGGTGTCGACCCGATTACCCCACATCGTGCGGCTCCACGCGTGGGTGAGCACGAGGTGGCGCATCGCCCGGGTGATGCCCACGTAACAGAGACGACGTTCCTCCTCGAGCTCGGCGTCATCGGAGAGGGCGCGCCGGTGGGGAAAGATCGTCTCCTCGAGTCCCGAGATGATGACTGCCGGATATTCGAGGCCCTTGGCCACGTGCAGGGTCATCATCGAGATCGCACCGGCACCGCCATCGAGTTGATCAGAGTCGGCGACGAGAGCCATGCGCTCGACGAAGTCGAGCAGGGTGTCGTACTGCGCCGCCGCCGAGGCCAGCTCTCCCAGGTTCTCCAGTCGCGAGTACGCCTCGTCGGAGTTCTCCGCTCGCAGCGCGTCGCCCATGCCCGATTCGCGAACGATGGCGTCGATCAGTTCGCGCGGAGCCAAATCGTTGGAAAGGGCGCGCAGCTCATCGAGCATGAATGAGAACTTCTGCGCCCCGGCGAGCGCTCGGCCCGAGAGACCGGCTTCGGCTGCGTAGTGCGTGGTTTCTGCGAAGGAGAGACCGTGCTCGGCACCAAAGGCGCCGAGCTTGGCCTGGGCGGCCTCGCCGATGCCGCGTTTGGGCTCGTTGATCACTCGACGCGCCGACGCCTCGTCGCGAGGGTTCACCACCAGGCGCGCGTACGCGAGCGCGTTCTTGATCTCCTTGCGGTCATAGAAACGCATACCCGAGATCACCCGGTACGGGATCGCGGCTCGCAACATCTCCTCTTCGAGCACCCGGCTCTGGGCGTTGGTGCGGTAGAAGACGGCCATCTGATTCCAATCCAGAGAGGCCTCGGTGCGCAGTCGGCGCAGTTCACTGGCGATCCAACGTCCTTCGTCGTATTCGTCTCCGGCCCGATACAGGCGGATCTGGTCGCCCTGCTCGCCATCGGTGAAGAGGTTCTTCGCGTGGCGACTCGGATTCTTCGCGATGACCGCGTTGGCGGCGTCAAGGATGGTCTGGGTCGATCGGAAGTTCTGCTCGAGCAAGATCACGTCGGCGTCGGCGTAGCGCTGCTCGAACTGCAGGATGTTTCGCACGTCGGCCGCTCGGAACCGGTAGATCGACTGGTCGGAGTCACCCACGACACAGAGGTTGCGGTGCTCGGCGGCGAGCATCATCACGAGTTCGTTCTGTACCCCGTTGGTGTCTTGGAACTCGTCGACCAGGAGATACTTGAACCGGTGCTGGTACGAACCCAGGACCTCGGCGTCCTTCTTCATCATGGCCACCGCGTTCAACAAGAGATCGTCGAAGTCCATCGAGTTGGCGAGCAACAGGCGCTTGGCGTAGAGCTCGTAGATCTGGGCGATTCGCCGTTGGTTCGGATTGTCGCTGTTGACGCCCTGGGCGTAGGCGTCGGGACTCAACATCTCGTTCTTCGCCGCCGAGATCGCGGCGGCGACACTGCGCGGGGCGAGGCGCTTGGTATCGAGGCCCAACTCCTTCATGATCCGCTCGACCGCGCTCTCGGCGTCACCGGCGTCATAGATCGTGAAGCCGCGCTCGTAGCCGAGCACGTCGGCGTGCGAACGCAACATCCGCAGGCACGCCGAATGGAAGGTCGAGACCCACATCTGCTTGGCGTCAGCGCCCACCAATTCGATGACGCGACGACGCATCTCATCGGCCGCCTTGTTGGTGAAGGTGATGGCCATGATCTCCCAGGCCCGCGCGTCACCGGTGGCGAGGATGTGGGCGATGCGACGCGTGAGGACCCGCGTCTTGCCCGATCCCGCGCCGGCCACGACCAGCAAAGGACCGCCGCGCTGGAGAACGGCCCGTCGCTGAGGCTCGGTGAGACCTTCGAGCAGCGACGCCGGGTCGAGCGGCGCCGCGTCGTCACCCCACAGGGCGTCGTCGGAGAAGGGTTTGCTCACTCCCACTCAATGGTGCCCGGCGGCTTGCTCGTCACGTCGAGCGCCACACGGTTCACGCCATCGACCTCGCGGATCAGCCGGTTGGCGATCGACTCGATCACGTCGTAGGGAAGGCGGGCCCAGTCGGCGGTCATCGCGTCGTCACTGGTCACGGCACGGATGATGATCGGGTAGGCGTAGGTACGTCCATCTCCCATGACCCCTACGGTACGCACCGCCGGTAACACCGCGAAGCTCTGCCACAGTTCGCGGTAGAGCCCGGCCTTCTTGATCTCCTCGACCACGACGTGGTCCGCATTTCGCAAGATCTCGGCCCGTTCACGGGTCACCTCTCCGACGATGCGAACGCCCAGCCCGGGTCCGGGAAATGGCTGACGCCACACGATCTCG
>JABEUR010000172.1 GCA_013044405.1 Acidimicrobiaceae bacterium | reverse complement strand
GGTACGAGATTGCCGTGAAGTACACGCACGATGCCCGCCTTCTTGGCCCACGCCACGATCAATCGAAGACCGCGCAGGTTGTCCGACGATGTCGTGCGAAACGTTAGATCGCCGTAGTGGGGATCCATCTCGTCTCCGGTGGCCAAGAGGTCTACCAGTACCCGTGCGTCGGCAAGGGTGAGATGTCCCTTCTTCGTGAGCGGCCGTCCTTTTCCAAGGAAGATCACCAGGTCTCGGAACTTTGGCAGAATCGGGACGGAAGCCAGTGATCGGCTGATCTCGTCATCGTTAAGCAAGATGACCGGCGCAAGACGCCGATCGGGCATTGGCGGCCCCGCGTGGGCGAACAGGTGGTCGGGGAGCAAGGCCTTGCGCTCGTCGATCGTCAGGTCATTGTACTGTTCGATGAACGCACTCACTTGACCAGGATCGCTCATGTCGGCGCCCGCATCCGTGCCGAGTGAGAAGAGAGATTTGGCCATTCCAAACTTGCTTCGATCGCTCATCGCGGCGATGAAGTCATCACGCAAGACCTCTACGGCGTCGAGGAGCATCTCGACCGGGTGGCCATCAGCAGAGAGGAGCTTCCCCGCATCGAGAAACCGGAACCAGTGCCCGAGCGCCTCACGAATGTCATCGCACTGATTCGGACTGACGCTGAGCTTGCGAGGGCACCACTCCAGCAGATAGTCCATGACGTGAGAGACCTGCCACCACGTCAGATTCCCGTCCTGGTACGCCCATTTCCACTCGAGGGCGAGCCCGATGTCGCCCGCGACCCCTTTCGCGTGGTCCTTCGTGCAGTGATCGTGACCGACAAACCAGGCGCTGAATGCATCGAGTATCTCCAAGCGTGACGCCGGAAAGGCCTGGTCATCTTCGGGGTCGAACTCAAGTTTCACAGGGATCAGCCTGTCACAGTCCGAATAGCCTGCGGGGCGAGCGCGCCATTCATTTCGTCGATTCGAAATCGTGCTGCGGAGAAATCGCACCAATGTCGTGCACGACAATCCGTCTCCTTGCGAGGGGGCATGGTGCGGGCACTCTCCTGCGCATTCACCCATAATCTCAGGAGTAACCCCGTAGCCAGAAACTCCAACTTGACAACTTGTGAGAAAAGGTCAGGTGATGATCGTGGCGGATGAGACGGAGAACGAGCTGAAGATCGGCAAGCCGAAGTCCGTGTCGGTAGGCGTGCCGGGCATCAAGGCGGCGTTAGACGATGTGGCTCGCTCGGGCGCCAAGTACCCCAGCGGATGTGCCATCCGGTGGGGTACAGCGACCACGACTGACGAAGGCGACCACTGAGCTACAGGAGCTTGACCAGGGTATATTTGTCAGATGAAGCCACGGCAACGCTCGAGTTCCACTGACTCGGTATGCCCGAGGATCGAGGTTAATGGCCAATCCTGAGGGTATTTCGAATGAGCGGGTCTAGAGTTGTCAAACAATGTCACTAGACGTATAATTGTTGCGTATTCTATATGCAGATGACAACAGATGATTGTCATCTGCAGCACGAGTACGTATAATAGTAGCGTGAGTAGATATTCTATGACAACAAGACCGGTTCCTACAAGTCTCGCCGACATTGTCGCTGGCCTTGAACTGCGCCAGCCCAAAGTCGTGACTCGGGAACTTCTCGAAGACGTGGCGCAAGAGGTGGGTTCGAAGTTACCTTCGAAGGTGTTGGCCGAGCGTCTTGTTCGCTCTGGATGGTTGCTGCCGCTCAGGCTTCAGAATGCGTGGGAGTTCGCTCCGGGCGCTCACGCTGGCCGTTACGGGTGGAATGACCCGTGGATCGAATTACGGGCGCTTCTTCTCCATCAGCCAAACGCTCCGGTCGCCATCGCGTTCGAATCGTCGCTCTGGGAACTCGGCCACACCACCCACCAGCCGACCAAGCCTGTCTTGGCTCATCGGCCGAAGTGGCACGCTCCGCGGGTCATCGACGCCCGTTCAATCTCATTTGACTGGAAACTTCCAGCGGTGATTATTCGTGGACTACCAGTGTGGCAAGAAGCGACTTCTTTAGTAGCGGCTGCGAACCGGCCAGCCGCACAGGGCGACTGGGGCAACGCTGACGATTGGCTTTCGGAGACGTTCCGATCGGCCACGCCTGAAGATGTAGTCAAAGAGGCGACTGGTCGAGGTTTCTCCACCCTGGCCCGTCTCGGGTACATGGCGGAATGGGCGGGGAGCAATGACGTCGCCGATCTCATTGACAATCTGTTGCCGCAGCGTCGAGACGTCACCTACTTCGGTCCCAGACAGTCGAAGGGTCGATGGATCAATCGCTGGCGTCTCTATGACGCCATGCTTCCCCAGCGATGATCACGGCCGGTTACCTGGCTCGTCACGCTGGTTCCGCGCGCGGCGGACGCGACGTTGCGCTCCTCGATGTATGTCAGGACTACGCCCTCGATTATTTGAATACGAAGAGTGTCTTTGAGCTTGGTGTCGTCTTGAAGGGCGGTACGTCGTTGCGAAAGTTCCGTGCGGGCAACGCCGGACGCTTTTCAACTGACCTTGACTTCGCCTCACCTGACGCTGACACTGCGGAGTTCGTCATCGACAGCTTGGACGGCGCCGAGCACCACGAAGTTCGGATTCACGTCGAAAGTCGGGAGAAATTGCGAGGAGTCATTCGCTTCGAAACTCCTCTCGGCGAGCCCACCATCGCAGCCAAGATCGAACTATCGTCGCGCCCCCTCTGGCTACCGATACAACTTGCCGCGCCGATTCCACTCGCAGTGCAAAAGGCCTACGAGTTCGCTTTACCGAATCTTCCGGTGCCGGCGATCGAGGAAGCGATTGCGGAGAAGCTCGCGGCATGGCGTCGACGTCGCAAGATGAGAGACCTGTATGACCTGTTCTGGTTTGGACGGGGAGCCCTCAACGAGGTGCTTATCCGCAAACTCTTCGTTCTCAAGGTTTGGAACGATGTTGTCCGTGACGGGCTCGGCAGTGCACCTCTCGACCCCGCCGAAGTAGTCGCCGACGTGGATGTTCGTCGCCTTCCGCAGGAAGACATCGGGCTCCTCACACAGCCAGTTGACCCAACTGCCTGGCTGCAATTCGTGCGTCAGCGGTACGCGTTTGTCGTTGTCTTGGACGAATACGAGAAGCGGATCGCACGGTGCGCATCCGGTGACGAATATTTCGTTGAGCAGATGGTTCAAGAACTGTCAGAGTGACGGGATCTCTGTCTCAGAATACGAGCGGTCAAAATTATGCCCGCGTCAATACTCTGGGCATTCGTTCGCAGGAGTCGTGACCAACCGCGGGGATTCTCAATTTGCCATTGACACGAAGTGACTTCCTTTAAAGTGGTAGTGGCATTGGCACCAGGTTTGCTGAATTGTAATGAGTCGAGACATCGTGGACAGATGATCCTGTGCAGGCTTTCTGAAACAAACTCCCTTGGATAGCGCACGGTTGTGGCCGATACTCGTATCAACGATGTGCTGCGCCATTGGTCAGAACGTTCGGTCGATTCGTCAAGCGATGGAAAGGAGCAGGATGGACCGGTTCATTCGTATCATTCAGTTTGAGCCTCGTCGACCGTGAGTTCGGCGGCTGGGTCCGCCTCTAGGCGTTCGTCAGGTATGGGTTCGCCGCTGCGAACAGAAAGTCCATAAGTTCCGTTGACAAGGCGCTGCTGAGCCCTTTCTATCGCTTGCAATCGCTCGCGAAGTCCTGCGACAATCGCAGCTTGCTCTTGTTCGGCGACCAGAGGTTCGGCCGAGTCGCTCATGTCGCCATGCTCGTTGGCAGCGGACCGTTCGTCCTGGCCATCGTCGTCAGCCTGGACGAGTAGTTCTCGCAAGCGCCGAAGCTCATTGTCTAAAAGTTCTTGCGCTCTTTGGGTTTCCACGAGATTCCTCGATTCGTTGTACTGCCTCATTCGAGAGTATCCGGTTAACGGTAACAACGACACGCGCTTCGAGTTGGAGCGATGAACGTTTTGGTTAGTCTGAGGCTCGCCGCTACCCAGGAAGCATGAGTGTCTCTTGGCTGAGGTCGAGGTAATCGGTCGTGAGCATGATGACTTGCCCAGGGCTTGCAACATCAGATGGTGTGCGAGGTGCGTGGTCACGCATCGATCCGCATCAGCGCCGACGCTACGAGCACGTCGCTGCCTTCGACCGCGGGGACGCTGCTGAAGCGATGAGTCAGGCCTTCTGGAGTGAACGAATGAATGGCTCGCTGGACGTAAGAGGCAACTTTTCGCGCTCGGGCCTTACGAATGGTGGGCGGCCAGTGGTACGGCGAGCGGTCCCGAGGTCAGTGCAGCTGCCAAGTCGTACGCGTCGTTGCTTGACAAGGCGAGCAACTGCATCCGACCATCGAAAGAGCTGAACGTGGAGTTCGCGGGCTCAATGAGTGGCGCATCGACAATGAGACCATTCAGGTCAATGGCGATCACACGGTGGAAGTACAACTTGGCCACTTGGTCCCATAACTTGGCCTGCGCTGCATTGAGCCGCACGTTGACGATCCAGCCACCCGCCACCGGCACGTGCGTAACAGTGGCCGACGCGACCATGGAGGAAAGCGTGACCAGGGTCGGTCCGACGAGGTAGCGCTGAGTAGTGCCATTGCCACTGTTGAGCAGCGGAAGTAGCGCTGAGGAAGTGGGTGAACTCGCATCCTGTGCCGCAGTCGTCGTCGCGTAGGGCGACAGGGACGGGTCCGGTTCGGTCGTGGGCATCGTGAAGCCACCGGTGCTTGCGTTCGTCGGTGACGCGGTTGGCGCTGCGTACTTGGGATTCGAGCAGGTCGTGGGCAGAGCGCTGGTGGCGACGGGTCCACGCTGGGCGCCGGCATAACAAGTGACCGATCGGATCAACAACTGTGGTGACGTAGTGAGGAAGGAGGTGGAGCTCGTCAAGCTCTTGGGACCGTTCGTGACCACCAGCGCGCCGTGTGAGACCCTCACCGTGGCATTCGTGTAGCCGACTGCGCGCATGCGCGTGGTCATCACGCGTTGGTCGGCCATCAATTGGGCCGTGGCAACTCGGGTCGAAGTGTTGGGATAGAGCGTCACCGCGAAGGCGGGGTTCGTGGCGAGTCCAGTGAAGAGGGCAGTGGCACTGATCGCGACGGCGAGGACCCCACCACCCATCGTCGAAAGGCGCACACGGATCTGGCGCTGGCGAAGACGCCGGTGAAGAGTCTGGGGCGAGGGGGATGGTTGTGCCGGGACCGACGCGAAGGCGCGGTCGAAGAGGTCTTGGATCTGGTCAGTCGGTGACATCGAGGTCTTCCTTTACTTGGAGGGACGCATTGGCGAGTGCGGCGTGCAAGGTGGCTTTCACGGTCCCTGGCGCACAACCCATCGCCACCGCGATCTCGGGTACGGTGAGTTGGGTGATGTAGCGCAAGAGCAACGCCTCTCGTTGGCGGTCCGAGAGCCCTTCTAGGATTGCGTTCACCATCATTCGGTCGTCGACTCGAGATTCACCTGACGTAGTGCCCGACTGGCGCACCAGTATCGACTGCTTGGCGTCTTGGCGGACCCGTCGACGATGGAGGTCACGACCCTTGTTCAGAGCCACCACCATGGTCCAACCTTCGGGATGGTCGAGCAGTGAGACCTTCGACCACTGACGCAGCGTCTGAAAGAATGCTTCCTGGGCGATCTCCTCGGCGAGGTTTGGATCGCGAATCGTGAGTGTCATCGCTCGACGCACGCGGTCGTAGCTCGTGGAGTAGTACGCATCGAAATCCATGTGTTGGAATGCTCCGTTCAACTCTACGTAAAGGTGTCCGATAGTAAGACGCTGTACGGGCCCAAATCGTTTATCTAGGATTCATGTCTTCGTAGTTGGCTGACGCCAAGGCGCTGTGGAGCGAATGGGTCAATCAGCCTAGGCCACCACATGGTCAACTCTCGCGTGCCAGTGCATGTCGTGCCAACCATCCAAATGCAGTAACGCACTCTTCATCGTGCCCTCGGGTGGATATCCGGCCTTTATGGCGACTCGACACGAAGCAGGGTTGTGTACGGAGTGTCCGAGTTCGAGTCGGTGTAGTCCCAGATCGCCGAGCAGCCATGTGCTGATGGCGGCAGTGGCGAGCGGGGCTGCCCCGACTCCTCGGGCCCGAGGCGCAACCCAGTACGAGATCTCCGCTACGCCTGATGCAAGGTTCATGACGCGTAGGCCAATTCGGCCAATGGCGAAGTCATCAGATGTCCTGGCGATGGCCCAAGAAGCACCCGTCTCCAACATCCACTGGTTGTTCCATTTCACGATGACCTCCGCCGCCTCCGCTTCGTCAAAGGAGCTGAGGTTCCAATGTTGAATGTCGCGATCCGCGTACGCGGCGACGAGGGCTGGAATATCCTCTACAGTCCAGGGTCGCAGCGCAAATCGATCATCGACGCGAAGAACCGGCTGAGGTCGGGCGCTCATCGAGCCCGGCGCTAGGAACGGACCTACCAATCTTGGCATCTCTGTATTATTGTCCAACGCCTCATGGGTGCGAAGGGCGAAGGTTCGAAGTCGTGGTGTGGTGGCTCACCATTAGCACCGCAGCATCATCAAGTGGTTGCGCGACTTGGCCAGAGTCGATCGACTTCCGTGAGGACACCGCCTGGCCCACTGTGCGAGCGATCGACATTGAACAACTGACGAGGAGCAGTCAGCCACGACCATATGACCGGTGCGGCTACAAACTTCACCTCGAAGCACCCGATCATATGATCGTGGCTCTGTTGAGTCACGATGTGGTCATGCGCCCATCAACCAGTGGGCTGGCCTGGCTTCGATGGCTTTGAGCCCAAGGCGCTCAGCGCGTTGCTCCTGGCGATGACCGCGGCGCTAATCGCTGATTTGAGATTGGCACGAGCCGTTGCGCGTTGCGCAGGTGTCGTGGCGTTCTGCATCGCGCCAGCGAATGCCGACTGTGCCGAAGCGAGTGCGGCGCGAAAGGCGATGTGCGCAGCCTGGAACCCGTCAATGAATGCGGTGCCGTTGTATCCAGCCGGTGGCGCCGGCGGCACTCCCGCGGCGGTGATGAGTGAAACGCGCAGATCAATCGCGGCGATGACTGCGTTGGTCAGCGTGGTTCGCGCTGCTTGGCGTTCGGCGGCGGTCACCGCCACACTCATGGATGCGGCGTAGGCACTGCGCGCACTGTGAAGAGATGCTTGGTACGACTGGTTGATGGTCTTGATCTCGTTGATGAACGTGACCCATGATGCGTGCCACGTCGTCCAAGGTGTTGGAGCTTTCGCGGTGGTGCCCGAGGCGGGAGGTGACGAGGCAAAAGCCACGGCCGGGGCACTGACAACCAAAGTGAACGTGAGGGCTACTGCAGTCACCCCACGAGTTGCGAACTTCTTCATTTGTTCTCCTTTCACCAGAACATCGGAAAGATTACGAACCGTTGTTGTGAAGAAGTTGGGAATTGCTTTGGAACCAAATGGGAATCGCGAAACCTCCAACCGACCTCCTCGCCACGTCCCGATCCTCGAAACCGGATGTGCCGACTTGGCGGCGCAGCGCGACAACTGTGGCGAACGCGTGGATCTACACATCGAGTACTGAGCTCGACATCGGAAGATAACCTTCGTGATGTCGAACGAGCCGGGCGATACGCAACTCGCTGATTCAACTGGGACGTCGACCTACCAGCAGTGAACATGCTCATTCACGCCCTCCTGGCGCCAGTCGATTTGCCTCAACACCGAAAGAGGGAGGTCTCATCGAGTCACGAAGTAGTGACCCGCGTCGAGGTCGTCGATCAGATCAGGTTCGACGGGCTCCCAGTTGAGCAGTTCACGAGTCATCGCACTCGATGCGGGGCTGTCTACTTGGAGGAACTGGGCGAGCCATGTGAAGTGCTCTTGCGCCTTCGTCTCGTCAATGGAGACGACCGGGACGTTCAGGTGGCGCCCGATGACCCCGGCGATGTCTCGGATGGCTACGCCCTCTTCGGCGACAGCGTGCAGAGTAGCGCCAGGTCTCGCCTGCTCGAGGGCGAGGTAGAAGAGATGAGCGGAGTCGAGACGGTGCACTGCCGGCCATCGATTGGATCCGCTGCCGATATAGCAAGATTGTCCGGTCTCACGCGCGATCGAAACCAGCATCGCGAGAAAGCCGTTGTCACCATCGCCGTGATTGGTGGGTGGAAGACGTACGACCACTGAGCGAACTCCACGAGTGGCAAGTGAGAGTGTGTACTCGGCGGTAGCCCGTCGGGCGAGTGGACCCTCGCCAACACTGGCCAAGTCCGTTGGGTCGGTGTGCCCGTCGATCTCGTACGAGATTTGACCAGGTGAGACGCCGAGTGTTCCTGAGGCAATCACCAGTGGCCGTCCGCTGTCGGCGAGGGCATCACCAAAGGTCTCCACCGCACGTCGGTCGGCGAGGGCGGCGCCCATGAAGTCTCCGCCGAAGGCGAGGTCGTGTTTGAAAGCGAGGTGGATCACTCCGTCGGATCGGCCAGCGGCGCTGTGAAGAAGGTCGAGATCGTCGAGGGTGCCACGAAGTACTTCAGCACCCAAGTCGTCCATGACGTTGGCGGCCCGATCCGTGCGAGCGAGCCCCATCACCTGATTCCCAGAGCGCAAAAGTTCCCTCGAAACTGCCTGACCAATCCAACCGGATGCTCCAGTGACCAGAATGCGCATAGTTCCTCCTTGCGGTAGCAGCGAGCAAGCGGTTGTTGAACTCGCGGAGCGATGTCAGTCGCTGACATCATGGTAGCAGATTATGTCAGTCAGTGTCATCAACTACCATCGAGTCATGGGTCGCTGGGAGCCGAACGCGCGAGGTCGCCTCACTCAAGCCGCGCTCGAACTCTACGTCGAACGAGGTTTTGAACAGACCACAGTGGCCGAGATAGCCAAGCTGGCGGGCTTGACTCAGCGGACCTTCTTCCGCTATTTCTCGGACAAGCGTGAGGTGCTCTTCTGGGGTTCGGCACAGTTGCAGGAGCTTCTCGTTCGCACCGTACTGAACGCAGAGGAGTCTGCAGCGCCGATCATCGCGGTCGCTTCGGCCATCGAGGCGGGAGCTGAGCTCCTCCAAGAGCGGCGCCAGGGAGCGCTCCTGCGCCATCGAGTGATCAGCGCAAATCGAGAACTTCAAGAACGCGAATTGATCAAGCTCGCACTCCTTGGCGAAGCGATCACTGACGCACTTCGGCAACGTGGCGTTCCTGAGATCGCCGCGAGGTTGAGCGCGGAGACGGGGATCACCGTTTTCAAGATTGCCTTTGAGCGGTGGATCGTTGAATCCAAACCGCGTGAAATGAAGGCAATCGTTGACGAACTCTTGAACGAGTTGAAGGTTGTCACCGGAGAGATCTGATCTCCCACACTGGTATGAGTCCCCGTGGCGCGACGCACTCTTCAAGGTTTCTCGAACGAGGGTGTCGTGGCTCGAGCATCCCAACAGGGGTTCGAGAACATCGTCGCCGACCCCCAGATTCGGTCGTGGACGCCTCGCTGGCGCACGGCCCATGAACCTTCGAAGAGCCAACCCGTTCGGTGAAACTCCGCGCAACGTCACGACAATGTCTCGAAGAATGCCGGTCCGGGCAACGACTTTGGACTCGCCGCCCGAGTCTGCAGGGTTGGCGTGTACAGTTTTTTATAGCGGGTGGTTCGAATTGGTCGGACCGGCGCTTTGAGAATTGAGTATTCGTGGCACAAGGAACAGTGAAGTTTTTCAATGCGGAAAAGGGATTCGGCTTCATCTCGCGTGAGCAAGGTGACGACGTGTTTGTACATTTCTCTAACATCCAGGGCGACGGCTACAAAAGCCTCGACGAGGGACAGCGCGTCGAGTTCGACGCCGTGCCGGGCAAGAAGGGCGAAGAAGCTCAGAACGTCCGCGCAATCTGAGATCGGATGGCACTCTCTCGCGCCGTGTTCATCACTGGAGCGGTTCGAGGGAGTGCCAGACCTTGGAAGTTTTTGTTGCCTTGAGTAGGATTGCGGCCTTTTGATCTTTGGCTCGTCGACTTGTCGCCGCTAACTAGTTCACGGAATCGACTAGGGCCGATCGATTCGTGGGGAGTCAGGCTTTACAGCGTGTGTCCTATTTGGACCCACCGGTTCGCCTTGACCGGCTGAACCAAGTGGTTCAGCCGGTGCTTGCTCACCGTCCGACGTCCCAGACGATGCT
>JABEUR010000171.1 GCA_013044405.1 Acidimicrobiaceae bacterium | reverse complement strand
TGAAACTCGTGTGCATCAGCCATATATGTACGAAGCCGTTACGTTCGGCGAGATCGAACATCGACGGAATGTGCCAGAACAGCATCGACGCATTGAACAGGCCGAACCCCACCCAGGGATTTCGCAGGAACCGACCCAGCACCCTGAGTGGCGCGGCTCGAGCACTCAGGTAGAAGAACCGCCCGAGCGACCGTCGCGCCTTCACGGGCAACGCGAACATCAGCGGCAACCAAGGGGCACCAGCAACGATCAAGATTGGCCCGAAGAAGGCCAGCAGCAGGTGCGCGAGCATGTGCACGTAGAAGTACCGCGACGCCCAGTAGTCGACCGGCGACACAATGGCGAGCATCAACACGACCAACCCCGCGTAGAACAGAAGGGAATTCTTGCGCCGTCGACGGATCCTCGATGCGCTCGAACGATGGCGCAATCTCATCAAACCAATCTCGTGGGCCACCACGGTCAGCGCAGCGACCAGGAGTATTGGATCAAACGACCAATGTCTGAACAGCGAACTCATGGTTCGTCGATTGGGGTCTTGGACTCCGATTGACGAAACCGGTTCAGCTCTTCTTGGTGCTGTTGCCAAGCGCTCAACATGCCCTCGAATTCGGGACCGATGGATTTGGCAGGCTTATCGGTTCTTGGCCCGCTTGAGACCTGTTCGGGATGGATGACCTTCCACCACATGTAGACGGCGAAAGCCCCGAGCAACGGCCACTCAAAGACGTAAGCCCAACTCAGCGAATTACCACCCAGTGCTCGACCCAGTTCGAACCAGAAGGCCGCAACACAAAGCGCCAGTCCGAGGAGCAGGGTGACGTGGGCCCGCCAGGCCGAAGCTCCTGAGAGCCGAGCGGACGTCGAAATGTCCCGATCAACGGTATCGACCTTCTCTCCGTCTCCCACGCCGCCACATTACTTTGGAACCGTCGAGAATTTCTCGGTGGCCTTACCCTTGTCTGAGTATTTACCTAGATAGACAACCGTGCCACATCGTTAGAGTGGTCGAAGCATTCACTACCCCTGGAACCCATGACCAACGACGAGCCCGATATCAAGGATTCAACCGTCCTGAGCGAGGACGAACGGGCCGCAATGTTCGCCAAGACGTTGGCCACCAAGAGCGCGGGGGGCGTTGCGCGTTTCGGGCAGGTACCGATACCACCCAAGTTCGTCCTGTTCGTCGCCTTAGCTTTCTTGGTACTTGGTGGCGGCGGTGCACTCTTCGATCACTTTTATGGAAACCTCGGCCAACCATCCCTCAACGTCAGCACCACCACTGTGTTCAAACTACCTACGACTCCCGTGGTGCCAAGCGGTCCCGAGATCAACGCCTCGACGAAGGCCCTCATGGGCCTGAAGGACATTGCGAATGCCCAAGCCGCGCAGTTCACCCTAGAAGACCAGTCAGGTCGTGCCTGGAGTCTGGCAAGCGCACGCGGCAAAGTGGTCGTGCTGACGTTCATGAATGCCCTGTGCAACGACATATGCAACGTGCTCGGTACCGAGATTCGCGATGCGGACTCGCTGCTCGGCGCTTCGTACCAGAACATCGAATTCATCATTGTGAACACTGATCCCCACCACGTCGCTCGCCAGTCCGATCCCCCGGCGTTGGCTCGCAGCGGGCTTAACCATCTGACCAACGTGCACTTCCTCACTGGCCCAGTAACCAGCTTGAACACCGTGTGGATCGACTACGGCGTGAGCATCCGAGTTGGCGTCTTGCCAAACCAAGTAGCCCACAACAACGTCATGTACTTCATCGATCCATCGGGACGGTTGAAGTCTCTAGCCGTTCCATTCGGCAATGAGAATCTGTCGGGCGTCTTCAGTTTGAGTCCACCGACGATGCGCCGATTCGCTGTGGGCGTCGCACAGACAGCCGTTAGGCTTGCCGGGTGACCAACCAAGATTCACCCAACGCCCACGTACCCTACGACCCGGCGTCGATGGCCACCTCGTCGCTCTCATCACAAAAGGTCATCTGGTATCGACGACCTTGGGTCCTGATCACCTTCGTCGTTGCCATCGTCGTGGCCGTCTCGGTCATCACCGACCTTCCACACCCAATTTCCAAGTCCGAAGACGTCAGTGCCCAAAACGCCTCGATGAAGCAGATAAACACCGACATCGCGCCGTGTGTCTATGCCGTCAAGGAGGCGTTCGGCTTCTATCGCAACTCTGTGGCCGGGACCTTAACCCCGCAGAAGCTCAAAGTCGTCAACACCTATCTTCCCAACGACCAAACCGTTTGCTCCTTCGCCAGTGCGGGCATGTCTGATCTCACCAACAACCTTCAGGTCCTGGACACGACGGCCGGCAAGAACATCGACAAACTGCTAAAAGTCGTGGTCACGTGGATGGACTCCGACGGAAACGCCGCCATCGTGGACATCGAATACCTGATCAACCACCCCGGCGACGCGAAGAAGATCGCCGACCTGCGTAAACAGCAGAACTATTTGACCAAAGACCGCGAGATCGCCATTGGTTACCTCAACACGGCGAGCGCCATCCTGGGAACTCAACTCTACAGTCTCAATCTTCCGGTCTTGGCGCCCCTACCTGGCACGTGAATCTCCGTACCGTCGTCACGAATCAATGCGTCGGGTCGCCAGATATCCGTGCATTCTGACTAGTCACTGCCGAAGAAGCCGCGGGTTCTCTCGTCGCGCACCAGTCTCTGCAGCTCGTCGTTGGGATCCTCTTCAGACTGGAGCCAATAGACCAAGTTCCAAAACACGATTGGAATGAACACCGCTGCTGACACCAGCCAGATGAGTCCCGCACTGAGCTGTTGGTCGGCCGCCAGTGAGATGCCCTTTCCCGCGACGTGATGAAAGGCGTGATACCAAGAGACATGCGACATGCCGTCCAAATATGCGACGACCCACGCGGTCCACATGACGCCTGCGGAGATGCCGATGCGATAGGGGCGTAACGTGCCAGGTTTCATCGGGGGCGATTCGATCAGGTTGGTGAACAGTGCGCTCCCCGAGACGATCAGCGTGATGGCCTCGACCCACACCATCCACTGATGGCGAACGAGATAGTCCACTACCGGCGCTACTCGCCACAGCACCGTGATCGCGGCGAACGTCAATGCCACGAATACCGCTCGACGTTGATGCGACCCTTTGGCCCGTACGATGGCAATACGATCGATGAACTTCGGCGATTGGGGCGACACCAGCGACCCGTCAGCATCGACTTCGTGCTCTTGGCGAGAGGCCAAGCCAATACGGCGCCACTGAGCGCCAGCCACCAAGAGCGCTGGAGCAGCGAAGGCAAAAATGCTGAACTGGAGCGACTCAACGAACTGATACTTCAGCGCCCACGTCGACATTGGCGGTACGAGGAAAACGACCAACAGCCCAAGACCGACAACACCAGTAGCCGTCCGAAGCGGCGCTACCCATTGACGCGTTGGGCTCTGAGAACTCTGGTCAGTCACTCAGAATGATGACGCTGGAAAAAGCCCCAAATCACCACTGCGAACAACACGCCCAGCAGCACCACCATTGTCTGTACTTGAGGGCCAATGTAGTTATCGACAGCTTGCATCATCACCACCTATCCGTTCCTAATTTAGCTCTTGAAAGTTCTCGAATCACGATTGCTTGCACATTTACATCACGTAGAACATTGCGGTGAACAGCACGCCGCCGATGGCAAGGAAGCCCCAAAAATATGCCATTGAAGCGACGTTCGCTCGAAACAACTGGGCCATGGGGTCCATAGAGAGCTCGGGGTTCTCGCCGCCCAACTCCTTACGTAGTCGAAGCGATCGAGCCAGTGTGGTCTCGAGCCAGTAGGTTCCAATCACGATGCTGGCGATGTTCATCACGACGAAACCCATGTAGGTCGACGCGTAGCCACTCGATCCAGGAAAGAAACTCAACTTCGTCAATTGCCAGATCTGTACGATCAGGGCGATGAGTCCCGTGGTGACGCCGGTCCAGCCTGCGACCTGAAAGTCAACCACACTCCCCTTCTTCAGCTGACGTTGACCGTACATGGCCAACAGTGCCGTCAAACTCATGGCGATGAACACTGCCCACCCGTAGGCAATCGGGGCGTGCTGGTGCGGCAAGCGCCACAACATCCCGTTATTGCTCGACCGTAGGTAGAAGTACGAGAAGACCTCCGAAGCAAGCAGGAAGGTGTACATGCCAATGAACAGCCGTCCACCCGACCATATGGATCCAATTTGCGCTCGAAGCTCGAACTCGCGCTCTTCGGGCGTCGAGGTTGGGCCCTTACCTTTTTCAATCATGTCAGTCATAGTCTCTTCTCCACTCACCACTAAGCCTGGCTGCTGCCAGCGGTTGTTGAACTGCTCCGGCCCGCGCCATCACCCATATCGGCGAACGCCGGTGCATCGGCCTCGCTGTAGCGATACGGGTCCGTCATGATGACCGGGATTCGCTCAAAGTTGTACGAAGGCACCGGGTTCGCAGTCTGCCACTCCAGACCCAGCGAGTCCCAAGGATTAGCGGGCGCCTTTACCGGACTAATCCACATTGACCACATCAAGTTCGCGAAGAAGATGAGGAACGACACTCCGAGCAGGAACGCGCTGATTGACGAGAAGTCGTTCAAACCCTGCAACCGGGGTGCGTAGGTGTACACGCGTCGCGGCTGACCCAAGAGGCCGATGATGAACATCGGGAAGAACGTCAGGTTGAAGAAAATGAACATGGTCCAAAAGTGCCACTTGCCAATTCGTGAGTTCATCATGCGCCCGGTCATCTTGGGCAACCAATAGTAGAGGCCGGCCATGAAGGCGAACAGTAGACCTCCCATGATCGTGTAGTGGAAGTGCGAGAGCACGAAGAATCCTCCATGGACCGTCACGTTCACCGGTACGTCCGAAAGGAACACGCCGGTCACTCCTCCGATGAGGAAGTTGAAGAACAGTGCCATCGCGAACAGCATGGGTACCTCGAAGCGGATCTTGGCCTTATACAAGGTCCCCATTCCCACCAAGAAGATGAATCCCGTGGGAATCGAGATCAGCTCCGTGGTCAACATGAACAGCGGTCGCATGTCGGGGTTGATGCCGCTCTGGAACAGGTGGTGCTGCCACACGAAGAATGAGAGGAGTGCTACTCCGATCATTCCCGCGGCGGCAACTTTGTAGGCGAACAACGGCTTTCGGGTGAACACGGGCAGAATCTCACCGACGATACCGAACCCGGGGAGCGCCATGATATAGACCTCAGGGTGTCCGAAGAACCAGAACAGGTTCTGCCAGAGGTACGAACTGCCACCGTGCTCGGTGACGTAGAAGGCCGTCTGAACCGTCTTGTCCAGTACACCGAACAGTCCACCGGCAAAGAGGACCGGGGTCGCGAGGGTCAACAGTGCCGCGGTAGCCAAGATCGACCACACGAAGATCGGCAGTCGGCTCCAAGTCATTCCCGGAGCCCGGTAGTTGATGATCGAAACCGCGATGTTGAAGCCGGCCGCCATCATGCCGATGCCGATCACCGCAAAGCCCAGCAGGTACGAGATCATGCCGGGGCCAGCCTGAGTCTGCAACGGAGCGTACCCGGTCCAGCCGGTCGGGAATCCTCCGTAAGGCAAGGCCGAAAAGATCACCATATAGCCAGCGACGAAGATCCAGAAACTCAGTGCCTCGATTCTCGGAAAGGCCATGCGCCTCGCGCCGATCATGAGCGGAACCAGGTAGTTACCCAAAGGGCCCACGATGATTGAGGTCGCCATCATCATCATGACCGTGCCGTGCTCGCTGACGATCTTGATGTAGGTGTCGGCGGAAAAGACGTGCGTCGTTGGATTCAACAACTCAGTGCGAATCGCCATTGCGAGCAATCCACCCGTGAACATGAACAGCAGCACTCCCACGACGTACTGCAAACCCACGACCTTGTGGTCGAGAGAATAGCGAAAATACTTCGTCCAATTGTCAACGGTCTCTTCCTTCGCCCCGTCTCGTCCAATCAGCTTGGCGAGTGGATAGTTGAGCGCTCCAATGCCCAACAACCAACCGACCACTCCAAAAGTGAGTGCCAGCGCGTCAGCGATGCTGTTCTGCCCGCTGTTGGCGACGAATGAGTAGCCGCTGGCTAGGTAGTTGCCGAACCAGTGACCAATTGCGTAGCCCAGGATTGCCGCCACGATAGCTGTGCCGAGGTGCTGGCTCATCCAACCCGGACGCTGTGTCCAAGACCTGCCGTAGGCCGGTGGAGTCGCACTCGGGGTGACAACTTCTATCGGTCGCTCTGCACTAATCGTCATAGCGCGATCTCCGTTTCTTTGTTCACTTGAGTCTGGATCTTCATCTTCTTATCGATTCTCACGAAGCCGGGGTCTTAGAACCGTAGAGCTCGACGGTGCTGTACGGCGTCTGCTTACCGTCCGGGTAGTACCCACCACTGGCGCCGTTGGCGTCCGGCACGTAGGTCCACGCAAAGGGCGGCAACAACTTCGTGTTGGCCGCGTTGGCCGCTTCGGTGGTCGTCGCCCAGTTCATGAAGTCGCTCTGGGACACGACCTTGCCGTAGTTGTACATCGAGCCGTGCCAGATGCCACACAGTTCGCTGCAGCGAACGACGAAGTTTCCCATCTGCTTGGTTTCGGTGTAGGCCACGTCGTTGACCTGGGGGTTGGCGTCAGCTTTGACACTCAACTGGTACGCCCAAAAGCTGTGGATCACGTCAAGCGAAGTTACGTTGAATGCGATCTCGGTGTTGACCGGCAGAATCAGTTGAGTTGTCTCGAAGCCACCGAATGTCGGGTACCGATAGGTGAACTTCCATTGCTGGCCGATGACCTGAACGGGAAGTACGTTCTTGCTGCCCGGCGACCAGTTCTGTGTGCCCGCCAACGCCGCGGTCTGGGCCTGCGCTGCTCCAGAGGGCGTCCAAACGGGGTTCGGACCCTCGCCACCACCCGACCCGTGCTCGGCGATCACCGCATAGGAACCGTATCCAGCGAGAATCAGAACGACCACCGAGGTAACCACGATCCACGACGTCTGCGCCTTGCGATTGGTCCGAGCACTCTCTCCGCCGATTGAGTCAACCGAGTTTCGCTTGCTCCCCCACACCACGATCGCGTAACCCAGGTAGATCCACACGCCAATCAGCACGGGAAGCGCAATCACGAGCAAGACGTTGAAGGTCCTCTGATTATTAATCGCCGTTTCGGTCATGTGCCCGGGAGGAACGTGTGGTCCCACAAATACCCAAAAGAGGACGTCGGCAATCACCGAGATGATCACCCACGCCGTAGTCATTCGGCGAAGGTGATTCGGTTCGTTCTGTGCGTTCTCTGTGGCCATGACTATTGCACCACTTCCAAGAATCCGCCCATGTAACCTTGCGTGGACATAGGTCCTCCATTTCCATACAGATAGCCCAACCCACAAGGTACGAAGCACTGCCATGGGTAGTTGCCCGCTCCAGGAGTCTTAAAACTGAAGGTGATTGTGTTGTGGTCGAAGTTGGTTCCACAGGGAGCCGTCCCACAGATGTTCGTCGAACTCGAAGAGACTCCAACTAGCGGGACATCGATGCCGAGGGCCGGAACAGTGAAGGTGTGGCCGACGCCGTTACCGCTGTAGGAGTTGTAGTAGCTGTACGGAGAACCGTTCAGACTAGCCGCGCTCCCGTTCACTCCCGTGACCTGTCCCCACTCTTGATTACGAAGTGGACTGCCCGAGTCATACTGCAACACCGTCATATTGATCACGGTGTTGGCGGGCAACTTCCAGTCAGTGCTGTGAATCCACTTGCCC
>JABEUR010000006.1 GCA_013044405.1 Acidimicrobiaceae bacterium | reverse complement strand
TCGACTTCCGCCATGTTTGAATGGTTCGCGCAATCTGATTTTGTGGACCTTGGGTCACACGATAAGTCCATATGACGTTTGCGGTCGCTCGTGATGAATGAAATGCTGTGGGCGGCTGCCGGTGCGGTCGCCGATGGGTTCTTGCAACTTCGAGTGCGCAATAAGTCTGGTGCGAGGGTCCTTGAGGACCACGGATTGTTACTACGAGTACGAACTCCAGAATTCGCTTCGCCTGGTCCTCTCCGGCAGCCTTCTGTCAATCCAACGTAAGGAAGTACCAATGAGACGAATACGTAGTCGGGTCGCGGGCTTGGACGTGCACCGCGACACCGTCGTGGCCTGTTGCCAAGTCGAGCACCCCAACCACTCGGTCGAGGTGACCAGACAGTCGTTCTCCACCACGGCCAAGGGACTCGGCGAGCTGGCGACCTGGCTACGCGACGCCGGTGTTGAGACCGTCGCAATGGAGGCAACCGGTGTGTACTGGAAACCCGTCTACTACGCCCTTGAGGGGCTGTTCGACGACCTGTGGCTCTGCAACGCTGCGCACGTGAAGAACGTGCCGGGGCGAAAGACCGATCTCTCCGACGCCGAGTGGCTGGCCGACGTCGCCGCGCACGGCATGGTGCGCCCCAGCTTCGTGCCCCCGCCCGAGATTCGCGAGTTACGCGAACTGACCCGTCACCGCAAGACCCAGGTCCAGGCACGCGTCAAGGAGATTCAGCGACTCGAGAAGTGTCTCCAAGACGCTGGCATCAAGTTGACCTCGGTGGCTTCGGGTGTGTGGAGCGTATCGTCGCGCGAAATGATCGAAGCAATGATCAACGGTGAGCGAGACCCCCGCAAGTCTTGGCCGCGATGGCGAAGTCGCGTCTGCGCGCGAAGATCCCCGACCTCGAAGAGGCCTTCAGCGGTCACTTCGGCTCTCACCACGCCACGGTCGCTTGCCAAGTGATCGAGCACATCGACTTTCTCGACCGCTCCATCGTCACCTTGAGTGCGGACATCACCGAGCGGCTCTGCCCTTTTGGATCGGCGTTTACTCTCTTGTGTTCCATTCCGGGCGTGTCGGGGCGGACCGCGGAGGTGATGATCGCCGAGATGGGCGTCGACATGACGCGCTTTCCCACGTCGGGCCAACTGTGCGCCTGGGCCGGGGTGGCACCCGCGAGTTATGAGTCAGCCGGAAAGCGACGCCCGGCGGGAACGCGCCAGGGCTCGACCACACTGCCGATTGCGCTCGTCGAAGCGGCCAAGGGCACGTACTACTCGGCCCAGTACTCACGGCTCGCCAAACGACGCGGAGCCAACAAGGCCACGGTGGCCGTTGCACACTCCATCTTGGACGCCGCTTGGCACCTCTTGATGAACGGCGCCTTCTACAGCGACCCCGGAGCGGACTACTTCGAATCACGCCACGATCCTCACGTTGAAGCGAAGCGACTCCAGCGCAAGATCGAGGCTCTCGGCTTCGAAGTCAACATCGCACCGACGGCCGCGTAGTTCGTCCGCAAGAACTACTCGCTCAGAACTTTCACCATCAGGTACTTACACGTCCAAAGGCGGCTGCGACTTGGGGCATTTCATTCCAGAACCGGGCCCTCACGATGATTCAATCGGCAGGTACATTGGCCGGGATTCAGGATAAGCCACGACGCTCAGGGAACTAGCTCGAACCGGCAATGTTTTGGAATGAGTTCAGGTGAACAGGGTCATCGTCAAAGCGCCACGACGCTTTTATCCTTACTAATACGATTGAGTAAGGAGTTCGACATGGACGTAGCAGCGAGAGTGACGTCGAAAGGCCAAGTGACAGTTCCCAAGGCCGTTCGTGAAGCGTTGGGCGTGAGCGATGGGGATGCCATCATCTTTCGAATTGAGGGCAACCGCGCGGTTGTTGCCCGCACACCCGATTTTCTTGAACTCGCGGGCAAACTTCGGATTCCGGCCTCCAAGAGGAACGCCGCCTGGGACCACGTGATCAAGAGCGCTCGCGCGAGTAGGGCTGCCAAGAATTCGTGAGTGCCTTTGTCGACACGAACGTCCTCGTGCGGCATCTGGTCGGTGGTCCTCCAAAGATGGCGGCTCGGGCGACAGCGTATCTTCAGAGAGAGTCAGAACTTCTGGTGGCGGATCTCATTGTCGCCGAGACGATCTACGTTCTTGAATCCTTCTACGAGGTTACGCGACCAGCGATTAGCGAGGCGATGCGGGCGCTGATCGTGATGGAATCGGTAAGCGTCGTTGACGCGCCTCTCCTGCTTCGCGCCGTGGAGATCTACGAATACGACCGTCTTGACTTTGCGGAGGCGTACCTCATCGCGTCTGCCGAATCGACTGGCGTCATGCAGGTTGCGTCATTCGACCACTCAATTGACCGCGTCAAAAGCATCACACGCGTCGAGCTATAAGCGGTTGGAGCCCATCTCTCTGAGAGTGGACCTTGAGGGACACAATAAGAACCGGATCTCAGCGCTTGCGGCAATAGACATCGCCATGACTACCGCATCCTCTTCTCATAGCCTCGTCTACTCGGCTTCCACGATTGCGCTTCCCGAAATCAGGAAAGACGATTAGACGATCAGTCAGAGCCTGATGAGATTTCCTTCGAAACCCAATTTGCTCTTTGTGGGCCAACCCCGATCGGTTGTGACAAGTACACCGGCCCGTTTTTGAATAGCGGTAGCGACAACCAGGGCGTCTGGCAACTTGAGCTTTTGACCATGACGAGCTCGTAATCTTGCCGCCACAACGGCAATTTCAATATCAAGTTCAGCCACCACGAGAGGGAGACGCTCGATGAACTCACGAACTGCCATAACCGACGACTCGCCGTTGCGTGCTGGGGACACAAGCGCCTCAGCCAGTGCTGACGCCGGCACTGCTATTTGGTCTCCGCGCACTCGGGCGTTCGCCAATTCTCTCTTCGCCCCGAGATGGTGTGCATCACTCTCATCGAAGAAACCAATGAGAATACCTGCGTCGACGACAGTCAGTCCCATTCGTTGCGAAGTTGCTCAATGATTCCGTGATCGAATACTCCCGTCAAAGATCCAGAGAAACTCTCCAGAACATCCTCTTCGCGTTCGAGCACGACCCGTCCAGGGCCGTCAGCTCTGGCTATGACACGCTCGCCCGCCTCCAAACCAGCAATTCGCATCGCGTCAATCGGAATAGTCACCTGGTGCTTCTCGCTAATCCTGGTGCCGCGCCATCGTTTCTTTACTTTCTCCATATTTGTAAAGAATAGCAGTTTCTCACGCCGAGAAGGTGAGCAAAATTAGGACACACGCTGTAACAGAGGGTGACGACGATGAGCGATTCCTGAGCAAGCTCCGGTGCGTCGGACATTTTGTCACCACGCTTCTCGCGCTTGTCAGTACCACGCAATTGAGACACGACACGAATGCGTAAGTGGGCCCATGTAGCAATGTGCGTGACGCTCAGTGAGCGGTGCAGAACATTGAATGCAGGACTCGTGAGCGGCCAAGGACACGGGCAAACGTCATCGAGGGAGCCGGTGGGCGAGGCTCGTTCGTGGCTGCGCCCATTGGTGGTGTTTTTGAAGTGGGCGTCAACCCTTGGTCATGGGGGCGACGAGTGGCCATGGTTGTTCTCGCTCCGCAATTCGGGCCAGGTCCAAGAGCAGCTGTTCTTGGTGATGGCGGCCAATGACCTGCAGCCCTACAGGAAGATTGTCTACGAAACCCGCGGGGATGTTGATCGCGGGATTTCCGGTGAGGTTGGCGGGAATGGTGAGGGCGCCGTTGTTACTGATTGCTCTGTTGAAGCCATATTCGGCTATCAGGTCGACGCTGCCTACGGTGGTCGCCATAGGACCGGCGGCAGCGAAGGCCACGTCGGGATTGGACGCGGCGAAGATGAAGTCGGTCTGTTCGAAGATCGCGGCCATCTGCTCGTTCACGTCGGTGCGGAACATCTCGGCCGCACCGGCGCTCTGCAGGCTGAATCGGTTAGTTGCCATGCTCATCGCCAGTTGAATTTCGCTGGTGAGTTCATCGTGGCAACCGGGATATCGATCACCAAGCGTGCCAGCCAAGCCGACCAAGTTGGAGAGCGACCATTCGAGTCCGCCATTGGGGAGCTGAACTACGACGTCGACGCGTTTCAGTCTCGCTTGACCGATGAGTTGCTCAGCCAATGCCTCGAGCAACATTGCCTGTCGTGGTTCGACGATCGCGCTTCCTAGGTCTATCGATACCACCGCTCGTTTACCAGAGAGATCAAAGGAGTCAAGTCCAGATTCCCAACCTTCGACGCGAGGCAGACTCAGGGTGTCGCGCGGATCGAATCCGTTGCACGCATCGAACCAACGAGCGGTGTCGCGTACGGAGCGTGAAAGGCAGCCGACGGTCACTGTCAAGGGAGGGTTTTGCGTGAACGGACCTCTGGGAATGCGGCCAAACGTTGACTTCAACCCGAAAAGACCGGTGAAGCCCGCGGGAATTCGTATCGAACCCCCACCGTCCCCGCCTGAGGCCAACGGCAGTAGTCCACCGGCGACTGCGGCAGCGGAGCCTCCTGATGATCCGCCCGGAGTTCGAGTCAGGTCCCATGGATTGCACGTCGTGCCGTGGAGTCTTGTACTCGTGCAGTTGATGCCGCCGAACTCCGACGCGGTTGTCTGGGCGGTGATGACGGCACCCGCAGTGCGTAGACGGGCGACCTGGGTGCTGTCGTGCTGGGCCACGCGGCCCTCGAATACGAGCGAGGCCTCGGTGTCGGGCCATGCGGCCACCGCCTCAAGTTCCTTGACACCGATTGGTACGCCCCCGAAGGGCAGCGAGACGTCGGCCTTCGCCGCTGCGGCGCGCGCGCGCTCGACGTCGAGGTGAGAGAATGCGTTGAGTTGTGACGACTCAATTGCGTCAAGCGACGCCTCGAGCGCCTCAGAGGGGCTGAGATCACCGGCGCGAAACGCCTCAACGAGTGAACAAGCGTCACCAAGCCATGGTAGGTCATCCATTGAACTAGACACTACCTACTCAAGGTCAATGGATCATGATCGAGCGCCACAGTGACTGCGGGTGCTCTTGATCGACGTGCTGTGGAACAGATGAGGACTCCGAGCAAGATCCCTCAACTCACATGGGCTGGGTCCTCACGAGAATCGGTAGCCGAGTCCCGGCGACGCGGCCCGGTTCACGCGGCCGGGCTCGATGTCCTTTGACGTCCATTGGCGAATGGACGGCCCGAAACGCGTAGGACCGATCGAAAGTAACTTCGCAACAGCGATATTCGGTTTGCTTCGCCCGCTACGACCGAGAAGGTGAGCGGTCCGTCTGATCCGTCAGGCGGGTGGGCGGCCCGGTGCGGGCCCAGTGCGCCCACTCGCACGAAGGTCGTTGCCTCGAGCGGTTGCATTCACCATGGTTTCTTAAGTTCGTGATGTTCTCGTGACGTTGGTCACTACATAGGCTGGCCCAGAGAAACTCGGTGAAAGGTTCAGCGCGAATGAGTCCTCGAAATATCAGATGGCTCGTCGCCGCGATGATCATCGTTGGCCTGTCGACGCCGGCTGTTACATCAGCAGCGAGTCCTCCTTCGACGTACGTTGCGCTCGGGGACTCGTATTCCTCTGGCAACGGTTTGGCACCCGCAATTGCCAAATCAGGCGCCTGCGCGCGCTCCCTGTCGGCGTACCCGGAGTTGGTCGCACGCCAACTCAAATTCTCCTCCTTGACCTTCGTCGCATGTTCTGGGGCTACGATCGCGCAGATCCAGTCGCAAGCGGCCGGGGCGGCTGCGCAGATTCGCAGAGCCCGTCTGGTCACCGTGACGGCCGGTGGGAATGACCTGCCGTTCACTGGGTTGAGCGAGGCGTGCATTGGACTGGTCGCTTCGGTGTCGGCGACGGCGATCCGTTACGTTCCTGGCGTCAGTGGACCTACGTATTGCAACGCTGCTCTATCGAAGGCGGTCTCGCTGTTGGGTGGACGGTTCAACACCATCGCCGGATCGATATCGGCCACGCCGGCCACGCTCGCCACCGCACTCACCAAGCCATCGCTGATCGAACGGCGATTGGCTGCGCTGTACCTGAAGGTCTTGAACGAGGCGAGCGCTCCAAGAAATTCGACCTCGGGCACCCAGCTCATCGTGGTGCAGTATCCGACGCTGATCGAACAGCCATCATCAGGCAACTGCTTGTTGTCGGCGGCGCCCATCAATCTGCCGGTGCAGACTTCGATCAACGGACTCTTTCCAGGATTTGGTTCTAGCGCCACGAGTGAGCTGATCCAAGTCAATCGTCTCTTGGAACGAGAGACCGCCACGGTCGTGGCGAGCCTGCATCGACGGGGTTACGCGAGGATCTCATTAGTCGCGCCAACCTCTTCGTTCGCACCATTGAACTGTCTGAATGGCTCGTCGCCGGATCTCAACGGCATCGTCCTTTCGGCGTCGTCGAGCGGACTGGCTTCGGATTCACTACATCCAACGCGCGCTGGTCACTCATTGATCGCTGCTGCGATCGTGGCGAAGTGGCGCACCACTGGTCAGTGAGTTTTCGTGGCCGTTGGCACTATCGAGACACTGCGACTACTCAAGGACCTCTGGATTGAGGGCTGAAGCAGTGCGTAGGGCACTTTGCAGGGCCGAACGCGACGTGGAGACAATCCCGAGAACGAGGATGGCGAGCGAGAAGCCCATCAGCGTCCACCACCCGGCCCGGCTCGCATTGGCGATGTTGACGTGCAGACCACGTCCAATCCGAGAGGTGACCAGTGCGCCGACCACGGCGACTCCGAGGGTCTGGCCAATCTGGCGCGACGTCGAAGCGATGCCGGCCGCGACGCCAGCTTGTGCGCGGGGCATTCCCGACACTGCGGCGTTGGTGATGGGCGGGTTCACGAATCCGAATCCGAGTCCGAAGATGACGTAGGCACTGAACAACCACGTGTACGAGGTTGATGCACTGAGTCGCACGAGCATCGAGCAACTCACGATGAGCGCGCCACCCGCGATGACGAGCGGAATTCGCGAACCGTGTCGCCCGACGATTCTGCCCGAAATGGGTGGCAGGAACATCGCCATCGCGGCCATGGGCAAGGTGTCGAGCCCGGTCTGCAGTGGCGATAGGCCCCGGACGTCTTGGAGATAGAGGGTGTTCAAGAACAAGAATCCGCCCAGTGAAGCAAAGGCGCAGATGGCAATCACGGTGGCCGACGCGAAGGGAATCGAACGGAAGAAGCGCATGTCGATGAGTGGCTCGTTGCGGCGAGGTTCATAGGCCAGAAGCGTGACCAGTGAGATAAGGGTGACGGCGAAGCAAGTCACGATGACGCGAGAGCCCCAACCATGGTTGGGAGCCTCGATGATCCCGTAGGTCATCGAGGAGAGGAGTGTGATGACCAGTACTTGGCCCACGACGTCTACTCGTCGAGCTCGCGGAGCGCGTGATTCGGGGACGTAGAGAGACGTGAGCACTATTGCGATCAGTCCGACGGGGATATTGATCCAAAAGATCGACCGCCAGCCGCTCGCATTTACGAGCAGCCCCCCAACCACTGGCCCCAGTGCCATCGAGATGCCCAGGACCGAAGCCCACACGCCAATGGCTTGCGCGCGTTCGTGGGGCACGGTGAAGGTGTTGGTGACGATCGACATGGCCACCGGGTTGAGCATGGAACCACCAACGGCCTGGAGCATCCTGGCGACCACCAGCCACGCGAGACTCGGCGCGACGCTACACAGCAGTGAGCCGATGACGAACACTGAGAGACCGATGATGAACGTTCGGCGTCTGCCGAATCGGTCCGCTGTAGAACCTGAGAGCATCAGGAGGCTCGCCAGCACCAAGGTATAGGCGTCGAGTGTCCACTGCAGCCCCGAGATCGAGGCGTGCAGGTCGCGCCCGATCGTTGGCAACGCTACGTTGATGATCGTCACGTCGAGGCCCACGATCAAGAGGCTCATCGAACAAATCGCCAGGATTCCCACTCGGCGTCGGTAACTCAACTCGTGAATCGCCAAGGGCGTTGAGTCGGTCGCGGGAGATTGCATGTCGATTTTGACACTAACCGCGAGTGGGTGACGCGCCACCAGTTGTCGAAGGCTCACGTCGATTCATCCACGAGGCACTCGTCGTTGAATCGAGGTGGGAAGACCAGAGTTTCTAGGGCCCAAAGTCACAAACGTGGACGAGCGACTCGTTCACGTTGTTCCCCTCAGCGAGGCGGTCGTAGAATCGGACTTGGCCATGATTCGACGCAGTGTTCGTTGGATGATGTCGACCAGCGGTTCCAAGCAACGAAGAGAAAGGGATCCGATGAGCGTTCCCAGTGCCTCCTATTCAGTAACGATGCGAGTGTTCCTCGATAAGGCGTCGCGCATCGGCGCACTGACCACGGCGATTGGAGACGCCGGCGGAGCGGTTACCGCCCTCGACGTCGTAGAGCCCAATGGGCAGGGTATGACGGTCGACATGACTTGTAACGCCGTTGACGAGGGACATTCCGAGCGACTGCGTGAAGCGGTCGACAACGTAGAAGGTGCGCACGTTGCAGTCATGAGCGACCGCACGTTCCTCTTGCACCTGGGTGGCACCATCTCAGTCGAGCCCAAGATCGCCCTCAAGACCCGTGATGACCTATCAATGGCCTATACCCCGGGTGTGGCGAGAATCTCAATGGCGATTGCCAAAGACAAGTCCGCCGCACGAAAGTTAACCATCAAGCGAAATACCGTGGCGGTGGTCACCGATGGCTCAGCCGTGCTGGGACTGGGCAATATTGGCCCGGAGGCGGCGTTGCCCGTCATGGAGGGCAAGGCACTGCTCTTCAAGCGTTTCGGGGGAATCGACGCCTGGCCCGTGTGCCTCGATACCCAAGACGTTGACGAGATCGTTCGAATCGTCCAGTGCATTGCGCCGGTCTACGGCGGCATCAACCTCGAGGACATCTCGGCGCCTCGTTGCTTTGAGGTCGAACGGCGCCTGCGCGACCTGTTAGACATCCCAGTGTTCCACGACGACCAGCACGGCACGGCGATCGTGGTCTTCGCGGCCCTGCTCAACGCACTACGCGTCGTTGGAAAGAAGATGAGTGACGTCAAGGTCGTCGTACTTGGTGTTGGTGCGGCCGGAGTGGCCATCAGCAAGTTGCTCCTGGCCGAAGGAGTGGGTGACCTCATTGGCGTGAACCGTCGCGGCATTATCTCGGGCGAGGATGAGACGCTCGACGAGGATCGGCTCTGGTTGGCGCGCAACAGCAACAGGGGCCACCTGAAGGGCTCCCTGGCCGACGCCATGAAGGGCGCTGATGTCTTCATTGGCGTGTCGGGACCGAATCTCGTCACCGAAGACCACATGAAGTTGATGGGACCCGATTCGATAGTCTTCGCTCTGGCCAACCCCGACCCTGAAGTCGATCCGGTCGTCGCCCGGCGTTACGCCGCGGTCGTGGCTACGGGCCGCAGTGATGAACCCAATCAGATCAACAACGTCCTGGTGTTTCCGGGGATCTTCCGCGGCCTGCTCAATGCGGGGGCGAAGCGAGTCACCGAGGAGATCGAGATAGCAGCTGGGCGAGCTATCGCCGACGCGGTCTCCGAGGCCGAGTTGTCGGCTGACTACATCGTGCCGACGGTCTTCAATTCGACGGTCGTGACGGCGGTGGCGACAGCAGTCGAACGCATCGCTAATGGAACCTCACACTGATCGGCGTCGCCGAATTGGGTCGAAACCGATACAGCGAACGATGACTCGGTCGTACCCACTTGGTTTCCAGGAGTCCTGGAACTCGGTCGATACACTTCACCAGTGAGCGAGCGATGGATACGGGCGGTAGTTCGCCACCGCGTCGTCGTCGTCGTAGTTTGGAGCGTTGTCGCCTTCTTGGGTGTCGTGGGCTCCACGCAACTCTCGGGTCTACTCACGACGTCCTTGGCCGTGCCGGGCTCTGGATCGGCGCGCGCGAACCAGATCCTCGCCACCCACTTCGCCGACAATGTCGAAGGCACCTTCACCGTCGTGCTCGACTTCAAGAGTGCGTCGTCGTCGCTGCATCGTCTCGAAGCGAAGATCGATCGAGCGGCGTCGTCGCTTCCCACGGCCACGGTGACCCAGCAACGCGCTGTCGGCGGGGTGCTCTACGCCAACATCACCACGTCGATGAAACTGATAGACGCAGCTCGAGAAACGGGCGTCCTTCGTCGGGCCCTGGTCGCCGGCGGCCTCACCCAAGCTCTGGTCACCGGTCCGCCCGCGCTCCAACACGACCTCGCCCCGATTCTCGCGTCTGATCTACACCGCGGAGAGGTGATCGCGGTCATCTTGGCACTCGCGTTGTTGTTGTTGATGTTGGGATGGAGCTGGGCGGTGCTGGTCCCGTTCCTCGTCGCTGGAGCTACGTCGATGGCGGCGGTGGGAATCGTGTCTTTGTTGGCGCGTCACTTCTTGATGGTCCTCTACATTCCCAACGTCATCGAATTGATCGCCTTTGGCCTCGCCGTCGACTACTCGCTCTTGATGGTTCACCGCTTCCGACGCGAGATCGCTGTGGATGAAGAAGTCACCGACGCCGTCGTACGAACGATGAACAGTGCGGGACGAACCGTACTGATCTCGGGAGTGATCGTCGCGGTCGGCCTCGCCACTTTGCTGTTCGAGCCGGTGCCGTTCGTCCGGTCACTCGGCGTTGCGGGGATGGTGGTTCCGCTTGCCGCATTGGCGTCAACCCTTACCCTGCAGCCCGCGCTGCTTTCGATACTCGGACGTCGAGGTGTGACACCGGTGGGCTTTGGGGGATTTTTACAAGGTCCCAGTGGTCGAAGCGGTGCGTGGCGGCGCATCGTCGGTTGGGTGATCGGTCGACCCGCCTCGGTGCTCGCGATGTCGTTGGTGATCGTCGCCACGATGTGCCTGTCGATGTTCTGGCTCGAGGTGACGCCGGGTTCGGTCTCGACGGTGCCGGCAGGGCTCGAATCGGCCCGGGCCATATCGTTGATCAGTCAGCACGTAGGAATCGGCGCGATCACCCCTGACGAGGTGGTGATCGACTTTGGTGGGCCACATCGGGCGAACCTGGCGACCAATGTGGCGACTCGTCTGAAACTCGCGGTGGCGATCTCTCGTGATCCGAACGTCTTCGCCGTCGCCATCGACACGAAGGCACCGTTCGTGGATCCCTCGGGCAGATACGAACGAATCATCGTCGTGGGTAAGGACGAGTTCGGTGCCGAGTCATCCCAACAACTCGTGCATGCGCTGAGGAATGTCTACGTAGCTTCGGCTCACTTTCCAAAGGGAACGACTATCTACGTGGGCGGTCCTCCCGCTCAAGGCGTGGACTTTCTCGCCGCGGTCTACGGCCCGTTCGCTTGGATCGTTGCGCTCGTCATGCTGTTCGCGATGCTGCTGCTGATCCGAGCGTTCCGTTCGCTGTTCCTGGCCCTGTTGGCAGTCGTGCTCGACGTGATTTCGGTGGGCGTGGCCTATGGGCTCCTGGTGGTGATGTTTCGATTTGGTTGGGGATCGCGACTGCTCGGCACGTATCAGGTCGCTCAGATCGAGGGCTGGGTTCCCGTATTTCTCTTCGCCATGCTGTTCGGGCTGTCGATGGACTACGAAGTCTTCATCGTCGCACGGATGCGTGAGGCGTGGGACCGCGACCTGCGCAACGATGGGGCGATCATCGAGGGCCTTTCGAGCACTGGCGGCGTGGTGACCGGCGCCGCGTTGATCATGGTTGGCGCGCTCAGCGGGCTGGTCGTCGGTCGAGTTGCGGGCCTTCAAGAGCTAGGAGTCGGACTCGCACTCGCCGTGCTGGTCGACGCCACGATTGTGCGAGGTCTGATCCTGCCGAGCGTGATGGCGTTGCTCGGTCGTTGGAACTGGTGGTTGCCGGCGAAGGTGGCGGGCCCGTTACGCATCGAACCCTCGCCCCTCCGGGGGAGGGACGAGGGTTCGCGATGATGATTAAGACTGCAGTTACTTGACGATTCGTATCGCGAAGTGGATCGACGGAATCTGGTAGCCCAGGGCGAGGCCCGGGTCGTCGTGATTCGCCGAGAGCAGGGGAACCATGCCGTAGTAGGTGGCGAGGTTGGGCGACACCGAGTACAACAGCGGATACAGGTCGATGATGTGGATGCCCGGGCCACCGGTGGCGGTCAGGTGCACGGCCATGTATCCGTTGGAGTGGAATCCGCAGCCATAACCGATGTAGCTGTTGTCGTAGTCCACCGCCAGGGTGTTGTCGAGCTGGGTCCAGCCCACCCCCAAGATGCTGATGGTGAACTCTTGTCCTTCCTTGAAGGTGTAAGTACCGCTGCCAACCTGCCCACCGACCTCATTGGCCAGAGCGGCGGTGTCCTTGGCGGTCGCGACACCCATCGAGAGCAGCTTGCCGGCTTTGTTGTAGAACGGCTTGATGCTCTCTTTCACGTAGAAGGGGACCTGGGACTCAATGAGGCTGCCGGGCGCCGGTGCCCGGTTACCAGCGGCATCGGTGTTCATGGGTCCCTGGACTACCACGATCGCGTGCCATCCGCCCAACGTGTTGACGCCGGGGTTGTTCGGGATGGTGACGGTCTGGTCCAGCGTGCCATTGGACGCCGTAGCGGTTCCGAGCGACGTGTAGTTGTAGCCCCAACAGGTTCCCACGCAGTTGACGCGGCTGCCGGTGACGGTCACCAGGTCCAACTCCAGGTTGCCCGTGACGGATGCGGAGAGTCCGCTGACGTGCAACTTGGTCTTGGAACCGACCGGACCGCTGTTGGGCGAGAGTGTCGCCACAGCGCTACTGGTCGGATCGAGTGCGCTTGGCTGAAAGACCTTTGCGCCGAGGGCACTGTTGTACATGGTCGTGTACTGGCTCGCACTGACGTTGGGCGTTACCTTGGTGGGAAAGGTGAGCGAAGGCTTAGGCAGCACATTGCTCGCGGTCACCCGAAATGCCCGAACGCCGCCATTGTCATCGGTGATCGGCGACTGGATCGGATTCATGTAGAGGAAGCTGATGGCGTCACCGACCTGGATGAAGTGCGTTCCTACCGCACCGGCGGCGCGAATCGTCACGCTCGCCGTTCCACGAGTCCAGTTACCCATGATCTCGCCGGCGTAGTGGTTGTCCCACAGGACGGATCCGCCGCCGCCGTATGGGTTGGCGTCCATCGAGGTGTACGTGATCGTGATGGGAGTCCCCACCGGGCCGCTCGAGGGACTGATCGTGACCTTGCGCAACATATCGAAGGATCCGTTGGCCACCCCGACGCCGCTCGAAACGGCCCAGATGTCGTGATTACCTCCGAAGTCAGTCGGTGCCTTGGCCTTGAGCGTGAAAGCTCCGTTGGCGTCGGTGGTCACTGTCGCCATGTTCACGTACATCGAGTTGCTCGAATTTAGGAGTGAGGTGGCTGAGGTGGGTGAGTAGTTCGATCCCAGGTAGTCCACCGTGTAGGGCTCAGGGTCGACGCTCCACGTGGCGCTATTGGTTCCCCAGGTCAGTTGCAAAGTGGTGTTGGCGCTCAGACCCGAGCCGCTTACGGTCAAGGGTGTTCCACTGACGCCGGCATTGGGACTGGTTGTCAATTTGAGGAAGTTGTTCGACGCGGTGAACGTCGATGCAGTGACCCCGCTGTAGGGCAGGGCCGTACCCGGAAGTCCACTGGGGGCGTTGAGTTGGATCGGGTTGGCCGGGGGAGCAGTGGCCGCGCCGCTGGCGGTGGCCAACAAGGCCACGGGCATCGCCGACGCTGCTAGCACTCGTGCGACGATCGATCCTCGCGACCTCGTGTGTTGAAGATTTTTCATTGTTCCCTCTCTGATGCACTGGTCCCGGGAATCTCTCTGGGACTTTGGTCGGTGACTTTGGACTCTGTTTTCTGCTCTGGTGCCACTAATCCCGAGCGCACGATCACTGTGGCCTCGTTCGCTCGGGATTAGTGGGTAGATCTTGCGGTTGGTTGGCTAACTACTTGAGGGTCACGGGGGCCGCGAGCAAAGTCAGCACGGACATCGTGTGGCTGGGCGTGAAGGTTCCGGTGGCTCCGGGAACAGCTGGTGTCACGACCACCGTCTTGGTGGTACGGAACCAACGCGTGACCATCTTGCCCTTCACCTTGAGCCTCTTGTGGCTTACGACACTGACCTTCTTGGTCACCGCAGGAACGGCGATGGTCTGCATCGTGATGGTGTAGGGAATCGCGCCGGTGGGACTGTAGTCACCCGTCGCGGTGCCCGTCTGCAGGACTCCGGTCCACATGCCGAGGCCACCGTGGTTGCCGTAGGTCAAGGGGATAGTGGTCGAGTAGCCGTTGACCGTGAGCGTGGCGCTGCTGACGTTGGCCGAGGTGAGTGGCGCTCCACCGAGGTCAGCGTCATTGGCCGCTACACGAAACACGATTCCATCACCGACTACGAACGACGACTGGATGCCGCAGGAGTTCGACGTCCCTACCGTGTCCACGGTGAAGGTGATCGGTCCGGTATTTCCCTGAATCGGTGCGGCGATGACCACGTTGTAGGTGGGCGCGGTGGCATTGACGTAGTCGACGGTGTCAGTTGGTACGAACGTGGCGCCCAAGGCGGTTGGTCCGGCCACGGTTGGCACCCACGAGCACGTCGCTACAAATGGTGCAACGGTCGTCGTGGCCACCGACGAGCATCCCGCGATGGTCGTTCCGGCGTCGTTGAAGGTCACCGCTCCGGCCACGCTGGTCGTCGCAATGATCGTCGCCGGCGAGTCTGGAGTAGATCCGGGAACCATGCCCTTTCCACCGCTCAAAGTCACGGTAGGCGTCGTCGTGGCTGCCGAAGCCGCTCCCGCCCCGACCACGATGACGCTGCCCAGGGCCAGAGCCCCGACGGTCACGCTGGCCAATAGTCGTCTCATCATGTTAATCCTCCTGTTTGGTTGGTACTACTTGAGGGTGAGTTTTCCGGTGAGCGTCGCCGTGAAGGTGTCGCTCTCGTTGGAACCCGCCGTTGTTGACTTGATGGAAAAACTGCCCTTGACCGCGAGTGAACCCTTCGCTCCGAGGTACTTGCCCGTACCCTTCACGACGTTCGCACTACCAGTGACGGTGACGAGCGTGGGCGCCGCCGATCCCACCGCGCAGCCCTTACTGGTCGTGGCGAGTGAGAGCACCAACGTGCCGCTTGGGCCCGAAAGAGTTCCGGTGCCGCTGATCGGGTCACAGGTGCTGGTTGGGCTCGAGGTTCCGGTGCCCGACTTGAGCGAGGTCAGTCCCAAGTTGGCTCCGGTGCTGGTGCCGGAGATGGAGGTCACCTTCACGTTGCTCGAGCTCCACAAGAGTGACATCGTGCCGTTGTAGGTGGCTGAGAACGTCTTCGCAGTGACCTTTGGCGCGGCAGGCTTCTTCGTCGTGTAACCAACCGGGCACTTGGGCTTGAGGGCGACGACCTTCTTGGTCAACTTTCCCTTGTAGCAGGTGATCGTCTTCTTCGCCGCGTGAGAACTCAGCGTCACCGACGGATCTGTCTGGTGTGTGGCGGCTGCGTATGCGCCGGTCGCGCCGGTCATTCCCAAGGCGGCAACGAAGGCTACCGCTCCGAGAGCTCCTGATTTCTTCAGTGTCTTCATGGCCTTACTCATCCAATCTCTTCCTAAGAAGTTTGTAATTTCAGTATCCACCTCAGCCACGAAAAGTTCGTAGGGGAGAAAGTCATTGAGAAAAGCGCGAGATTCCACGTAGAGTTCACGACGGTCACTGCGTCGAACAACTCGAAATTTACGGTACGGCTAACGTTGTTTACTCCATGAAGCTGAGTCATAAAATCCCGCACACGCCGTGGCGGGCAACGACAACATGGTCGATTCGTCCGCGCATGGCGTTGCCGCTGCTCGTGGGCCTCTCGATCTTCGGAGTGGGCGAAGGACTGCTCGTCCAATCACGTTGGGGAGCAACTCCGTGGACGGTCTTCGCCGAAGGAGTGGCTCGTCACGCGCATCTTTCAATCGGATGGGCAACCGCATTGATCAGTTGCGTGGTGTTGCTGGCGTGGTTTCCGTTGCGAGAACGGCCGGGCTTTGGGACCTTGGCTAACCTCGTCATCATTGCCTACGTCCTCGATCTCACCACTTTGGTCGTCGCGGTTCCCGTGTCGGTGGTGATGAAGGTCGCGTACATCGTGCTCGCGGTGGTGGCGATTGGCATTGGGAGTGCTCTCTATTTGACCACCGGACTCGGACCCGGTCCGCGCGACGGTCTGATGACGAGTCTGCATCGTCACCTGCACGTGAGCGTCGTCTACGTGCGCCTCGCGCTCGAGTTGTCGGTCTTAGTGGCTGGATGGCTGCTCGGTGGCACTGTCGGAGTTGGAACTGCGGTTTTCGCGACGACGATCGGATTTAGTATCGGGGCGAGTTTGCAGATCACTGACCGGCTCGTCAGGCGGTTCTCTCAGTGATCAGTACCGGGCAATTGACCACGTTCTTCATCGCGTCGATCGCCATCATCATCGTTCCCGGACCGAGCGTGCTCTTCACGCTGGCTCGAGGTGTGGCGTGGGGTCGCTCAGTGGCCGTACTCACGGTGCTCGGTAACAGCATCGGAACCCTGGTCTTGTCCATTGTGGTAGCGATTGGTTTGGGTCCACTCTTAGCCCATTCGAAGCTTCTGGCGACCGTGCTGCAGATCGCTGGTGGCACCTACCTTCTTTGGCTCGGTATCGAAGCCCTTCGCCATCGTCACGCTCACGCCAAGGCAATGGCGCAACGCGAGAGCGTTCGCCCTTCGAATCTGCACGTCATACGCCAGGGCTTCACCGTGGGTGTTCTCAATCCCAAGTCGCTGGTGTTCTTTGCGGCGGTATTCCCGCACTTCGTCGATCGATCGAAGGGTTCAGTCACGATCCAACTTCTGATATTCGGCGGGATCTTCAGCGTGATGGCGTTCATGAGCGACGGAACGTGGGGGTTCATTGCCGGAACGGCGCGTGAGTGGCTTTCGGGATCAACGACCCGATTGGTGGTACTGCGAACGATTGGGGCATGTGTGATGATGACCCTCGGCACCATCATCGTCGTGACGGCCATCAGTCAGTAGCTCATCGCCAACCCAGTGGTGTGGTCGGCGTCGATTATTTCGCCCCGAGTGGGCGAACGTGGTGTCACCAGATCGCCTCGCCTTCTCGAGGCGTCGAGGGTAGACCGTTCGCAAGGCGGCGAAGCGGTCTTACTGATGATTGCCACGGTGTCGAGCTCCTCGATGGATTTTGACCTGCGAGTTCTGGTGCGCGCGTTTGACAGGTCCCCGATGGCGTTTCGCTCGCGAGGCCACCAGGTACAGCGTCGCGAGGAGCTGCGTCGTGCTCGACCACAGTGTCGCTTGGTGGGTCGAGCGAACGTTCACGGGAAGTCAGTTCCTACACTGCTCTTGGCAAAGGAGAGCGGATGAGCATGCACGGCGGGGCTGGAGGCGCTCGAATGGGCATGAAGTCCCTGCGTCAGGATCGATCAATCCTCGAGCATCAACTCAAACGCGGGACGCTGCCGCGCATCCTGCAGTTCGCCAAACCCTACCGAACGGTGCTCTGGGTGTTTCTCGCGGCCGTGGTCCTCGACGCCATCGTCTCTTCGATCTCACCGCTGGTCTTGCGAGCGATCATCGACAAAGGCATCAAGGGACACCGCGAAGGACTGATCATCGGCCTGTCACTCCTGACGGCGGCACTCGCCATTGGCGACGCCGGCCTGTCCCTCTTCGAACGTCGCATCTCCTCGGTGATCGGAGAAGGCTTGATCTTCGACCTACGAGCGCGGGTCTTCGCACATATCCAGGAGATGCCCATCGCCTTCTTCTCGCGCACCCAGACTGGAGCGTTGATCAGCCGATTGAATAATGACGTCATCGGTGCCCAGCAAGCATTCACGGACCTGTTCTCCAACGTCGTTGGCAACGTGATCGTCGTGGCGATCGTGCTCGGAGTCATGTTCACCCTCAGCTGGCAGATCACGCTCGTCGCCCTGTTGTTACTGCCGGTCTTCCTGATTCCTGCGCGTCGCGTCGGTAGGAAGCTCGGCACCCTCTTCCAACGTGGGATGGAACTCAACGCCGAGATGAACATGGTCATGACCGAACGGTTCAACGTCTCGGGTGCCATGCTCGTGAAACTGTTCGGTCGTCCCAAGGACGAGCTGGACTACTTCGAACAGCGCGCCGGTCAGGTTCGTGACATCGGGGTGCGCCAGGCCACCTATCAACGATTCTTCTTCGTGGCCCTTTCGTTGACCGCGTCGCTGGCCACGGCCTTCGCCTACGGGTTCGGCGGAGTCGCTGCCCTGCACCACACCCTCGACGTGGGCACGGTCGTCGCGCTGACGGCGTACCTGACGCGTCTCTACGGTCCCTTAACCCAACTCTCGAACCTGAACATTGACTACATGTCCGCCATGGTGAGTTTCGAGCGCCTCTTCGAAGTCTTGGACCTCGAGCCCATGATACGTGAAAGTCCTGATGCAAGAGCAATTCCCGATGGTGCTGCCCAGTTGAAATTCGAACACGTCGACTTCTCCTACCCCGGGGCGGCTGAGGTTTCGCTGGCTTCTCTCGAAGCGGTGGCCCGTCTTGAGGACACGCCGCGCACTGACGTGCTCCACGACATCACCTTTGAGATTCCCCCCGGAACCATGACCGCACTGGTGGGCCATAGTGGGGCGGGCAAGACAACCATGTCGATGCTCGTATCGCGCCTCTACGACGTCGATCAGGGTTCGGTGAGCATCAACGGCGTCGATGTCCGCGATGCGACCACCGCGTCATTGAACGAGGCCGTCGGCGTGGTCACTCAAGATCCCCATCTCTTCCACGACACCCTACGAACGAACCTCGTTTTTGCTCGACCAGACGCCAGTGACGAACAGATCGAAGCTGCGCTTCGTTCCGCCCAGATCTATGATCTCGTCCAGTCACTGCCCCTGGGTCTAGAGACCGTGGTGGGTGAGCGCGGCTATCGGCTTTCTGGTGGGGAGAAACAGCGAGTGGCCCTGGCCCGACTGCTGTTGAAGGCACCGCGGATCGTCGTGCTGGACGAGGCCACTGCGCACCTCGACGCCGAAAGTGAAGCCGCGGTCCAACGCGCGCTCGATGAAACGATGTCGACTCGAACGTCGTTGGTCATCGCGCATCGACTTTCGACCATACGCAACGCCGATCAGATCCTCGTAATCGAGAATGGACGAATCGCTCAGAGCGGCGACCATGAACACCTGTACGCCGAAGGGGGAATCTACCGCATGCTCTACGAGACCCAGTTCGCCCGCCAAGAGCTCTAGCCCATTGAGTGTGCGCCGCCGTCGACGTGGATCACCGATGCACTCGTTGCGCGCAACAGCGGCGACAACAGCGCCATCGCGGTGTCGGCGACCGCGCTGGAGTCGTGCACGTCCCATCCCAGTGGCGCGCGTTCGGCCCACGTGTCCTCGAAGAGCGAGAATCCGGGGATCGACTTGGCGGCTACGGTTCGAATCGGTCCGGCGGCGAGCATGTTCACCCGTATTCGGTCCGGTCCAACTTCTCGCGCCAGGTACCGGCCCAGCGACTCCAGGCCGGCCTTCATCACACCCATCCAGTCGTACATCGGATAGGCCCGGGAACCATCGAAGTCCAGGGCGATCACCGAGGCGCCGCCGTGAGCCTCGCTCTTTTGCAGGAGCGGTCGAAACGCACCGACGAGGGCGGCGAGTGAATACGTCGAGATCTGCATCGCCACCGCGACGTCCGCGAAGGGGGCCTCGAACATGCCGCCACCGAGGCACGTCGCCGGAGCGTAACCAATGGCGTGAACCAAGCCGTCCAGGCGGCCAAAGCGTCGTTCTAGTTCGAGCGCGGCCGCGTTGATTTGGGCCGGTTCGGTGACGTCGAGTTCGATGATCTCGCCCACGTCACCCAATTTTCGGGCCGTTCTGCGGGTGAGCGAGGTGCCGCGCCCAGCACCGGATAGGGCGATCGTCGCTCCTTCTTCAAGGGCGCGCTTGGCAATCCCGAAGGCCAGGGAGTCTTCGGTGAGCACGCCCGTAATGAGGATTCGATGATCATTGAGTAGTCCCATGTTGTTAGCGTAGTTCGAGACAACTATTTCAACGAGGACGATGATGGCAACGGTAGGCATTTTGGGTGGTACGGGTCCGGCTGGCAGTGGTGTAGCGCTTCGATTGGCCAGTGCCGGTTACCACGTTGTGCTGGGTTCGCGAGAAGCCCAGCGCGCGATCGATGCGGCACGCACGCTCGAACCTCGCGGTAGTGGCGTCATCACGGGTGGTACGAACGACGAGGCGGCGGCTTGTGAAATGGTCGTCGTCGCCACTCCTTGGGAGAGCGCGGTGGCGACGGTGAGTTCGTTGAGAAGTCATCTGAAAGCGAAGACGGTCATCTCGATGGTCAACGCCCTGGTTCGAGAGGGGCGTGAGTTGGTGCCCGTCTATCCTCCTCGTGGTTCGATGGCTGCCCAGATTGCCTTCGCGCTTCCAGAGAGTTCGGTCGTGGGCGCCTTCCACCATCTGCCGGCATCGTTGATGCAGGATTTGGACAGTGGACTCGACGCTGACGTGGTCATCTTCTCCGATGACCCTGACGCGCGAAGTGCGGTCGCGGCGATGGTCGACCAGATGCCGGGACTTCGTGCGGTGGTCGGAGGATCGATGTCACTGGCGAGTCCGATCGAGGCCTTTACCGCGGTGTGCATCTCGATCAACATCCGTCACAAGGCCCACAGTTACGTGAAACTCGCTGGGATGGAACACTGATGAAGTTGTACGACTCCGCGCGCGGTGCCACCTTGACCCTCGATGCCGGCCCCACGGTTTCGATGTACAGCTGTGGGATCACGCCCTATCATGCGGCCCACCTCGGCCACGCCTTTGTCTACTTGACCTTCGACATCCTCCAGCGACGCCTGCGTGACGCCGGTCACGAGACGCGTTGCGTGCGAAACGTCACCGACGTCGACGACGACATGCTGCGTCGGGCTAGGGAGCTCGGTGTCAACTACCTGGATTTGGCCGCGGAGGAGATGACCAAATTCGAACGAGACATGGCCCTGATCAACCTCCTGCCGGTATTCGCCGAGCCCCGAGCGACGGGGGCGATCCCCGAGATCTTGACCCTGATCGGCAAGACGTTCGACCAGGGTCTGGCCTACGAAGTAGATGGCTGGGTCTACTTCGAGGTCTCGAAGTTTCCTCGCTTTGGCCAGATCAGTCACGAAAATCGCTTTGCGATGCTCGAGTTGGCGGCGACCCACGGCGGCAACCCGGGCGACACCAGGAAGCGCGACGGTCTGGACTTCGTTCTTTGGCAGCCCTCGCTCGAAGACGAACCAGCGTGGGAGTCGCGTTGGGGAGCGGGACGTCCCGGATGGCACATCGAGTGTTCGGCGCTGGCGCTGCGTGAACTGGGCGAGACCCTCGACGTGCACGGCGGTGGGCGCGACCTCGTCTTTCCCCACCACGAGTGCGAAGCGGCCCAGAGTGAATCGGTGACGGGTGCTCCCTTCGTCAAGCACTGGTTGCACGTGGGACTGGTGGGGCTCGACGGTACCAAGATGTCCAAGTCACTGGGTAACCTCGCTTTCGTCTCGGATCTGGCCGAGCGCAGTGAGCCCGCCGCCGTGCGCGTCGCTCTGCTCGACCAGCACTACCGCCGCGACTGGGAGTGGCGTGATGAGCTGTTGTCGCGCGCGCAGTCGAAGCTGGCGACGTGGCGCTCCACACTCACGTCGGCTCGCTCGAGTTCACTGCTTGACGAGGTGCGCGCCGCTCTCGACGACGATCTGGACACGCCCGGTGCCCTACGAGTCATTGACGAGGCGGCTCACGCGGGTATCAACGTCGCCCCCGGGGCCGCGTTGCTCGGCGTTACGCTGTAGGCGACGAAAGGCCACGATGTCCGATCTTGATGTACAGCTCCCCGACGGCAGTGTCCGCAGCGTCCCCGATGGCTCGACCGCACTGGACCTCGCACGAAGCATCGGAGCGCGTCTGGCTAAAGACGCTCTCGCCGTCCAGATCAACGGCCATTTGACCGATCTGGTGACGACGCTCCACGCCGGGGATCGAGTCGCCATCGTCACGGCGAATAGTGAGGATGGTCGCGAAATCCTGCGTCACTCGACGGCCCACGTCCTTGCTCAAGCGGTTACCCGTCTGTGGCCGGGCGCACACTACGCCATTGGACCGGCCATCAGAGACGGCTTCTACTACGACTTCGATCTCCCCGGCGGCGCGCACTTCAGTGACGACGATCTCGAGAGCATCGAGGGAGTGATGAGACAGATCATCGCTGAGGACCAGGCGTTCATCCGCGCGGAGTACTCCGTTGAAGAGGGGCGTACGCTGTTCTTGGACCAACCCTTCAAGGTGGAGATCATCGATGCCGTCGCGGCCGGGGCGCAGGGGGAGGACCTTGGCGAACTGGCCGGACCATCGGTTGTCTCGACCTATTCGAACGGCGAGGATTTTCGCGACCTCTGTCGCGGTCCGCACGTGCCGTCGACGTCGCGCCTAGGGCACTTCAAACTCATGCGCGTTGCTGGTGCGTATTGGCGAGGGGACGAGAAGCGTCCCCAACTCCAGAGAATCTACGGAACTGCCTGGGAGAGTGCATCGGCATTGACGGCCCATCTCGAACAACTCGCACAAGCCGAGCTGCGCGATCATCGACGTCTCGGCCAAGAGCTCGACCTTTTCTCATTTCCCAGCGAGATCGGACCGGGACTCGCCGTCTTTCATCCCAAGGGTGGAACGATTCGCCGGGTCATGGAGGAGTATTCGCGCAAGCGTCATGAAGTGTCGGGATACGAGTTCGTTTACAGCCCGCACATCACCAAGGCCGAACTTTTCGAGACCTCCGGACACCTCGACTGGTTCGCCGACGGGATGTATCCCCCCATGGAACTCGACGAGGGCCAGCAGTACTACCTCAAACCCATGAACTGCCCGTTCCACCTCTTGATCTTCAAGGCTCGCCAGCGCAGCTATCGTGAACTGCCCCTACGGATGTTCGAATTCGGATCGGTGTATCGCTACGAGAAGTCCGGCGTCGTCCATGGCCTGACCCGTGTTCGCGGCATGACCCAAGACGACGCCCACATCTTTTGTACGCGAGATCAGATGGCCGAGGAGTTGGCGACACTCTTGCAGTTCGTGCTCGATCTGCTTCGTGACTTCGGGCTCAACGACTTCTATCTCGAACTCTCGACCCGTCCAGAGGGCAAGGCCGTTGGATCGGACGAGGAGTGGAGCGAGGCCGAAGCGATCCTCGAGCGTGTCGCTCACGATGCGGGTCTCGAGCTCGTGACCGATGTGGGTGGTGGCGCTTTCTACGGTCCCAAGATCTCGGTGCAGGCCCGCGACGCGATCGGCCGCACCCACCAGATGTCTACGCTGCAACTAGATTTTCAAGAACCCAAGCGTTTTGACGCGACCTACGTCGCGAAGGACAATACGCGCACCAACCCCATCATGATCCACCGAGCCCTCTTCGGCTCAGTGGAGCGCTTCATGGCGATCCTCATCGAGCACTACGCGGGCAACATGCCGACCTGGCTCAATCCCGAGCAGGTTCGAGTACTCGGAGTGCGTGATGACCACGACGACTACGCACACTCCGTGGCCAGCGCGCTACGAAGTGTCGGGGTGCGCGTCCAGGTCGAAGAGGCCAGTGAACCGCTCGGCGCTCGAATACGTCGGGCAAAACTGGAGAAGATTCCTTACATTCTCGTCGTCGGCGACGACGACGTCGCCAAGGGCACCGTTGGCGTGAATGCACGTGGCACCAACGATCCCGATCGGGCGGTTTCACTCGACGACTTTCGCGCTCGACTGGTGAGCGAGATTGACGCTCACGGTTCTCCAGAGGATCACTAGTGCCACTCGAGAGGTTCTCAGCGGCCTGGCGCGAAGGTTACGTGTCGAGTGTGAGTGCCTCGAGCAATGCTCAAGACGATGGAGAGTGCGTGTTCTGTGTCCTGGCCCAAGAGCCAATCAACGAGGACACCGGAGTGTTGTGGCGCAGCGACCTGAGCTTCGTCACCTTGAACGCGTTTCCCTACGGCTCGGGTCATCTGCTCGTCCTGCCTCGTCGCCACGTGGCGGGGATTGGAGACCTCGGTGACGACGAGTACCGTGACTTCTCTGAGGCCATTCGCTCAACGGCCGTCGCGCTCGAAAGGGCCTACGGTCCCGACGGGCTCAACGTCGGAATGAATCTCGGACGTGCCGCTGGAGCGGGTATTCCTAAGCATTTACATGGCCACGTCCTCCCGCGCTGGATTGGCGATACCAACTTCATGACGTCTATTGGCGAGACGAGGGTGTTGCCCGAATCCCTGCAATCAACCTGGCAAAAACTTCACGCATTCCTCTAAC
>JABEUR010000170.1 GCA_013044405.1 Acidimicrobiaceae bacterium | reverse complement strand
TGACAGAATGTCGGCACCGCTCAAAAGGGGCCATCATGTCAAGTGAACCAGATCCCCTCGACGGCTTCGCGAGAGAGTCCTTCATCTCGAGCGCGAAGCGGCGCCACGACGTCTATCGCATCGGCTCAGGACCGGCCGTGGTCGTCATCCACGAAGTTCCCGGAATCACGCCACTCGTCGCGGCCTTCGCGCGCAAGGTGGCCGGTCGGGGCATGACGGCGGTCCTGCCCGATCTCTTTGGCACGCCGGGCCGAGCGGTCTCCACCGCCTACGGCGTGTCGTCGATCGCGCGGGCCTGCATCAGTCGCGAGTTCAAGGTGCTCGCGAGTAACAAGACCAGTCCGATCATTGGGTACCTGCGAGAACTCGCGGTGCGCGAGCACGAACGCTGTGGGGGACCAGGCGTGGGGGCGATCGGCATGTGCCTCACGGGCGGATTCGCCCTGGCCATGAGCGTCGAACCCCTGATCGTGGCCCCGGTGCTCAGCCAGCCCTCACTCCCTTTTCCCATCGGCGCTCGCCGGCGTGCGGCGTTGGGACTCTCCGAACAAGACCTGGACATCGTGAAGGGCCGTGTCGACGATGGACTGTGCGTCATGGGACTTCGCTTCAGTGCCGACAAGACCTCACCGCGCGAGCGATTCGCCACGCTGCGCTCGACCCTCGGTGAGAACTTCATCGGTGTGGAGATCGACTCATCTGCGGGAAATCCCTGGAACTACGATTCCGCCTCACACTCGGTGCTCACCGAGGAGTACTGCGACGTCGAAGGATCGCCGACCCGTCGTGCACTCGAGGACGTGCTCGAATTCTTCGCCCAGCGCCTCGCGGTACCCCCAAGGAACGCATCGTTCGAGCGACCCGGGGATTCTTGAGAGCGACACCGTCGCCGAGACGTTGTCCCACGGGCGCCACCTTGTCGATCAGTCGCCGATCGCTTTGAACATCGAGGTCGCCATCACCGAGTAGCCCAGTGACTCGTAAAGCGCCCGGGCGACGGTGTTGGGCCCAAAGACGTTGAGCGATAACCTCGTCGCTCCCGCATCCCCTGCGAGCCGCTCGGCAGCCTCCATCGCCCCACGACCAAGGCCGCGACCGCGCTGGTCCTCGTCGATGACGATGTCGTAGATGAACCACGTCCCCGGGTCAGACTCCGGACCCTGGGCGATCCACATCGTCCCCACCGCACGGCCAGCCTCGACGATGTCGTAGAGGTACTGCCCGGCGACCAACTCGCCACCCACGAACAGTCGCTCCTGGTGCCCGCGGATGTTCTGGTCGGCCGACTCGGCCCGCGCTCCGGCCCCCACCATCGACTCTCGGTAGTCGGCCCACATGTGCTCGAACCACTTCGCCCGGTCTTCTGATTTCTTCTCCACCAACGTGATCACGTCAGCGTCCTCCCCTCGTGGCACCCCACCGTGTCGCCACCTGCAGCGTCGCCCAAGGCAAGGTGTCATGGTTGGTTCTAGCATCGACGAGACAACGATGCGAGGAGCCCATGTCCACTGCCCGACTCCTCTCTGATCTGCGAGGAGCGCGCTACGGCGAGGTGCTCGCGGTGTTCTGCCACGATGGTTCCTACCGCGCCGAAGTCTACGGCACCCAGATGCTCAATGACTGTCCGCCCGAGCTCTGGGAGCGCCTCGAACCCGAAGAGATCGCCAAGGAACTCCGAGCCCTGGCGGTCAAGTTGAACGGTCCGCGCCATTGGATGATCGATGGTCTCGGCCAGAAGGTCGCCATCGTGGAGCCGGTGCTGCGCGAGTTCAGCGGGCTGCTCACTCGGCGCATCGCGGTCGTCTCTTTGGGCAGCCAGCCGTTCAACTCGCCCTACAATTCCCTGCGCGTCAATCGAGGCGCGGTCTTCTTCTTCGATGCCGCAAAGCCGGTGTACGAGTTGGTGGACCCGTCAGGGCTGGCCTACGTCATGCAGGCGTACTGCACCGGGGTCGACGAGAGTCTGCGCATCGAGCATCTCGACTCATTGGGGAGTCGACTCGCACTCCCCCCAGGTTGGTCGTACCGAACGAGACTGCTCGACGAAGAGTTGGTGATCGATACCTCCGCCTCACTCGCCACGGTGCTCCAAGACGAGTTCGAGAACACTTACACCCTGCCCTTCTGAAAGTCCCGATCGGCGCCGTGATCCTTCTGGCGTGCGCCACATCAGGCCATCCCTTCTTCAATGACGGCGCGGTCCCAACAAAGTGACCAACGTCCCGAGGCGCCCTCGAACGCCCTGAACAAGGATGGTCCGGTGACCTACAAGACCATCATCGAACCCTTTCGAATCCACTCCGTCGAGCCCATGAGGATGAACAGCGAAGCCGAACGGCGAGCGGCGTTGGAGGTCGCCGGATTCAACCTCTTCGCCTTGCGGGCCGACGACGTCCTGATCGACCTGCTGACCGACTCAGGTACTGGAGCGATGTCTCGCGACCAGTGGGCGGCTATCCAGCACGGCGACGAGAGTTACGCGGGCTCGCCATCGTGGTTCCGGTTCCTCGCCGCAGTCCAGGACCTCTTCCCCTTCGATCACGTCATCCCGACCCACCAGGGTCGCGCGGCCGAGAAGATCCTCTTCAGCGTGATCGGCGGCACGGGCAAGATCATCCCCAACAACACGCACTTCGACACGACGCGCGCCAACGTCGAGGCGACCGGCGCCACCGCACTGGACCTCGTGATCGAGGAGGGTCACGACCCAACCAGTCTCTACCCGTTCAAGGGCAACATGGACCTCGAAAGACTCGAAGCGCTCCTCTTCGAGCACCATGAGCAGGTCCCGGTCGTCTTTGTCACGGTCACCAACAACTCCGGCGGGGGCCAGCCGGTCTCGCTCGAGAACCTGCGTGGCATCCGAGCGGTTTGCGACCGTTACGACAAACCTCTCTTCCTCGACGGATGTCGCTTTGCCGAGAACGCGTGGTTCATCAAGGAACGTGAAGTCGGCAACGCCGATCGCCAGGTGCGCGACATCGTGCGCGAGATGGCTTCACTCGCCGACGGGATGACCATGAGCGCGAAGAAGGACGGCCTCGCCAACATCGGCGGTTGGCTGGCCATGGGCGACGCCGAGCTCGCCCAACGTTGTCGAGAGGTGTTGATCCTCACCGAAGGCTTCCCCACCTACGGCGGTCTGGCCGGGCGTGACTTGGAGGCGATTGCCCAGGGGCTGAGCGAAGTGGTCGACCACGACTACCTGCGATACCGCATTGAATCAACCGCCTACCTCGGCGAGGCGCTCGTCGCGTCGGGCATCCCGGTGGTGCGACCGATCGGCGGACACGCGGTCTACATCGATGCGCGCGCACTCCTTACCCACATCGATCCCCTGGCGTACCCGGGCCAGTCCCTCGCCGTCGCCCTCTACGAAGCGGGCGGTATCCGCTCGTGTGAGATCGGTTCGGTCATGTTCGGCCTGCAGCCCGATGGTACCGAGGTTCCGGCGGCGTTGGAGTTGGTGCGTCTGGCCATACCTCGGCGTACCTACACCCAGAGCCACATTGACTACGTGATCGAGGTCTGCCAGGACGTGGCGTCACGAGCCCAGAGACTGCCCGGCTATCGGATCACCGAGTCGCCCAGGGCTCTGCGCCACTTCACCGCTCGCTTCGCCCCGATCTCGAGCACCAACTAGCGGGAGTTTCCGAGTTATCGCGTAGCCCCGATCCGTCTTCACTGGTCAACACTGATATCTGTGGAGATCAGCTGTAGTACCTAACTCAGCGCT
>JABEUR010000169.1 GCA_013044405.1 Acidimicrobiaceae bacterium | reverse complement strand
TCTCACGAGTCGAGTTCGTCGAGGAAATCATCAACGTCATTGGTTACCAGTACGCGTCCACTAGCAGTGGCTTCGTCCGCTTCGAGCTCCATTTTCTGCCATCGCTCTGTCCAGAACCATGCTTGGTCGGCAGGAACAGCAACGTGCGGGCGAAGAACTATTTCACCTTCTCGCTCAAAGACCTCCACTTGTGCACCTGGTTTGTCCAAGCCGAAGTGACGTCGAATGGAGGTAGGGATAGCAATAAGACCTCGGCCCTGCACAGTGACGAAAGTGGATGATTTAGTCATGAGTCGATAATAGCAGTGATACATCTTTACTGCATAGCAGAATCATTGGATCTGGAAGCGATCGAATGAGTTTCAAAATCCAGACTAACCATTGGCTGCATCCGGTTCGTATTGTGTGACTCAAGGTCCACTTGATGGCCACGATGGTTGCCAATCACGCTTGGTCTATTTGAAACGCGCTGCGTGTCAGAGTTCCATCCCATAATCGTCTCGGTCCTTCAGGCGCGAGCGTTCGAGGACCTGGCGGAGTATTGGAAGAACGGCACGATCTTTTTCGCGACCAGCTGCTTCTTTGGAACGAATGACGTCGGCCAGCGCTGCAACCATGATTGTCACGCTGTCAGTTATCTGCTCGTGAGTGGCTGATCGTTTTAAGTCGTCGTACCCTCGAGTGCCGTCAGGAAGGAGGGCGATGTCCAGATAACCGTGCTTCGTCACGAAGGTCCACGTGGTTCCTTGCCCAAATGTTCGCTCATCGAGTGGTATTGCTAGCGGTTCATCCATGTCTGCAACACGAAGTTTGGCGTCGAGCTCTCTTAGGGAAGCTGCAAGTCTGGTGAAGTTCTCTCGGGTGCGCGCGGGCGTAACATCCACATCTCGAGTGACGTAGGGAGATCCGCGCAACTCGGCAGCGAATCCGCCGATGACGACGTAGAGAACGTTGTGTCGTTCGAGTACTTCGAGGATTTCGTCCGGGCGATAGGGGACTAATTCAACCACGGCGGCTCGCCATCCGCTGTGCACGGCGATCGTGGAACTCTATTCGCGCCATGAGATCGGCGAAACGCTGAGCCGGTGTCATTCGAAGGTTCTGGTCGATAATCGTCACGTTCGAGTCGTCGAACTTGGACATGAAGAACGTGAGGTCAAAACCACACGCGCGCACCACCTTGCGTACAGTCTCGAGACTGGGCGAGACATCGTCGCGCTCCCAGCGGGCAATCACTGACTGAGATTTGCCGAGTCGTGCGCCCAATTCGCATTGGGTCAGTCCCGCCCGCAAACGAGCCTCTTTTATCAGGTCTCCACTCACCATGCACTCAGCATAGTACATATATGTATTAATGAGAACGCGAAGGTGCGGGACTTCCATTTGATGCCCAACGGTCGCCCCTCGGGTCCCTTGAGCGAAAGAAGATGCCGACGGCGCTGAACGTCGTGACCTGAGTGTTCACTTGTAGCAATGCTGGGTACGGTGGCTACCGGTTCGTATTGTGTCACCCAAGGTGGACCTTGAGGGACACAATACGAACCGGAACCCCTCAGCAGGGCAGCCACTCGCAGCGATGCTTGAGATCTTTGCGGTCTGAAGTTCGAGGGTCGTTCTAGTGTTGGGCGCTGTACTAGGACAGTTGACACAGTCGCGACGGTTTTGTATCACGCGTGATACACTATGTGCGTGGCCAAAATTACTATCCGCGAATTACGAAACCACGGCGGTAGGGTCGTCGATCGCGTTGCCCTAGGCGAGCACCTAACGGTGACCCGAGACGGCAAGCCAGTCGCGATGCTTCTGCCGCTGGAGCCCCCTCCGCTGTCATCACTAGCACTGGTCAATCGGTGGGCAACGTTGCCGCCGATGAATCCAGACTCACTTCGTCATGACGTGGACGCAATTCTTGATCAGGCTTTGTGATGGCATCAGGTCCCACTGTTCGCGGCGTTCTTGACACCAGCACCATTATTCTCCTGGAAAGGATTACCGACGTGTCGACGCTCCCGGAAGAGCCGATGATCACAGCGGTAACACTCGCCGAACTTTCGGTCGGTCCGCTGGTCGCGTCCAATCCACCGGAGCAGGCGACACGGCAACTGCGCCTCCAGCAGGCCGAGGCCGATTTCCGCCCACTCCCATTCGATGCGGCCGCAGCACGCTCCTTCGGTCGCGTCGCCGCATCCCTGCGTCGTGGGGGACGAAAATCGAGTGCGCGTGCGTTTGACGCGATGATCGCAGCGACGGCAATTTCCAATGATTTACCCTTGTTTACCTGCAACCCGTCAGATTTCGAGAACATCGATGATCTTGACCTCAGACCAATCCCACATCCCGACAACCCTAGTAAGTGATTTGGCAGAACTCGAGAGGGCTCATATCATCACGACGTTGTAAATTCAGCCAACACTCGGTGGACCTTGAGTCGCACAATGCGAACCCGCCGAGCCGCCGTGCCTCAGTTACGCTATAATTCTGTACATGACCACACTGCCCATCGCCGATGCTCGAGCTCAGTTGTCCAAATTGGTCGACGAAGCCAGTTCAACGCACGAACGAATCGAAATCACG
>JABEUR010000168.1 GCA_013044405.1 Acidimicrobiaceae bacterium | reverse complement strand
CTTCCTATTAGCGCATCTCCCTCTCAGCCCTCCGTGGGTGATCGACGCATCCCCGAACGCTGCCCGCGGGTCACGAACGAACTGGCGATTTTTGCCGACGCCTCATCGATCATCTCGTCGCCGAACATCAATGCTCCAGTGTGGTCCTTCTCGGTTGCGACGCGGTAAGCGTCGAGGATGTCGAAAGACTTGTCGAACATCTCCTGGCTCGGCGAGTACACCTCGTTGAGCACGAGTGCCTGGTCCGGCGTCAACGCCCACTTCCCGTCAAATCCGTACGACGCCGTGATTTGGGCCGCGTAACGAAGCGCTTCGAGGTCACGGACCTTGAGAAACGGTCCGTCGATGACGTGGAGCCCATTGGCACGACCAGCCATGAGAATCTTGGCGAACACGTAGGTGAATGGATTCGACGGAGCATGGTGGATGGTCTCGTCAATGGTCGTCACCGGCATGCCGATCGAAGCGGCGAAGTCGGCGGGCCCGAAGACAATCGATTCGAGCCGCGGCGACGCCGCGCAGATCTCTTCGACGTTGATCAGTCCCTCGGCGGTCTCGATCTGAGCCTCGATACCGATGTGACCCGTCGCCAAGCCGCAGTTCCGCTCGACCTGGGTCAACAACAGATCCATGGCGACGACGTCAGAAGCCCTCTGCACCTTGGGCATCATGATCTCATCGAGGCGTTCGCCGGCGTTTCCCACGACTTCAATGACGTCGCCGTAGGTCCAAGGCGTGTCCCAGGCGTTCACTCGCACGCATAGCACGCGTTCGTCCCACTCGAGAGTACGAATCGCGTTGACCACCCGAGCGCGAGCGGCGACCTTCTCGTTCGGGGCGACCGAGTCCTCGAGGTCGAGGAACGAGAAATCTGCCTTTGCAGTTGGTGCTTTGGCGAGAAATCGGTCCGAAGAGCCAGGAGTGGAAAGGCACGAACGACGTGGCAGTAGGCGCGAGCGATTTGACATGCAATGAGCATATTCGCCTCACCGAAGTCCATTGGATTACGGGGGTCGACTCAACCGCGAAGGGAATTACAGCCAGTATCATCAGGTATTACACGATTTCTTATGCGAACGGGGTCGCGGCGCGATGACTCGAGCCGGTAACCTCGTACTCGTGACTGACGTCGAGCGTTTCGCGCTTACGACGCTACGGCCAGCAAGGGAGCTTCAGCGGTTCCGGTGGACTTCGTCCATTTTGGCTGTCGTCGCAGTGTGTTTCAGCACTGTGGCCATTTCTTCACGTCCCGCCAGCGCGAGCCTCACGTCGGAGAAGGCTCAAGCCGCGGTGCTACTGAACCGGATCAATAACCTCAACGCTCGAATCGGGTTGCTCGGCCAGCGCTACGACCTGGCCCAGATCAAACTCGACAAGGTTAAGAATGAGATCCTCAACGCTCGCGCGACGGTGAAGAAGATCGAGGCGAACGTCACTCGCGGCAACAACCAGCTTCGCGCCGACGCGGTCTTCGCCTACGTCACGAACGGATCGTCCGCCAAGTACAACCCGCTCTTCACGCCCAACGCCTCATCGATCGGCGCCACCAACGTTTACAACCAACTCGCCGAGGGCAACATCAGCACCACCCTCGCCTCGCTCAAGAACTACCGGATCGAACTCACCCAAGAACGAAGCCTGCTCAACACCGAGGTGCGCCGCGCCGCGCTGGTGGCCAACAGTTCAGCCAAGTCCTTCCACGACGCCCAGGCCCTAAAGCAATCGCTCAATGGTGCGCTCAGCCAGGTGAAGGGCTCGATTGCCACCTACATAGCCGAGGCGCAGGCCGCCGTTGCGGCGCGCGCCGCCGGCCAACTTAGAAACGCTCAGCCGGTCGCTGGTTTCCCCGCGCCTCCGCCCGACTCTCGAGCCAATATCGCGATTCGTGCGGCCATGTCCTACCTGGGCGTCTGGTACCAGTGGGGAGGGGCGAGTCGTTCTGGAGTCGACTGCTCGGGACTGGTGATGCTCGCCTACGATGCCGCGGGGATCTATCTCCCCCACTACTCGGGAGCACAATTCGCCGATACCATGCGGGTGCCGCTCATCGACATCCAGCCTGGTGACCTCCTCTTCTACGGTTACAACGGTGATCAACACGTGGCGATGTACATCGGTCACGGCATGATGATCGAAGCGCCCGAAGCCGGTTATCAAGTCCACATCACCCCGGTTCGCCTGGGCTACGGATTCGCGGGACTCGGGCGTCCTCGGGCATAAATGTGACAGCGGTCCCGACGTCGATTCACCTCGGTCCCTTCGTCTTTCACCTGTACGGCCTGGGTCTGGCCATCGCGGCCTACGTGGCGTACGTCTATTCGCGCCGCCGTCTGGTTCGCGCAACGATCGATATCTCACCCTTCTTCCGATACACCGTCGCACTGCTGGTCAGCGGCCTGATCGGGGCCCGACTCGCGAACATCGCGACGAACTGGGGCTACTACTCGGGCCACCCCGGTCGCTGGATCGCAGTGTGGCAAGGGGGTCTCGCCAGTTTCGGTGGTATCGCTCTTGCCCTGCCGGTCGGACTCGTCCTGAAGCGAAAGTGGTGGCCCCAAACCTCGATGACACGATTCACCGACGCTCTGATCCCGGCCCTCATCGCTGGCTGGGCCCTGGGTCGAGTCTTAGGACCTCAATTCATGGTGGCGGGAGGGGGCCACGTGACGCACCAATGGTTCGGGATGCACTACGCCGGACAGGCCGGCCGACGGGTGCCCGTTCCCCTGATCCAGGGGACGGAGGACGCTCTGTTGTGGCTGACGCTGCTCAAACTCGAGACGACCAATCTGGCGCGCACCTCGGGGATCGTGACCGCGGTGGCGATGACCGTATGGGGGGTCGTTCGCGCGATCGATGAACGCCTCTTGCTCGGTCAGCAGTCACAGAGCGGTTCTCACGGCGTCCAGTTGGCCGGTCTAGCACTAACCGCAGCTGGGATCGTGCTGTTGGTGCTTCGAATCAGAACTGCGCGTTCCACTCCTGATCGCTCAGTCGACCAAGTCGTTTGAGCGACTCCACGGGCACACCAAGGAGCGCTATTCGAACGTCGTCGATATAGCTCGGGTGATCGAAACCGTGACGCCGCCACGACTGGAACGTTGAGCGAGTCGGCGAAGGATTCGAGTAGATCGCTCTGATCAAGATGGCGTCTGGCGACGCGGCCACGATCAGGGCCGGACGCTCCTTCGACTGGACTTCTGGGAGGTCTGGATCGACGGCGTCGAACGGCACCTCGACGAGCACAATCGTGCCCACGAGCGCGTGCGCGGGGTCGAAACGTTCCAGTTCAACGGGGGTGAAGACCATCGTGCGACGGCGTTGCACGGGTGTATTTTTCACGTTCGACTGAGCCGCATCAGCGCGAGCACTGATGCGCGGTGCCTCCTCGGTACCCTTGGTTTTCCCAGGACGAGGTGGCCGAGCCGATGATGGCCCCTTCTTTCGCTGCTTCTCCTCTTCACGACGAACTCGACGCTGTTCTCGGATGCGAGGATCGGTCTGTTTAGGCGAGAGCAGTGACGAGGCGACGGTGGCTTCAGGTAGATCCGGGAGCTCGAATTGCTCGCGCTCAGCCAGGAGTCGGCGACAGTGTCCTGCGGCGGGAAACCCTTCGACAATTGCGAACGCCAGGACCGCGACGGCTTCGTCATTGCTTGCCCCAGCGGCTAAAACTTGGTCCACCGCGGCGCTCAACTGATCGAAGGTCGGATTCTCAGACCATTCGCCCAAGGCTTCAATGACTTTCTCGAGTGGGACCATGGCGATGAGTTCTAGCAGCGCGCGCAACGCCGCAACTGGTGCGATCTGGGCGAAGTTGACGACGTCACGGCGCTGTTGCAGGTTTCGCAGGGGCACTCCTATCACGGCGCTGACGCGCCCGCCACCTCTCAAGTCGAGCGAATCAACTGCTTGGAGCACGAT
>JABEUR010000050.1 GCA_013044405.1 Acidimicrobiaceae bacterium | reverse complement strand
TCGAATCCGAGTACGGAGCAATCGTCGAGTGGACCCTCTTGCACGAAGACTCGTCGACAGCACTCATCGTTACGGTAGGTAGGCAGCCCCTGGATCGTGGTCTCCCCGGGTAGCAGTCCTACCATCCCCGTCAACATGTGATGGAGGGCATCGGGGTTCGACACCTCGACGCCCATGTAGGCGAACTCAATTTCGTGCGACATTGCTCCTCTTTTCGCCTAGTGAGCAATCGCTCGACAGGTATTGCGTATGCTCCCGACACCCTCGACCCAACTTTCCAGGACGTCGCCGGGAGTCAGGTACCTCGGAGGTTGGCGAACGATGCCGACGCCAGCAGGCGTCCCAGTGAATATCACGTCGCCCGGCAGCAGAGCAACCACACTTGAGAGGGTTGCGATCAACTGGGGCACCGAAAATATCAGACCATTCGTGCGGTCGAACTGGACCATTTCGCCATTGAGCGAGCAGCCGAGCTCGAGGTCGTCGGGGTTCGCGAACTCATCGGTCGTGACCAGCCACGGACCAATCGGGCCGTAACCGCGAAAGGACTTGCCGAGCGAGAACTGGCCGGCCGCTGCGAACTGGAGCGTCCGGTCTGAAATATCCTGTCCGACGGTCAAGCCAGCAACGTGCGCCCACGCGGACTCGACCGGAACCTGATCGGCTCGCCGGCCGATGACCACGACGAGTTCAACCTCCCAATCGACGGTTTCACCCGACAACTCAATCTCGTCAAATGGTCCGGCCAGTGACGCCGGGAATTTCGTGAAGGTCGCCGGGACGTCTGGAACGGACAGGCCCGTCTCGAGCGCGTGCGACCGGTAGTTGAGACCAATGGCGAAGACCTGACGCGGTGCAGGCACTGGTGACCCGAGGTCATCGTCGGAAAAGGTTCGTCCGACCGACGTGTCGATGCGGCTCGCCGCATCGCAGAAGGCGTCCCAGCGCTCGTAGATCGTCTCCAGCGCGGGGCCGAACTCGCCGTCGGTCGCCTCGGCGATGTCGATCGCCGTCGTTCCCGCAATCAGTGCGGCGCGGCCGTTCACATTCGCCAGTCTCACGATGCCACCGATGCGTCGTGTTCCGAACCCGCCGTGAGGAGTTCGCGCAAAGAGTGCAGAAGGGCCAAGGCACCGCTGGCATCGTCGGCCACGCCGAACAAGTAGAAGTCCGGTCGTTGGAGGGCTGTCCGGACGCCGTGGCGAACAAACCATGTCTCGTACGTTCCTTCGACGTCGTCGACATCGGTGCCGAGGACGACGATTCTTCCGCCGAGGCTCGAGAACCACTCTCGCTCGTCGTCGGTAATACCAGTGACGACTGACGGGTCGAGGGTGATCAAGCGCCAGCCGGTACCAACGAGGTCGTCGAAGAGGGCGACTTGTCCCGCGAGCTGAACCCGGCCCTGAATGAAGAGCGATCCAGCCAACGGGTCGTCGGGTGCAATGATGCCGCTCGTGATGCCGGGTATCTCGGGCATTGCCTGATCACCACTGCCGCTCATCGCGGCGTCACGCTCGGCTGCTTCGTTCTCGTCGGCCACACAGATAATCTCGCCTAGCGCGACGGCGAACTCTATGAAACCACGGACATTCATCGCGCGTTCGCCACTGTAGGCGTCGAGCAGCGATTCCGTCGCCACGCCCGTGAGGAGCGCGTCGAGCTTCCATGCGAGGTTGGCGGCGTCTCGCAGACCCGCGCACATGCCCTGGCCCGCGAAGGGCGGGGTCAGATGTGCTGCGTCGCCGGCGAGCAGTGTACGGCCCCTGCGCCAATCCTCGACCCACTTGGCCTGGAAGGTGTAGACCGCGTGGCGCTCCAGAGTCGCGTTGTGCGGTACGACATCCCAGGGCTCGAGTAGTTCCCACGCGCGCGATTCGTCGTTGAGTTCGTCAATCGTCTCGTGGGGAAGTCGCATGAATTCCCAGCGGCGTCGACCCGGACCGCCCGAGACGACCGTCGTCGGACGTCGTGGGTCGCAGATTTGGTAGTTCGAAGGCTCGAAGACGCGCGGCGTGTGCAGGGCCACGTCGACGATGAGCCAGTCGAAGTTGAAACCGAGGTCGGTCATCTCGACGCCGAGCAAGGCACGGATCGTGCTGTTGGCACCGTCACAGCCGACCACGTATCGCGCGACCACGGAACTCAGTTCACCGATTGGCCTGGATTCGGTCTGCCATTCGCCGATCTCAGTGGTCGCGACACGTCGAACGTCCAGCGTGACATCGAAGGCGCCCTGGCGCAGGTCCTCGACCTGCCAGCCGCGCCGCACCGATACTGAGGGGTGCTCAGAAACCGCCCGTTCAATCTTCGCTTCCAGATCTGGTTGCCAGAACATGTTTGCGAAGGGCCAACCCGACGGGCCCAACCCGTCGCCGGAGAAGCGAAGGAGTACGTCGCCGCTCGCGTTTCGCCACTCGTAGGCGTCGGTGGGCTCGCTCAGCGTGCCCAATTCGGGTCCCAGGCCGCAGGCCTGCAGGATACGGGCTGCCTCGTGGTCGAAGTGGACGGCTCGCGGGAGAGGATACGGAGTGAGGTGGCGCTCGATGACGACGACTCGGTGGCCTTTGGCTCCCAACAGGCAGGCGAGGACTCCGCCAACCGGACCCATACCGACTATGGCGACGTCGAATGCTTCTGTGTTGGTCACTGCCGCTCCTCACCACCCCCGGCACGCGTCCGGCCCATCGTCTACTTTTTATCATTTGATAAGTTCTATTGTCAATATCTAATCGAATGAATAGGATTGGACCGTGACGATTTCGATCCCCACTCCGCCAAGGCAGCAACGCCCTTCTGCGAATGCGACACGTGAACGAATTCTTGACGCGGCACTGGATCTGTTCGCAGACCGGTCGTACGAAGGAGCGACGACTCGTGAGATCGCGGCACGTGCCGGCGTCACGCAGCCACTCTTGAACTACCACTTTCATTCCAAGGACGATCTCTGGTCTTCAGCGGTCGACCGACTCTTTTCGCAGTTCAATCAGGCGCTGAACGCGCGGCGCGACGGCTTGCACGGTGTGGATGACCTTTCAATCGCCAAACTGATGATCCGCGAGTTCATCTACTTTTCCGCCGCCCATCCACAACTGCACCGGATCATCACCCAGGAGTGCAAGGCCGACAACGCCCGTATGGATTGGTTAGTCCAGACCCACGTTCGCCCGCTGTACGACACCGCCGTCTCTCTGTTCTCGCAACTGGTGGCGCGCGGCGAGGTGCCGGCAATCGCGCCAACGAACCTCTATTACATCCTCACCGGCGCCGGGGCGACGATGTTCGTCCTCGCGCCCGAGTGCCGCCGACTGAGTGGGATCGACCCAATGGATCCCGGGGCCATCGAAGCGCACGCCGACGCTGTGGTCGAGCTCCTCTTTGGTCCGAGCGCCAGCACCCGCGCCATTCGAACAACGCATGAGCAGACGCGAGGAACCGAGATGAGATCAGCGAAGGGGCACTTGTGACCACCGAAGTCATCCTCACCGGAACTGGAGTGCCTCATCCGTCGCCAGGGCGCGCCGGCGCCGAAACCTTCGTACGCAGCGGTGAAGTACGGATGCAATTCGATGCCGGACGAGCGACAGCGCTGCGACTCGTCGACGCTGGCACTCACCCGACCCAACTGAATGCGCTCTTTCTCACCCATCACCACAGCGACCACGTCCAAGATGTGGCCGACGTCACGATGTCGCGTTGGCTCCATCAGCAGGTGAGTCCGACTGGTCCCCTCGTCATCGTCTGCCCCGAAGGTGCGACGGAGCGATTCGTACGGCGCATGCTCGAGCCCTACCAGGACGATATTGCTGTACGCACGGGCCATACCGGGGCCCTTCCTCCGCAATTTGAACTCATCACCTTTGCCGCGGGCGGCGATCCGAGCGAGGTGTGGCGCAGTGAGGATGGAACGGTCTGCGTCGACGCGGTCGCTGTGCACCACGAACCGGTGCTGGCCGCGGTCGCCTATCGGATTCGAACTCCCGACGGCATCGTCGTCGTATCTGGCGACACGAGGGTCTGCGACGAAGTTGCGCAGTTTGCGGCCGAGGCCGACGTCTTGGTGCACGAGGCGTGCCGTACGACGGCGCTCGCTGCGGCGATTGCCGGCACTGTGTTCGAGACCATCTTCAGCTATCACGCCGACACGGTGGCCCTTGGGAGCATGGCGGAGCAAGCTGGTGTCCGTCATCTGGTGCTGACGCACCTTATTCCCGCACCGGAAAACGAGGCTGGCGTCGTGGAATTCGAGTCCGACGTCAGACAGGGTGGATATCGCGGTCGCGTCACCGTCGGCGCGGACTTGGCGCGCATCATCGTTGGAGAAGGAGTCTGATAGACCTCGCTGGTCTCATCCGCCACTTGAGAGGACGTCAACGGCGGGAAATGCGGCGAGGGTGTGCAGAGGGGTGTGCGACTCGGGTGTGCAGAAACTTTCACGAGGAAAATTGGGAACTTACTCCCTACGTCGTGGCCCTTCACTGTAATTCCCCCGCCACCAGGTAGTCCATAAAGTAAGCCGAAGGCCCAGGGAGATCCTGGGTCTTCGTGCTGTAGGGATGTCGTTGAGTAGCCGTCATACTGTCACCAGCCCAAGGACCCGTGCACACCACCGTGATTATGCTATAGTTGTGGCATGAGTAGGGTACGAGTGAGCACAACGGTTGATGGCGATCTTCTGGAAACTGCGCGGCGATTGCGCAAAGATGTCAACGACGCGACTCTGCTTGACG
>JABEUR010000167.1 GCA_013044405.1 Acidimicrobiaceae bacterium | reverse complement strand
CGAGAGACCTGGGGGCCGATGGGCTACATCGCCTACTCCAAGCTCTGCACCCACTTGGGCTGTCCCGTGGGCCTCTACGAACAGCAGTTGCAACTGCTGGTGTGTCCCTGTCACCAGTCGATGTTCAACGTCACCAACGGCGCGATTCCCAACTTCGGCCCCGCCCCGCGCCCGCTGCCCCAGCTGCCGCTCTACATCGACGCGCAGGGCTACATCCGAGCCCAGCGCGACTACGGCCAGCCCGTCGGACCGGGATTCTGGGAGCGGCCATGAGCGAGGCCACGAACACCAAACGGGCCAAGAAGCAGGCGCTGGGCCCCTACGGGAACATCGGCAAAGCCCTGGGCGAGCTCGACGACCGCCTGGGCGTCGCCAAGGGCGGACGTACGTTCCTCGACAAGATCTTCCCCGATCACTGGTCCTTCATGCTCGGTGAGATCGCGCTGTACTCCTTTGTGATCTTGTTGGTCACCGGCGTCTTCTTGAGCCTCTACTACATCCCGAGCCAGGCACTCGTCACCTACCACGGCAGTTACCTCCCGCTCGACGGACAACGCGTGACCCAGGCCTTCTCCTCCACGGTCAACCTGTCCTTCGCCGTGCGCGCCGGACTGCTGATGCGCCAGATGCACCACTGGTCCTGTGACATCTTCATCGGCTCGATGGTCGTGCACATGGCGCGCGTGTTCTTCACCGGCGCCTTTCGCAAGCCTCGAGAACTCAACTGGACGATCGGCACGACACTGTTGACCCTCGCCATCGTCAACGGGTTCCTCGGCTACTCGCTGCCCGACGACCTGGTCTCGGGCACCGGAATCCGCATCGCCTACTCGATCATCCTCTCGGTTCCGGTGGTGGGCAGTTACCTCGCCTTCTTGCTCTTCGGCGGTAACTTCCCGGGGACCTCCATCATCCCGAGGTTCTTCATCTTGCACGTGCTGGTCGTACCGGCGCTGATCTTGGGCCTGGTCGGTGCGCACATGTTCCTCCTGGTACGTCAAAAGCACACGCAGTTCCCCGGCGAAGGGCGCACCGAGGACAACGTCGTGGGTTCACCGATGTTCCCGGTCTTCATGGCCAAGACCACCGGCTTCTTGTTCGTCGTCGGCGGGGTCACGGCGTTGCTCGGAGCCTTCGCCCAGATCAACCCGATCTGGCAGTTCGGTCCCTACGACGCCGCGCGGATCTCCTACGCCGTCCAACCCGACTGGTACATGGGCTTCCTCGACGGGGCGCTGCGCATCTTCCCGGCGTGGTCCTTCCATAGCTTCGGCTTCACGATCCCACTCGAGGTGACGATCCCCGCGGTGATCTTCCCCGGTCTGGTCTTCGGTCTGGCCTACGCGTGGCCGGCGATCGAGAAGTTCGTCACCAAGGACACGGCGATGCACAACCTGCTCGATCGTCCGAGCAACCGGCCCAAGCGCACCGCCGCGGGATCGGCGGTGCTGGCCTCGCTGTTCATGTTGTTCGTCGCGAGCTCGACCGACGTCATCGCCAACTTCTTCCACCTGCCTCTCAACACCGTTCTGTGGGCGATGCGGGTCCTCGTGCTCATCTCGCCGTTCATCGCCTATCCGCTCACCTACAAGATCTGCAAGGAGCTCCAGGGCGTCCACGGTGGCGGCAAGCGCAAGACGACCAACGTCGTCACGCGCAGTGAGCTCGGTGAGTACGTCGCGACCCCAGCACCGGTCTACGTGGATGATCGGCCCGAGGAGCTCGAGGCGACCGAGGTACCGAAGTTCATCGCCGCTGACGAACCGGAGGTCGGCGAGAGTGGTGTTCGAACCGTCGAACGATAGCGAGTCAATGACCAGACGCGCGCCGCTGCGGCGAACCTGGCGCATCGTGGCGCTCAGCGTGGTCGTGCTCGTGGCGCTGGTGGGAGTGGGGACCGGCTACATGGTCTCGAGCGCGACGACGACCTCCACGACGAGTTCGATCAGCACGACCAGCACGACCACGATCCCGCCTGAGCGTCATCAACTGGGTTGGACGATCGTCAGTTCCTCCAAGCGCGGCGTCATGGTCGACTATCGCAACATCAAGGTCGGTACGGTGACGTTTCGAGCCGTGCGCCTGCGCGCGAGGACGACGCTACTGCGCTGGCACGTGGGCAGTGGCGATCCCAACCAGTGGGTGAAGGCTCCGCCCGACGCCGCGCCGGCGATCGACTGGAGCAACGAGGGCCGCGCCGGAGTGGTGGCCGTGTTCAACGGCGGCTTCAAGCAGTCGGCCAGTGCCGGAGGGTCGGTGGTGGACGGTTTGACCATGGTCGCGCTCGTGAAGGGCGACATGACGATCGTGATCAATCGCGCGGGACACTGGGAGATGGGGGTCTGGGGGGCGCCGAACTTTCCCACGCGCGGGTTCAACCCGATCACCTATCGACAGAACCTCACCCCACTCGTGCTCAATTCGCGCCCTAGCGCGGCCGCGCTGTCGTCGAACTGGAACATCTGGGGCTCGCCGCTCAACAACACGCCCTACAACCCGCGAACCGGACTGGGCGTCGACGCCCAGGGCAACCTCATCTACGTCGCCACCATGCAGGGCGTCCTCGCACGCACCCTCGCCCAGGCGCTCGTGGCCGCTGGTGCGATCAAGGCAATGGAGCTCGACATGAACCCGTACTGGCCGATCCTCGGCGCCGCCGCCCAGCCGCTCCATCATCCCGGGGGCACCTACAACGTCGTCTTGGCCGGGGCCGAGCACAGTCCGAACATCTACGACTACGGATGGTCGCGCGACTTCTTCGTCGCGCTGGCCGAGCCGGCCAGTTGGACCTGTAACTGGGCGAGTCGCGGTCTCAAGAGCGGCGTCGTGGGCGTGCAGCCCCAACCGATCGCACTGGCCGGGCCGGGCTGTTCTTCCAAGGCGCCCACTCGTCCCACCACGACCACGACCCCTATCGCCACCACGACGTCCAGTCATCCCACGACCACGTCACCTCCCGCCTCGAGCACCACCGTTCCGTGACGACGCGCCCCGGGGGCGTGCCTAACATGGGCCACGTGGCGACATCGAGTGATCCCAACTGGCCACCCGCCAGCTCGCTGATCTCACCGAGGTCCGTCCCAGGGCGAAGCAACGTCGGACTGGTGGGGGTGGCGACCCACGCGACGTCGTTGAGCGCTCGCTCCGCGCTCAGCACGCCCCAGGCGCTGCGCCGTGCCCTCGGGCGCTTCTCGACGTGGTCCTTCAGCGACCACGTCGACCTGGGCGAACACCTCGCCCTCGTCGACTACGGCGACGTGGACAACCCCGACGGCAAGGGGGGTCCGCGGCGCGTGCGCGAGGTGGTGGCGTCCTTCGATCCCGACCTCGAGATGGTCGTCGTGCTCGGAGGCGACAACGCCGCGACGTGGCACGCGCTTCGCGCGATGAGCGCGCAGAACTACGACGACTGGGGACTGGTCACCCTCGACGCCCACCTCGACATGCGTGAAGGCGTCTCCAACGGCTCTCCGGTGCGCCAACTGCTCGACGACGGACTCGACGCTCGTCACGTGGTCCAGGTCGGCATCGGGGACTTCTCGAACTCGCCCCACTACGCGCGACGCGCCCTCGAACTCGGCGTCAGCGTGATAGCGCTCGAGGAGCTGAGGAGCACCGGCGTCGAGGAGACCGCACGACGAGCAATCGAGGTCGCCAGCGAAGGCGGGCGTCGGGTCTATGTCGATATCGACCTCGACGTGGCGGACCGCAGCGTCGTACCGGGCTGCCCGGCGGCGGTGCCGGGGGGGCTGTCGGCTAGTGAGCTGCGCCGCTTCGTGCGTGGCGTGACGAGCGAGCGCTCGGTCGTCGCGATCGACCTGACCGAGATCGACGTCGCGCGTGACAGCGCCGACGAACGCACGGTACGTCTCGCAGCGCTGTTGGTACTCGAGGCCCTCGCGGGCGTTCGAAGGAGAGGGACATGACCGTCGAGATAACGCCCGCAGCGATGACTCGCGACGAGTTGATCGCGGTGGCGCGCACGCGTGATGCCGTGGTGCTCTCAGAAGCGGTGCTGGGTCGCCTCAGCGCTCAACGCCACGCAATCGACGCCCTCGTCGAGAGCGGAACCCCCGTCTATGGCCTGTCGACGGGTTTTGGCTCGCTCGCCACGACCTTCATCTCGCCCGAGGACCGGCGCGAGTTGCAGCGATCGCTCATCCGCTCACACGCCGCCGGCGTCGGTCCCGAGGTCGAGACCGAGGTCATCCGAGCGATGATGGTGTCGCGACTGACGAACCTGTGCAGCGGCGTCTCGGGCGTTCGCCCTTCGACGGCCCTGGCCTACGCGGCGCTGCTCAACGAGCAGATCACGCCGATCGTGCACGAGTTCGGCTCGCTCGGATGCTCGGGCGACCTCGCACCGCTCGCGCACGTGGCACTGGCCCTGATGGGTGAGGGCGACGTGCGCGATCGCGGAGGAGCACGCATGAGCGCACGAGACGCCCTCGTTGGGGCCGGCCTCGATCCCGTGGTACTCGCCGAGAAGGAGGGCCTCGCCCTCATCAACGGTACCGACGGGATGCTCGGCCAACTCGTTCTCGCCATCGAGGACGGCGACGATCTGCTGCGGCTCATGGACGTGGCGGCCGCGATGTCGGTGGAGGCGCTTCGCGGGACCGACCGGGTCTTTCTCGAGGAGATCCACGCGCTGCGTCCCCACGTGGGTCAGCGTCTGAGCGCGGCCAATCTCGCCTCGCTCCTGGCGAACTCCGAGATCGTCAGCTCGCACCTCGACGACCCCTCCCAGGTCCAAGACGCCTACTCGCTGCGCTGTGCCCCCCAAGTCCACGGCGCGGCACGCGACACCTTCAGTTACGCCGCGCGCGTCGCCGACGTCGAGTTGGCCTCGGCGATCGACAACCCCTCGGTGCTCGTAGACGGTTCGCTGGTCTCGAACGGTAACTTCCACGGCGCCCCGATCGCCTACGTACTCGACTTCTTGGCGATCGCCCTGGCCGACGTGGCCTCGATGTCCGAGCGTCGCACCGACCGCATGCTCGACGTGCACCGCAGTTACGGCCTGCCGCCCTTCCTCGCCCATCAGGCGGGCGTCGACTCGGGGCTCATGATCGCCCAGTACGCCCAGGCGGCCCTGGTCTCGGAGATGAAGCGTCTGGCCACCCCCGCGAGCGTGGACTCCATACCGTCGTCGGGGATGCAGGAAGACCACGTGTCGATGGGCTGGCACGCCGCTCGAAAGTTGCGCAGCTCGCTCAACGCCTTCGCCGACGTGCTCGCCATTGAGTTGCTCAGTGGCGCGCGGGCGTTGGCGCTGCGCAGTCCGCTCACGCCTTCGCCGGTGACGGGCGCGGTGAGTGAACGGGTGAACGCCGTCTCGGGCGGGCCGGGCCACGATCGTTGGCTGTCTCCCGAGATCGCCGCGGTCGGTGAACTGGTGCGCAGCGGCGAGCTGCTCGAGCTCGTGAGTCGATTCGTCACGTTGTCCTGATCGAAAGGGGAGAACTCATGCAAGGTGCCCGACCGGTGCGCGCGGCGCGCGGGAACGAACTGACCACGCTCGGATGGCCCCAGGAGGGTGCCCTGCGCATGCTCCAGAACAACCTCGACCCCGAGGTCGCCGAACGACCCGACGACCTCGTGGTCTATGGCGGGACCGGGCGCGCCGCACGCGACTGGGCCAGTTTCGATGCGCTGGTGCGAACGCTGCGCAGCCTCAAGGGCGACGAGACGATGCTCGTCCAGTCGGGCCGTCCGGTTGGGGTCTTCCAGACCCACGAATGGGCTCCTCGGGTACTGATCGCCAACTCGAACCTGGTGGGCGACTGGGCCACGTGGCCAGAGTTTCGCCGTCTCGAGTCGCTCGGGCTCACGATGTACGGACAGATGACCGCCGGCTCGTGGATCTACATCGGCACCCAGGGCATCCTCCAGGGCACCTACGAGACCTTCGCCGCGGTCGCGGCCAAGCGTTTCGCGGGCACGCTCGCGGGCACGCTCACCCTCACCGGTGGCGCGGGCGGGATGGGCGGTGCCCAACCCCTCGCGGTGACGATGAACGACGGAGTGTGCCTGTGCGTCGACGTCGATCCCACGCGACTCGCACGGCGCGTGGAATTTCGCTACCTCGACGAATGGACGAGCGACCTCGACGCGGCGATCGCGCGCGTGCTCGAGGCGAAGAAGCAGCGCGTCGCGCTGAGCGTCGGGCTGGTCGCCAACGCCGCCACGGTCTTCGCCGAACTGCTGCGCCGCGGGGTCGAGGTCGACATCGTCACCGACCAGACCTCGGCGCACGACCCGCTCAGCTACCTGCCCGAGGGGATCGACCTCGCCGACTGGCACGACTACGCCGAGAAGAAGCCCGAGGAGTTCACCGATCGAGCGCGCGCGACCATGGCCAAGCAGGTCGAGGCCATGGTCGGCTTCATGGACGAGGGCGCGGAGGTCTTCGACTACGGCAACTCCATTCGCGGCGAGGCCCAGAACGCCGGGTACTCGCGGGCCTTCGCCTTTCCGGGCTTCGTGCCCGCCTACATCCGGCCCCTCTTCTGTGAGGGCAAGGGCCCCTTTCGTTGGGCGGCGCTCTCGGGCGATCCCAAGGACATCGAGCGTAGCGACCGGGCCGTGCTCGAGCTCTTCCCCGATAACGAGCCGTTGCACCGCTGGATCACCAAGGCCCAGAAGCTCGTGGCGTTCCAGGGCCTGCCCGCGCGCATCTGCTGGCTCGGCTACGGCGAGCGCGACCGCGCGGGCGTCGCCTTTAACGACCTGGTCGCCTCGGGCGAGATCTCCGCGCCGCTCGTGATCGGGCGCGACCACCTCGACAGCGGTTCGGTCGCCTCGCCCTACCGCGAGACCGAGTCGATGCTCGACGGCTCCGACGCCATCGCCGACTGGCCGCTGCTCAACGCGCTGGTCAACACCGCCTCGGGCGCCTCGTGGGTTTCGATCCACCACGGCGGAGGCGTCGGGATCGGCCGCTCGATCCACGCGGGTCAGGTCTGCGTGGCCGACGGCACCGAGCTCGCCGGGCAGAAGATTCGCCGGGTACTCACCAACGACCCGGGCATGGGCGTCATCCGCCACGTCGACGCCGGCTACGAGATCGCCGAGGAGACGGCCGAGCAGCGCGGTGTTCGAATTCCCATGCGCGAGGGCGAGGTGTGAGCACCCGGGTCCTACGCCACATCGGCGAGCTGACCACCAACGACCCCACCCAGGGGGATCAATCGGCGATGGGCCGGATCCTCAACGCGGCCATGGTGCTCGACGAGCACGAGGTGCTGTGGACGGGCCCCGACGCGAAGGCGCCCGCCGCCGACGAGATGATCGACGTCGCGCACTGCGCCGTCGTTCCGGGCTTCGTGGACTCGCACACGCACCTCGTCTTCGCCGGTGAGCGCAGTGACGAGTTCGAAGCGCGCATGGCCGGGCGCCCCTACGACGGGGGAGGGATACTGCGCACCGTCGCTTCGACGCGCAAGGCGAGCGCCGAACAACTTCGCGAGGCGACGAGCAAGCGCTCGCACGAACTGCGCCTCGGCGGGGTCACCACGCTCGAGGTGAAGTCGGGCTACGAGCTCACCCTTGATGGAGAGGCCCGCCTGGTGGGACTGGCGCGCGAGGTGACCGCCGAGGTGACCTTCCTCGGAGCCCACGTCGTGCCCGAGGAGTTCGGTCACGACCGCGAAGGCTACGTGCAACTGGTCGCTGGGGCCATGCTCGAGGCCTGCACGAGCGAGGCGAAGTGGGCCGACGTCTTTTGTGACCGGGGGGCCTTCGACGTCGACGAGGCGCGCCTGGTGCTGACCAGCGCGCGCCGCGCCGGCTTGGGGGTGCGGCTGCACGCCAACCAACTCGCCGACATCGGGGCTATTTCGCTCGGCGTCGAACTCGACGCGGCGAGCGTCGACCACTGCACCCACGTGAGCGACGCCGACCTCGAAGCGCTGGGTGCCTCGAGGACCGTGGCGACGCTGCTGCCCGGCGCGGAGTTCTCGACGCGTTCGCCCTATCCGTCGGCGCGTCGCTTCCTCGACGCGGGGGTGTGCGTGGCGCTCGCGAGCGACTGCAACCCCGGGACCTCCTACGTGACCAGCATGGGTCTGGTGATCGCGCTGGCGGTGCGTGAGATGGGCATGACCCCCGACGAAGCCCTCTACGCGGCGACGCGCGGTGGTGCGATGGCGCTGCGTCGCGACGACATCGGACGACTCAGCCCGGGATCGCGCGCCGACGTGGTGGTCTTGGACGCGCCGCGCAGCGCGCACCTCGCCTATCGCCCGGGTGCCCCACTCGTGCGCGAGACGCTCCTCAGCGCACCCTGAGCGAGAATTACTTCGCGCTTCGAACCTTTAAGGTACGTCTATGAGCACCCCCATCACCCCGAGTGAACTGCCCACCACCCTTCGCGCGCTACGCGCCTCGAGCTACCAGGCCAAGTCCGTGCGCGAGGAGATCAGGTTCAACCTCGAACAACGTCTCGCCGAGGGGCGTCCCCTCACGTCCTCGGTGTTGGGCTATGAGGATTCGGTGCTGCCCCAGTTGGAGACGGCCCTGCTCGCCGGTCACGACATCATCCTGCTCGGCGAACGCGGTCAGGCCAAGACCCGCATGATCCGTTCGCTCGTGGAACTGCTCGACGAGTGGATGCCCATCGTGGCGGGCTCCGAGGTCCGAGACGACCCTTTTGCGCCGATCTCGGCCTTCGCGATGGACCTGGTGGCGCAGAAGGGCGAGGACACCCCCATTACCTGGGTCCACCGCACCCAGCGATTCGCCGAGAAACTGGCCTCGCCCGACACCTCGATGGCCGACCTGATTGGCGAGGTCGACCCGATCAAGGTCGCCGGCGGTCTCTTCCTCGACGACCCCAGAGCCCTCTCCTACGGCCTGGTACCCAAGTCGAACCGGGGGATCTTCGCGATGAACGAACTGCCCGACCTCGCCGAGCGCATCCAGGTCGGACTGCTCAATGTGCTCGAGGAACGCGACGTGCAGATCCGCGGCCACCTGGTGCGCCTCAACCTCGACGTCTTGGTGGTGGCGACGGCCAACCCCGAGGACTACACGAATCGCGGACGGTTGATCACCCCGTTAAAGGACCGCTTCGGCTCCCAGATCCGCACGCACTACCCCTACGAGATCACCACCGAGATCGCCATCATCCACCAGGAGGCGAAGTTGCCCAGCGCGCCGGTGCCGATCCGGGTCCCCTGGTTCATCGACGACATCGTGGCTCGAGTGAGCCACGTCGCTCGCAAGAGCCACGTCATTAGCCAGAGCTCGGGCGTGTCGGTGCGCCTGTCGATCGCGAACTACGAGACGGTCGTGGCCAACGCGCTGCGCCGCACGCTGCGCACCCACGACGCCACGGTCGTGCCGCGCATCAGTGACCTGTCCGCGATGGTCCAGTCGACCCAGGGCAAGATCGAGTTCGACACCATGGACGACAGCGACTCGGACCAGGTGATCGCCGCCTTGGTGTCGCTCGCGGTTCGCCAGAGTTTCGCCGAGCACGTCTTGTTAGAAGAGGCGCCGGTGATCGTGGAAGCCTTCAACTCCGAAGCGCTCGTGCACACCGGCGACGACCTGCCCGACCGAGACTACGTGAGCGTGATCGCCGCCATGCCCGCACTCGAGGTACCGGTTCGCCGGGTCGCGGGACCGGGCGCCAGCGACGGCGAACTGGCCTCGGCGGTTGAGTTCGTGCTCGAGGGTCTGTACCTGACCAAGCGCCTCGCCAAGGACGCCGCGGGCCCGCGGGCCCTCTATCGTTCGAGGAACCGTTAGTGGCCGTTCGCTACAACTTTCGTCGTTTCGGCGAGGGCGACGACTTCGACGACCTCGACTTGGACGAGATGTTGCGCCTGTTGGGCGACGACTTCATGGAGAGCGGCGACCTCGACGAGGCGATGGACCGATTGCTGCGTGAGGGCTTCACCACCGCTGACGGCGAGCGCATCGAGGGACTGCGCGACCTGCTCGACCAGACTCGTTCGAAGCGACGAGAACTCGAACAACAGGCCGATCCCGAGGGCGAGTTGCAGCGCTACCGCGACTGGCTCGACGAGATCGAGGAGACCGAGGCCCAGGAGCTCGACCAGCTCCTCTTGGACGCCGAAGCGTCCCAGGACCAACGCCGTCAAGACGTCACGCGCGACCTGGTCGACCAGAAGCGCATGCAGCGAGACCTCATGAGCGACCGACTCTCGGAGCGACTGCGCGACTACTCGAACTACGAATTCGTCTCGTCCGAGGCGCGCGAGGCGTTCGAGTCGCTCATGGGCGAACTCGAGAGCGACGTGCTCAACACCTACTTCGAGCAGAGCAAGGAGTTCCTCGCACGCCCGGACCCCGAGGAGCTGGCGCGCATGCGCGAGATGATGGACGCGCTCTCGACGATGATCGAACAGGACCGACGTGGCGAGGAACTCGACCCGACGTTCGAAACGTTCATGGAGAAGTTCGGCGAGTACTTCCCCGGAGCGCAGAACCTCGAGGACGTGGTTCGAGCCATGGCCGAGCGAGCGGCCGCGGCCGAGGCGATGTTCAACTCGCTCTCGGCCCAACAGCAGGGCGAACTTCGAAACCTCTTCTCCCAGATGATGGAGAACATGGACCTCAACTTCTCGATGAACCGACTGGTGTCGAACCTGCGCATGGCCACCCCCGACATCGACTGGAACCGGGCGCACCGCATGCGCGGCAACGAGGGCGGACCCTTCGCCGAGTCGGCTTCGCTGGCCGAGCAGATGGGCCAGCTGAAGGGTCTCGAGGAGTTCCTCGGTCGGGCCAACGCCGCTACGGGCCTGCCCGAGGTGGACGTGGAGGCCGTGCGGCGAAACCTAGGCGACGACGCGGCCCGTCACGTCGAGCGCCTCCAGCGTGCGCTGCGAGAACTGAAGGACCAGGGCTTTGTCGAACGCGACGGCCATCGCACGAAGTTGACCCCCAAGGGGATACGCCAGATCGGCCAACAGGCGCTCAAGGACCTGTTCGCCCAACTGCGCAACACCCCCACGCTCGGCGCGCACCGCGAGGCGAGAGTGGCCCGAGGCGGGGACCGCGAGGAGACCTCCAAGCCCTGGCAGCCCGGCGAACCCTTCGCCATCCACCTGCCCAAGACCCTGCGCAACGCCGTTCTGCGCCAGGGCCCCGGAACACCCGTGGCCCTGCACCCCGACGACTTCGAAGTCGAAGAGTACGAGGCCACGCGGCGCTCGTCGACGATCTTCGCCATCGACCTCTCGCTTTCGATGGCGATGCGCGGGAACCTCGTGCCGGCCAAGAAGATGGTCCTCGCCCTGACCTCGCTGATCCGTTCGAAGTACCCGCGTGACTTCGTGGCGGTCGTCGGCTTCGGCGAGACCGCCCAGGAGCTCAAGATCGAGGACATCCCCGCGCTCAGCATCGACTACAACTACGGCACCAACCTCCAACACGCCCTCGCGCTGAGTCGCCACCTGTTGAGACGCGAGCGCGGCGAGCGCCAGATCGTGGTGGTCACCGACGGCGAGCCCACCGCGCACCTGATGAGCAATGGCGAGCCATTCTTCTCCTGGCCGCCGGTGCGCGAGACCCTGGAAAAGACCATGGCCGAGGTGATGCGCTGCACGAAGGCCGACATCACGATCAACACCTTCGCCCTGGACATCGAGCGCAGCCAGTTCCCCTTCGTCGAGCAGATCGCCAAGGTCAACGGCGGACGACTCTTCTACACCGACGTCGACGAACTCGGCTCCTACGTGCTCGACGATTTCGTCAAGCACCGTCACGTGAGTTAGTCCTCCAAAGTCCCTGTTCATCCTAAGTTTTCAAAGTTCCATTTGCTTTTTGGCCCAAACCCCGCCACAATGACACCGTTGTAATTACATCGGTGGCGTCCAGCCGCTGTCAGGGAGGAATTCAGCGTGGAAATCGTAGAACTGATGAGTGGGATGGAAGACCGTGGTTGGCAGGCCCGGGCCAACTGCATGGGGGTCGACCCCGATCTGTTCTTTCCCGAGCGCGGTGCCTCCACTCGCGAGGCCAAAGAGGTCTGTCGCGGTTGCGTGGCGCGCGAGGACTGTCTGGAGTACGCCTTGGACAACGGGGAGAAGTTCGGAATCTGGGGCGGGATGAGCGAGCGCGAACGTCGTCGTCTGCGCCGCGCACGCGCGATCGAACGACGCGCTCAGGCCGGCTGATGCGCTAGCTGAGACGACTCTCGATCGTCGTCTGGTCGCTGAGTCCCAGTTGATCCCATCGGGCGCGCTCTTGGGCGTCGAGCACGCTCGCGGGCATGAGACCGACCAGTTCGGCGCGCTCGATTCGCTCGACTCCGCTCAACTGAGAGGTCACCTGGTCGTAGATCGCTGCGGGCCCCACGAGTTCGGGCGCGATCAAGTTGCAACTGACCTGGACCTGCTCACCCATCGCGAAGGCGAGTGAACGCACCGCATCGCTTCGTATCGAACCAGCGATGGCGCGAGCGCGTTCGAGTGACACGTCGCTCAACCACAGGTTCCAGGCCACGAGCACCGGACGTTCGCCCAGTGCCACCGCTCCCGAGCGGGCCGTGGGCTCGCGCGGCCCGAGATCGGGAGCGAGCGTGCGAAAGGCTCGGCGACGCACTTGGGGCAACGTTCGAAACTCGTCGCCCACGGGGCCGTAGTAGAAGACGGGAACCTCGAAGCTCGTCGAGATCCAGTGGCCGATCGAATCACGCATCGTCAGCGCCAGCGCGCGCTCGGCGCGCTCGAGCGAAACGAAGGGCACGACGTCGACCACGCCGAAACGCGGATGCACCCCTTGATGGGTACGAAGGTCCAGGCGTTCAAGGGAGGTGGCGATGAGGCCCCGCACGTCCTCGAGGAGCGGTCCGGGGGCGTTGATCAGCGTATAGACGGAGCGATTGTGAAAGGTGTCACTATGACGGTCGCGCAGTGACTCGCCCGCACGCTCGCCAATCGCCTCGAGTACGTCGAGGTCACGTCCCTCTGAGACGTTGATGACGCATTCAAACACGCGCAGTGTTCGTCAATGTGCGTCGATGTTGAAGATGCGCCGGCGCCGTCGCTCGCGCAAGAGACGACGTCGTTCGCGCTCGCTGCGACCTCCCCAGATGCCGTGATCGATGTGGTTCTCCAGGGCGTACTCGAGGCAGCGCGCGGCGACCGGGCATTCAGCGCAGATGTGCTGGGCCTTGATGACACCGACCCCGTCACGAGGGAAGAAGACCTCGGCCGGGTACTCGCGGCACTTGCCATCAGCCATCCACTCTGAACTCATGTGCACCTCCTGGGGGCTACCACTACTCACAGTAGCGACACTTTGTGTAACAGTCCGCGAACGATTCGTTCACTTGTTCACGAGACGCGGCTCGGCCCGGCGAGCGGCTCGATTTCGTGCGAGCGGCGACGTTGGAGCCGGTAGAATGGTCCCTCAGACGTATCGAGGTAGCCCCGAGGAGTGCCGTGAGCCAGGTTCCCACCACAGAGACCACCGAAGTCATCGAGCCGGTCGGTCACGTCCAGGTGATCTACCTGGGCCCGGTGGCCCCGCACTGGGAGTGCCGGATGGTCTTTGGCGACGAGGACCAGATCCAGGCGTTCGTCGACCGGGTCGATGCCCGACTTCGCTTCCTGCCTCCCCACGACCCGCAGTTCCGCAGAAATCGCGAGCGGGTCAACCGCGACGGCGAACGCGAGAACCTCCTCGTCGAGTGGAACCTCGGCTACGAAGAGGAGTCCTGAGCGCGGCGTCCTCGGCTCGGGCCCTGGCGACCCAGAACGTCGCCTGGCTCGTGGTACACGATGATCAGCTCATGATGCGCACGGCGACGGGCGAGCGAGTTCGCTCGCGCTAGGCCAGGGGAGAGTTGGTGACCCGCTCGTACCAGGCGTCGGGGTCGTCGAGTTCCGTGGCGCTCGGCAGTCCATCGACTCGTAGCAGCGCGTCAAAGACCCGCAGCGTGTGGCGCTCGTCCATGGAAGTAACGAAGCGCGCCGCGGCGTCGTGGTGGGGTCCCTGGGTGGAGATGCCAAAGAGGGCGGCGGCGCTGTCCTCTCCGCGAGCGTCGGAGCGGCGATGTCGGGCGTAGGCCTCCACCAGTACCGGGCGCGGCCCGAGGATCGTTCGGGTGACCTGATGGGCGGCAGCGTCGAAGAAGGCGAGCAGCACGCTCGCCGCGGCGTTGATGGCCCGGGTGGCGTCGGTTTCCTCGGGCATCTCGATACCGTCGAGCAGGGCCTCGGGATTGTTCATGAAGTTGGCGAGGTCCTCGGGCTGGATCATCGACTGCAGGCGATTCATGAGATCACCCTGGGCGCGGGTGGACTCGTGGACGGTGTCGATCAGCAGTGCGCGCAGCGCGTCACCGGTGCCGGGCTGACTGAGCACGATCGATGCCACGAACTCTTGGGCGAGCGCGAAGATGTAGACCTCGTCACGTTCGAGTGACCAGGCCTCGGAAAAGGCGCTCAGGTTGTTCACCACCAAGAGGCGCTCGTCGTTGTTGCGCGGTAGCGGCAGGGCCGCGAGGGACCAGGCCCGCTCCGAGAAGTGTCCGGCGACCGACCCCATCTGAAATCCGGTGAACAACGGCCCGATCGCCGCGGCGATCTGGGCCATCATCGGGTTCGACTCGACGTCGAGGTCCTGGCCCAGGTTGGTCGTGGTGGCCACGAGCGGCTCCATGAGCGGGCGCCACTGGTTGAGCGCGGCCAGCGTGAGCGACGACCGGTTGACCACACTGATCGTGGGCTCTTGGGACACCTCGAACAGGGCGTTGACGTGCCGTGCGACGAGGGGGGCGAGCTCCTCGAGGCGTTGGCGTTCTATGGGGAGGGGATTGGGGTCGCCGTCGGCGCCTCGAGCGATGTTGAGCGCCAGCTGGGCGGCGGTGGTGAACCACGCGTCGGGTCCCTGTTGGCCGAGCAGGGAGAAGATGTCCCCGAACATTCCGCCGAATGGGTCGCCGCTCATGTCTCTAACCTAGAGGGCGCAGCCCAACGTGATCTCAGTGTGTTCCTGGCTCGTGCGGCGAACGTAGGAGACCTGGACCTGCGAGTAGGCCGGTGTCAGGTACAGCACCGTCGAATAGGCGCTGAAGGTGTCGGTGGCGTGGCCGTTGATGGCGGTGATCACGTCACCGACCTTGAGGTGCCACTGGGCCGGACTCTTGGGGATGACCCGGTTGACTCGCACGCCACCGCCCTGCTCGGCGGCGCCGATCACGCCCAGGCTGGCGTGGCATCCGCGCCCCGTGGCGACGATATTGGCAATGCGCGCCACGAACTGGGCCGAATACCACTGGTGGTTGCCCGAGAGCACCGCCACGACGTCGCCCGCCCCGTTGATCGCGATGGCGTCGGTGAAGCCGTTGAGGTTCGCGTTGGATTGGGTCGAGAGATAGCTGATGACGCCGTGGACGTCGACGGTGGGGTCGCCCAGGGTCGTGTTGGCCCAGGCGTAGAGCGGTGGCTTGGTCGAACCCTGCATGAGCGGAGAGATGGCGAGCACGGTTGTTGACGCGGGTAGCGGAGCGAAGGTCAAAGGGGCGATCTTGGCGCCCAGTTTGACGATCGAGAAGCCCATCACCTTGTCGCGCCCGATCAGGGTGACGGGAAAGTTCAGGTGGGTCGTGGTCGAACCCGTGATGAGGGCATTGGTCGTAATGGGTGTGGTCGTGACGGCGAGGTCGTTCGCCAGCACCATAGCGGGAAGGTTCTCGATATGACCGGGGGTGGTGATGGTCAAGGTGACGGTGTGCGAGGCCGCCAGTCGGCTGCTCGCGGGCAGTTGGGCGAGGGTCTTGGCGACGTGGGCCTTCATGGCGCCGCTGGCCGGGTTGGAGTTGTGGGTCAAGGTGAGCCCCGCCGCTCCCGCGATCAGGGCCAGGGCCATCACCAGTCCGACCGATCGCGCGGTCCTCGACTGGATCTGCCACGTCGGAGAGACGTCGAGGGACTCGAAACTGGGCAGTTCGCTCGGGTGGATCCAGGCCCTCGAGCCCTTCGGGGGTGGACTGGCACTCGAGCGTCGCCAGCTGCGCCTGAACCGGGGTAGCCATCCATCCACGATGAAAGGCTAGTTAGTAATGGCGCAGCGTTGGGGTCGCCCTAACATCGGTACCCATGGCCGTGGACGTCGCACTCGATATCGGAACCTCGCACACGCGCCTCGCGACCGCCCAGCGAGGCATCTTGTTCAACGAACCAACGATGGTCGCCATCGACACCAATTCGGGATCGGTGGTCGAAGTCGGCAATGGAGCGCTCGAGATGGTGGGGCGGACCCCTCGACACGTGGTGGTCTTTCGACCACTGGCCCAAGGGGCCACCGTGGACTTCGATGTGACGGCGCGCCTGATCGCTGGGCTCTTCGAACGCGCTGGCATCTCCAAGCTCAGCCGGGCCCGGGTCGTCATGAGCGTTCCCTCCCTCGCCACCTCGATCGAACGCCGGGCGCTGCGCCAGGCCGCGATCCAAGCGGGGGCCAAGGAGGTCAGTCTGATCGAAGCGCCCATTGCCGCCGCGATCGGTCTCGGACTACCCGTCCAGGACCCGATCGGCTCGGCGGTCACCGTGCTCGGAGCCGGAGCTTCGGAGATCGCGGTCATCTCACTGGGCGGGATCGTCACCAGTGGGTCGCGCCGCGTGGGTGGCAACGAGCTCGACAACGCCATTGCGACGCTGCTTCGATTGAACCTCGGGGTGGTGGCCTCGCCACTGCTCGTCGAGCAGTTGAAGATCCATCTCGCCTCGGCGCTCGCCACGACGCGTTCGGGTTCTGAGGTCATCCTCGCGCGCACGGTCGACCGCGGCGAGCTCGTCGAAGTCGAAGTGAAGGCCGACCTGGTGATCGCGGCTAGTCACGACGTCGTGACTTCGACGGTGCGCATGATCCAAGAGTGTCTGAGCGACACGCCCCCCGACCTCTCCCAGGACCTGAGTGCCCGCGGGCTGACCCTGGTTGGAGGTCACGCCCAGTTGCGCGACTTCGCAGAGCTCATCTCGACCAGCACGGGGGTCTCGGTGAGCGTGGCCAGCGAACCCGAGGACGTGGTGATCAAGGGTCTGCAGTTCTGTCTCGAAGAGATGTCGTCACTGCACACGTTGTTGCGCAGCGTAGACCGCTAATCCTCGGCGCGGCCCAACTGGTCCACCGCCGCGCGCACCTGCCAGTCACGGTCCTCGCTCGCGCGCTCGAGTGCCTCGTCGATGTCGGGACCTTCGAAGTTCGCCAGGGCCACGATGGCGCGTCGACGCACCGGGGGCTTGTCCTCGAGCGCGGCGATGATCGCGGCGCGAGCACGGTCGTCACCGAGGACCCCGAGCACCGCCACCGCCGTCTCACGACAGCGGGGGTCGTCGTGGTGCCCGGCCAGTTCCACCACCTGTTCGAGTGCTCCGGCGTAGGCGTGCTCACCGAGCGCGAACAGCGCACCGTCGACTACGAGCGGATCGGGGTCGACGAGCAGTTCTACGATCCTCGCGGCGACTTGCTCGAAGTCGGTCGATGCGTGGGCGATCAGGTTCAGCGCCTCGCGGCGCACCTCGTGGTCCCGGTCGCCCAGCGCCTCGAGCCAGACCTCGGTGGAGGCGAGCGATTGACGAAGCGCTCCGCGAAGCGCCACGATCCGTCGGCGCGGCGAAGCATCGTGGAGGGCGCCTAACAGGACCTGAGCGAAGTTCTCGCCCTGGGCGAATCCGGCGGCGAGGAGGGCTTCGTCGGGCGTCTCCGCTAGCGTTGAGTCATCACGTTGCACGACCCCATCTCAGCACCTGTGAAGCGCCGGCGCCTCCTACGTCGAATACTGTTCTCCCTCTTGGGCTTGCTGGTCGCCGTCATCGCACTGGGTTCATGGAACATCTCGGTCTACGCCATCACCCCCGGTGACGCCACGAACGTCGCACCGTTGGTGAAGGTCCAAGGGGTCGCGACCGACCCGAACCACGACCGGATCATGTTGACTGACGTCTATCTCCAAGGGCTCACCGCCCTGCAGTGGCTGACCATGCACCTCCAGGCCCACGTCGAGTTCGTGAGTTCGAACCAACTGCTCGAACCCGGCGTGCCCGCCGATGAACTCGACGCCCAGGGCTATCTGCAGATGAGTGACTCGAAAGTGGCCGCCGAAGTCTCGGCCTTCCGAGTTCTGGGCTGGAAGGTCCCCTCGTTGAGTACCGGTGCGGTCGTGACCGCGGTGGTCGCACCCTCGCCAGCGCGCCGCGCGAACGTGCACGTCGCCGATGAGATCGTGGCCATGAATGGGCGCTCGGTACGCACTTCGTGCGACCTCGTGCGAGGCGTGCACTCGCTGGCACCGGGCACGACGGTGCACCTGTCGGTGGCGCGCGCGACCATTTCGAACGCCGGGGTGATCACGTGGGCGCGCGCGACGTCGCTCACCTTGAAGACGGCTCGAGCGCCGAGCGCGCAGGCGCCCACCGGATGTACGGGGGTGTCGGGGGCCAGTCGGTCGTGGCTGGGCGTCTCGGTCGAAGACGGGGTGCGCTACACCTTCCCGGCCAAAGTGAGCATCGATACGAAGAACATCGGCGGACCCTCGGCCGGCCTGGCCATGACGCTGACCTTGATCGACCAGTTGAGCCGAGGATCGCTGAGCGGCCATCAGTCGATCGCGGCCACTGGAACCATCGACGTCGCGGGCAACGTCGGTGACGTGGGCGGGGTCGCCGAGAAGACCGTCGCCGTCCAGCGCGCGGGCGCGAAGTACTTCCTCGTCCCCCAGATCGAGGTCGCCACTGCTCGTTCGGCGGCACAACCCGGGCTCACGATCATCGGCGTCACCACGCTCAAGCAGGCTCTCGCGGACCTGCGAGCCATCGGGGGACAGGCGCCCGTGCCCCTCACCGCACCGCACTAACCCCTTTTTCACTCGCGTTACGCCGTAGTCTTGAAGGAATGGACGAACGGCGCATACTCTCCTCCACGCGTCAGTCGGCGGCCGAGATCACCCGCATGAACTTCTCGACGTTGCGTAAGGGCGGCGTGGACCCCAATGAGGTACGCCTGCACCTCGAAGCCGTCGCGCGCGAGATGGGACACCTGGAGAACCGGATTCGTGAACTCCAAGAGCAGTTGAGCGAGGCCCACCGACGTGCGGCCAACCCCACCTTCGACGAGGCGACCCTCGCGAGCGCCCTCGGAGCCCAGAGTGCCGCGATCCTGCGCTCGGCCCACGAGGAGGCCGGTCGGGTGACCGCCGAGGCGCAAGAGCGCAGCGCCCAAGTCTTCGCCGAGAGCCAGCAGCGCAGCGCCGAACACCTCATCGAAGCCCAAGAGCGTGCGACCGCGCTCATCACCGAGACCGAGAACACCGCCTCGCAGATCGAACACGACGCGCGCCTGGCCGCCGAACGACTCATCGACTCGGCCAAGTTGAATGGCGAGGCACTGATCGACCGGGCGAGGGAACAAGGTCGCGCGATCGTCGAACAGTCCAACGAGGCGCGTCGAAACGTCCTCAACGACCTCGCCATCAAACGAAAGGCCCTGCATCTGCAGATCGAGCAGTTGCGCGCCGCGCGCGACTCGCTGAGCGCAGCGGTCTCGACGCTGCGCGATCAGATCGAACTCGCGCTCAGTGACATCGGTGCCTCGGACGAAGTTGCCCGTAACGCCGCGCTCGAGGCCCTTCGTCTTCGCCCGGCCACGCCCGAGCCCACCGAGGAGGAGTTGCTCGCCGGCACGCCACTGCGCGAGATCGCTCCGCCGCCCCATCACGTCGAAGCGCCGAGCGAAGAGACCCAAGAACCCAAGGGGCGGGTTCGACGATCGGCCAAACCCGAAGAGACGCCGGCGCACGAGGGCCCGATCGATGATGACGGTTCGGGCACCGACGTGGTCAACGAGATCTTCGCGCGCCTTCGAAAGGCGACGCTCGAAGAGCGTGGCGCCACGGCCCACACGCCGAAGAAGGCCCCGCCGGTGGTCCTCGACAAGCCCGCCACGCCGCTGGACGAACTCTTCAAACGACGAGATGACGCCCTGGACGAGTCTCTGGCAGTACTGACGCGTAAGGTGAAGCGAGCTCTCCAAGACGACCAGAACATCATGCTCGAGCGCCTGCGTGACGTGAAGGCGATGATCACCACCGAACTCGAAGACGAGCACGAACAGCGCGCACGCTACGCCGAGGCGGCCCTTGACGCCCTCGCTGACGCCGCGGCCGCGGGCGTGCAGTTCGCCACTGACGAGAGTGGCGCGGTGGGCGTGCCGGTCAGTCGTGGCGCCATCTCGGACTGCGCCGCCGACCTGGCGGTGACGATCGCACTGGCGCTGCGCAAACGCATCCTCTCCGACGGCGGTGGGGACGGGCCCGATCGGGTCAACGCGGCCTATCGCGAATGGCGCGGGGCGCGCGTCGAACGGCTCTGCACCGACGCCGCGCGTCGGGCCTTCCACATCGGTGTACTGGCCGCCTCCTCGGGTCAGCCGATCCGCTTCTTCGCCGCTCCCAATGACGCGCCCTGTGACGCCTGCGCGCTCGACGCCGCCTCGGGCGTGCGCCCGGCCGGACAGAGTTTCCCCAGTGGATCGCCATACCCGCCGCTGCACGCGGGTTGTGCCTGCACGATAATTCCCGTCTGAAAATCCATCTAGGCTCGTTGCGTGCGTAGCCCTACTGACATGCCGTCCCAGCGTTCGCGCCGGGTGGGCCGGTTCTCACGAAGGTTCTGGATCGGGCTGGCCTTCGTCGTGCTCTTCGTGGGCTTCTTGTCACTGCGCAACCTCGCGGTGCTCTGGACCGACCAGATGTGGTTCTCCTCGGTGGGTCTGGGCAAGGTGTTCACGACGTTGCTGATGGTCAAGTTCGGCCTCGGTCTCACGTTCTGTGCCGTCTTCTTCTTCATCATGTGGGGCAACCTGCTGCTCACCGACCGCTTCGGGGCGAGGGACCTGACCTTTGAGCCCGAGGACGAGGTCGTTCGCCGGTTCCAGAACGTGGTGCGCCCCTACGCGAAGCGGGTCTACGCGGCCATTGCGCTCGTGATGGGACTGGTCGCGGGACTCAACGCCATTGGCCAGTGGCAGAAGTACATCTTGTTCGCCAACAGCCAGCCCTTCCACGTCAAAGACCCTCTCTTCCACAAGGACATCAGCTTCTACGTCTTCACGCTGCCCTTCGTCTCCTTCGTCGTCACGTGGCTGCTCGTGACCTTCGTCGTCACCCTCGTGGTCACCACCGGTTTCCACTACCTCAACGGCGGAATCAGGGCCACTCGAAGCGCCCCGCGGGTGGCTCCTCGAGTGAAGGCCCACCTCTCGCTGATCGGCGCGGGGATCGCGCTCATGAAGGCCGCGGGCTACGTGATCGCTAAGTGGGAGTTGGTCAACTCCAACAACGGTTTCACCCAGGGTGCTGGCTACACCGACGTGCACGCGCGCATGCCGGCGCTGACCATCCTCTTCTTCTTGTCCTTGGCCGCGGCGCTGATCCTGCTCGCGAACGTGCGCATGCGCGGCTGGTCGCTGCCCGCGGTGGCGGTCGGGCTCTGGGCGTTCGTCGCCCTGTTGATCGGCGTGCTCTACCCGACGATCCTCCAGGCACTCAAGGTCACCCCGAACCAGAACACCCTTGAGGCCCCCTACATCCAGCGAAACATCGTGGCGACGCGTTCGGCCTTCAACCTCGACAACGTCCAGTACCACACCTTCGCCGGTGCGACCACGATCACCAACAGCCAGATCAAGGCCGACGCCGCCACACTCAACAACATCCGTCTCTGGGACCCGGCCAATTCCATCGCCCTGGCCACGGTGATCAAGCGCCAGTCGATCCGCTCGTACTACACCTTCTCGACGCTCTCGGTGGACCGCTACTTCATCAACGGCAAGCTCACCCCGGTGTTGATCGGGACGCGTCAACTCAACACCTCGAATCTGCCATCGCAGAGCTGGGTGAACCAGCACCTGCAGTACACCCACGGCATTGGCGTTGCGGTGGTGGCGGCGAACACCGTCGACGCCAACACCGGCAACCCGGTCTTCGTGGTCTCGAACGTCCCTCCCCAGTCAGACGGCGGCATGCCGGTGCTGACCAATCCCCAGATCTACTTCGGGATCAACGACCCGGGATGGGTGGTGGCCAACACCAAACAGCCCGAGCTGGACTACCAAGTCAACGCCGGTTCCAACGCCGGTCAGCCCGTGGAGGGCCACTACTCGAGCACCGGCGGAGTCGCCGTCGGGGGGATCTTCAGTCGGCTGGCTTTCGCCCTGCGACTGGGCGACTTCAACTTCTTGATCTCGAACCAGATCACGTCCAAGAGCCGGGTCATGTTCGTTCGCGACGTCCAACAGATGGTGCAGAAGGCCGCGCCGTTCCTCTCCTTCGACTCCCAGCCCTACGCGGTGATCGCCAACGGACAGGTCCAGTACGTCCTCGACGGTTACACCACGACCGACCAGTACCCCTACAGCGAGAATGCCTCGAACCTCAACGTCAACCTCGGTGGTCTGCCGGGAAGTTTCAACTACGTGCGCAACTCGGTCAAGGTCGTCGTCAACGCCTACACCGGCGCCATGACCTTCTACGCTGCCGATCCCAACGACCCGATCCTCAAGGCCTACCGACACGCCTTCTCCACGATGTTTCAGCCAATGAGCAACATGCCCATGGCGATCCAGACGCACCTGCGCTACCCGTCGGACATCTTCTCGGTGCAGGCGGCGACCCTGGGGCGTTATCACATCACCTCGGCGAGTGCCTTCTATAACGCGTCGGACCGCTGGGCGATCTCGCCCACCACCGGAGCCGGCACCCCGAGCCAGTCGCTCGCCCAGACCCAGGTGACCGACGCGGCGGGCAACATCATTTCGTCGTCGCTCTCCTCGATGAACCCGGTGTACCAGGTCGGATCGCTCCCTCAAGCCAATCATCAGCAGTTGCTCGAGTCACTCGCCTACGTACCGGCTGGTAACTCTTCGACGGTCCAGAGTCTGACGGCCTTCATCATGGCCACGAGCGATCCGAAGAACTACGGCCAGCTCCAGGTGTACGAGACACCTCGGGGCACGTCGGTGACCGGTCCGGTCCAGGCAGATTCCGAGATCCAACAGAACTCCAAGGTGAGCTCCATCATCACCCCGCTTGATCAACACGGCTCGAGCGTGTTGCTGGGCAACAACCTCATGGTGCCCCTGGACCAGAGCGTTCTCTATATCCGTCCGCTCTACGTGACCAGTACCTCGAATCCACTGCCGCAACTTCGCTACGTGATTGCGGTGTTCAACCAGGACGTTGGGATCGAGCCGACGCTCGCGGGTGCCCTGTCCGACGTCCTCGGGGCGAACGTGCCGACCGGAAAGCCCACCACGACACCGACGACACCGTCGAAGTCCGGCCAAACTTCCGCGTACTACCTCAAGCAGGCCAGCGCCGACTACGCGGCCGCCCAAGCCGCGCTCGGCGCTGGGAACCTCGGGTTGTACCAGTCTCAAGTGAACGCCATGTACCGTCAACTGCAGCTGGCCCAAAACGCACTCGCCGGTTAGTGGGCGCGCGACGTCCAAGCGACTTGAGCGGCGGTGTCGTGGTTGAGTTCGCCCCTCGAAGCGTGCACTAGACCGGCAGTAATGAGTACCTCTCAGTTGCTGGCCTACGTGTACGCACTCGCCATCGGACTGCTCCTGGGTGGCGAACGCGAACGCAGCCACCGGTCTCAACAAGAGAGCGCGTATGGCGTTCGTACGTTCGCCCTGCTCGCGCTCATGGGGACGTTATCTCGAGAGTTGGGGGGCTGGGTCGTCCTGGGGGTCTTGTTCTTCCTTTCTCTGTTGCTGGTGGCTAGTTATCGTCGCACCAATCGTGAGGACCCGGGAACCACCACGGAGACCTCGGCATTGGCGACGTTCCTGCTGGGCGTGCTCTGTTACCATGACGCCGCGCTCGCCGCGGCCCTGGGGATCGTCATCGCAGCGGTGCTGATCAGCAAGGAACGGCTCCATTCCTTCGTGCGAGATGTGGTGAGCGACGTGGAGTTGGTCGACGTCGTGAAGTTCCTCGTCGTTGCCTTCGTAGTCCTGCCACTGCTTCCAGATCGCGGTCTTGGACCTTACGGCGTGCTCAATCCCGAACGAATCTGGTTCATTGTCGTGGTCCTGACGGGAATATCGTGGGTGGGCTACATCGCGGTGCGTCTGCTCGGTCCAAGGCGCGGTCTCTTCGCCACCGGACTGGCTAGCGGCTTCGTCTCGGCCACTGCGGCGAGCGCGACGCTCGGGCGTATCAGCAAGAACCCGTCTCGCTTCGATGCGGCCGTAGCGGGCGCGCAGATGGCGAGCGTAGCGACGTACCTGCAGCTGGGTTTTGTCTTGTTCGTTGTCAGCCCGAAAGTCGCCTCCCATCTAGTCCCCGCGATCGTCGCTGGTTCCCTGTCTCTGCTGGGAGCAACGTGGCTGGTGTTTCGCAGTCGCGCGAGTGGCGCTGGTGCCAACGATCTCGAAGCGCCACCGCGCGTCGAGCATCCGTTCGCGCTCTTGCCCGCGTTGACGCTGAGTGGTGTGCTCACCGCAGCGCTACTCGCGGCTCGATGGGGGATGGCCCATCTGGGAACTCGCGGAGCAGTCTTGGTAGCGGGGGCCGCGGGCCTCGCGGACGCACACGGCGGGTCCCTGTCGGCGGCGACCCTTTTCAATCAAGGACAGTTGAATCTACCCTCCACGCTCGCGGCAGTCGGAGCGGCGGTGGGCGCCAATACCTTGGTCAAGTGCGTCATCGCCTTCGTAGCCGGCGGACGGCGATTCGGCTGGAGATTTGCGATCGGTGTGGTGCCATCCATCGCGGCGTTTCTGGTCACCTTGACCTTTACCAATTGAGATGCCAGTCGCCAGTGGGCGATACGCGGTTAACTCCAGCGCATTGTTGAAATAGACGTGGCAATGTTGCTGTGCGCGGGATTGCCTTCGAGCATCAATGGCTACTACACTGGAAGTTCCATCGCGGGGTGGAGCAGTCTGGTAGCTCGTCGGGCTCATAACCCGAAGG
>JABEUR010000049.1 GCA_013044405.1 Acidimicrobiaceae bacterium | reverse complement strand
TGCTGTTGAACGCGAACGAGCACATTGGGCTGGTCGCCTCGAGCAGCGAACCATTTGGTGCGTGGGCCGTTGAACTCTGGCCGCAGTGGACGAGTTCCATGCGTTCTCTGGCCCTTGGTTCGTGAATCGAACGCATCTTCGCGTCGGACTTGACCTCGATGGTTCGCTCGAGTCGATGGCCGACTCGATGACCGACCTCGCCGACGCCATTGAGGGCCTCGATGAGTGCGAATTGGTGAGATTTCGTACGCAGAACAAGGCTCGTTCTCCAATGGAACGACAGTTGCGTGGTCGGTCCCTGTGGTTACCGTTGTGGCGACGGAGTCTTGGGCCGTCGCTTGATGACCTTTTAGATGGAGTCGACATCGTCCACGTAGCCGGCGTCGCCACACCTCCGGTGAAACGAGTTCCGCTGATCATCTCGGTGGACGATCTGCGGCCGTTGCGCGAGGAGACCCATACCCACCAGCGAATCGCCCAGCTACGTCGAGCGTTGTCCAATGGGGCACTGATCGTTGCGTCGAGTCGCAGTGCCAGTCACGAGGTTCAGAGTGTTCTCGAAGTGGCCCGTCAACAGGTGGTGGTGGTCGCGCCCGCCGTGCCGCGAGTCGATCGGACGACTGATGGCACTGACCTCGTCGTCAACGTCACCGGACTGTCGGATCTGTTCATGACCGTCGTGCCGGCACTGGTTGAGTTCGCGTCACGCCATTCGACGCGCGTCGTGGTGCTGGCCAGTGAAGAGCTCGGCGCGAAGATTCGCGCGAACGGTGCCGGCGTGAGTGTGCGAGCTCGCCGCGAGGCCCGTTCGGCGCTCGCTGGCGCACGCGTGGTCATGCATCTTTCCGACGGGGCTCGATTCCCCTCGTTCGCCATCGCCGCACTTTCGGCGGGCGTACCCACGATCGCACGCTCCACGGAGATCAATCGTGAGTTGCTGGGTGGCGCGGCGATCCTGATGTCGTCCTACGAGGAGGTCCCCGAGACCCTCGAGTCCCTCTGGTGCGACGAGTCACGACGATCCATCGTCGTCGCAGCCGGTCTCGCCAGAGCCGCGGACTTCTCGCCCGTAACTGCGGCGCGAGCGTACGTGGCGCTCTATCGCGACGTCGTGCGAGGCTGGGTGCCGTGAGCCCCAACCTGACGCTGTCGCTCGACCAGCTCTACCGCCCCCAACCGGGAGGCATCGGCACCTACGTCAGGGGATTGATTCAAGGTTTGATCACACTCGCCGACTCCGAATGGCGCGTGCAGGGCTTAGCCCCTAAGGGTGCGTTACCCCACGACGTCGCCCAACTGCCTCTGAGGGTGATGAGCGCGCCGCTGTCGGTCGGGGCGCTGACGATGGTGTGGCGGTACTGGCCACTGGGCGTAGCACGCGACGCGGACATCGTTCACGCCACGTCCATGGCGGGGCCATTTGGCGGGGGACGGCCTCAGGCGATTCGTTCGGTCGCGATGCACGACTTACTCTGGCGAGATGAGCCGAACGCGAGCACCAGGTCCGGGGTGCGCTTCCACGACCAAAGACTCCGACTGATCCAAACGCACGAAGGTCTCAGGGTGCTCACCTCGTCGCCGAACTTGAAGAACCGACTCATCGAGTTGGGCTTCGCGCCGTCACGGATTCATCCAGTGCGCCTCGGCGTCGACGACGACGGCATCGAGCCCGCTCCTCGCGCCGAGGTGACCGATTTCCTCGCCCGCCATGGTGTGAAAGGACCCTTCACGCTCTACGCCGGAACTCGAGAGCCTCGAAAGAACCTCGAACGTCTCGTCGCGGCCCATCGTCAGGCGCTCCATCACTCTGGAGAACTCGGGCCGCTCGTGCTCGCTGGTCCCGCCGGTTGGGGAGAGGTCCCCACGGGTGACGCGCTGACCGTTGGACTGGTCGCGCGCTCGCTTCTCAAGGGTCTCTACCGTGACGCGCAAGTATTCGCCTACGTGCCCCGGGCCGAAGGTTGGGGACTGCCGCCGGTGGAGGCGTTGCACGAAGGGACGCGGGTCGTGGCGAGTCGCTCGACCCCGAGTGTCGACCGTAACGATGAAGTCGTCCTCGTCGACCCGCTCGACGTCGATTCGATCGCCCAGGGCCTGCTCGACGCACTAGCGCTCGATGGCGGCCCCGAAGCGCGACTGAGGCGCCGGTCCTCGGTGTCGGAGCTGACGTGGCGAAATGCGGCCCTCGACCATGTGGCGGCGTGGCGATGAGGCTCGCGCTCGATGTATCAGCCGTGCCGAGTCACCTAGCCGGAGCGGGTCGCTACATCGCCGAGCTCGCTCGGCGCATGCCCGGACTCGACGTCGAAACCACGTTGGTCACTCGCCGTGACGACTCCGAACGGTGGCGCGAGTGGTCGCCCGGGGCCGCCCTCGCTCCGGTGGTACCCAATGGCCGCGCTCAGCGCCTCGTCTACGAGGCTTGGAAACTCGGCGTGGGCCCCGAGGCAGCGCGGGCCGACGTCTGGCATTCACCGCACTACACCATGCCTCATCGTCGATTGTCACCCACCGTGGTGACGATCCACGACCTCACCTATTTCACGAATCCGCAGTGGCACGAGCACTCGAAGGTGACCTTCTTTCGTCGAGCGATCACCTACGCCGCCCAACGCGCCGATGTCTTGATCAGCGTCAGTGACTTTACGGCCCGATTGATCGACCAGCACTTTGTCGAACACGCGCCCGTGGTGGTGGCCCACCACGGGGTCGATCTCGAGGTGTTCACTCGTGATGACCACGATGACGCTGGGCTATTCGCCGCGCATGGCTTAGCTCGTGATGCGCCCTACGTCTTCTTCTTGGGCACCTTCGAACCGCGAAAGGGACTTGACGTCCTGCTCGGGGCCTTTGGCGAACTGGCGGCCGAGCAGCCCGAGCTCGAGTTGTGGCTGGCCGGCCAAGTCGGTTGGGGGCTCCATGAGTTCGAGGATGAACTCTCGAGCCATCGTGCCGCATCGAGGATTCGCCGCCTGGGCTACGTCGACGAGGCCCTGCTGCCGGCACTGCTTCGACGATCGCGCTGCGTCGCGTACCCGTCACGTGGCGAGGGCTTCGGACTCCCCGTGCTCGAAGCAATGGCCTGTGGAGCGCTCGTGGTGACGACGAGCGATACGGTCATGGCCGAGGTGGCGGGAGAGGGCGCCCTGCTCTGTGGCGCGGGCGATGCACCGGGCCTGGCCGCGGCGATACGAACCCAGCTGAACCGTAGCGAACAGGAGCGTGAGCGTCTCGCCACCGACGCCAGGTCGCGCGCCGAGTGCTTCACGTGGGATGCTTCGATGGCTATGCATCTCTCGGCCTACGACCTCGCGCGACGGGGCCACTGACGTGCGCGCCCTGGTCACTGGCTCGGAGGGGTTCGTCGCTCGCCACTTGATCCGTCATCTCGAGTTGAGCGGGGACCAGGTCACGGGAGTGGACCGTGAGCAAGTTGACGTCACCGACCTCGCCCAACTCAGGGACGCCGTGCGCGATGTCGGCCCCGACGTGATCTACCACTTGGCCGCCTTGACCCACGTGGGCGACTCGTGGAGCGATCCGGTTGAGTACACGCGGGTCAACGTCTTGGGAGCGAAGTACGTGCTCGACGCCGCGCACGACGAGGCGCCCGAATCGACGATCATCCTGATCAGCTCGGCCGACGTCTATGGAGTTGTCCAAGAAGCCGACCTGCCGATCGACGAGGACTTCCGGGTGGCCCCGGTCAATCCCTATGCGTCGAGCAAGGTCGAGGCTGAACGTCTAGCCCACGACGCGGTTCGCCTACGAGGTCAAAGTGTGGTGGTGGCGCGTCCGTTCAACCACGTCGGACCGGGTCAATCGACTCGTTTCGTTGTTCCCGCCCTCGTGAGCCGACTGCTCGCGGCCCAGCGTGAGGGTTCTCACGAGATTGCCGTTGGTGACCTTTCCACGAGGCGAGACTTCAGCGACGTGCGTGACGTGGTGCGCGCCTACCGTCTGCTGGCCCAGTACGGAGTGCGAGGAGAGATCTACAACATTGCATCGGGTCACGACGTCGGTTTGGCCGACATCGCGCAACAACTGGTCCAAAGCATTGCCCCCGGGGTTGAACTCGTGGCGGACGCGTCACTGATTCGTCCGGTGGAGATTCCGGTGATGCGTGCCAGTATCGAGAAGGTTCGTGAGACGACCGGCTGGGAGCCGGTGATCTCCCTGGACCAGTCATTGCGAGACGTGGTGGACGACCTGCGCCGTTCAAAGGCTTGAGAGCGCTTGGAATCTGAATCGAGCTCGGCCGGTCCACCCCGGCGGTCTCAATCGGGTCGACGGGCCAACTAGCCTTGTGGAACTGATGGAATCTCGTGCTCCGGCCGTTGTTGCCGTCGTCGTTACCACCGGTTCCGGGCCAGGACTTGAAGCCACCGTGGCTTCTCTTGCGGCCCAGAACTACGAGGAACTAAGCCTGCTCGTCGTCGCGAACGGGGAGGCTGAACACGTACCGGCTCGGGTGGCGCCAGTGGCTCCGAACGCCTTTGTGCGCATCCTCGAGGACAACCGGGGATTCGGCGCGGCGTGCAATGAGGCGTCTTTGATGGTCGTCGGCGCTGCGTTCTTCCTGTTCTGTCACGACGACGTGCGCCTCGAGCCCGACGTGGTCCAATTGTTGGTCGAAGCGGCCTTTCGTACCAATGCGGGAATCGTCTCACCCAAGGTGGTCGCCTACGAAGATCCGATGGTTTTGCTGCACGTGGGCCAGACCTGTGACCGCTTCGCTGTCGTGCACGAGCGCTGTGAGTTGGGTGAAATCGATCACGGCCAACAAGATCTCGAGCGCGATGTCTTCGTCGCTCCCGGTGGCGTGACGTTGGTCCGCACGGACCTCTTTCGGACTCTTCGGGGTTTCGACCCGGTGATCCCCGTTCTCGGAGAGGATCTGGACCTCTGTTGGCGCGCCCAGATCGCCGGTGCGCGGATCATCGTCGCTCCCCAGGCCAAAGTGGCCCACCGAGGGACGATCGCCAGTGGCGAACGACCGATCAGCGCGGCGGGAACGCGCCGGTCCAGTCGCCAGGACTTGCAGCGGCGTCATCAACTCTTGGTGGTGGCGAGTGGTTGGGGACGACTCAATACCCTTGGAACCCTCGTAATGCTGGCGCTCTTGGACACGATGGAGCTGTTACTCGCGGTGCTGGGGCGCGATCATGACCGGGTCGTCGCGATCCTGGGGTCGTGGCGTTGGGCCTTTGCTCAGCGCAAGGTGATTCGAGAACGCCGTCGCCTGTGTAACGAACTTCGTGTTCTCTCCGACAGTGACCTGCGCAGACTCCAGGTGGGCGGTGCGAGCCGCGTGAAGAGGTTCTTCTTCACGCTGCTTCGTGACGGCCTGGACCGCGCTCGCGGGATGTTGCCGGTGCAGGAACACCATGTTGGTGTCCAGGACTACGAGATCGATGGCGTCGGATTCGCCGCCGCCTTCTCCGAAGAGGAGGAGTTCGACGAGATCCCCGAGAGTCCCGCGCTGGAGATGCGCACTCGCCCCTCGCGGTTCCTCACCTCGTTTCGCACCCAGGCGGCGGTCGTGGTGACGGTGGTGGTCTTGTGGCTGGTGGGCTCGCGCAACCTGGTCGCGATGCACCTGCCCTTGATCGGACGTCTGGCGCCACTCGACTCTTGGTGGTCGATGTGGCGTCACTTCTTCGCGTCATGGTCACCTGGCGGTGTCGGTAGCGGAACTCCTGGGATGCCAGGATATGGCGTCTTAGGATTCGCCGGGACCTTCGTCCTGGGTCGGATGGGAATGCTCCCGCGACTGGCGCTCATCGCATCGGTGCCCTTCGGTGCGCTCGGCGTGAGCCGGATGCTGCGCTCTCGGGTGTCGAATCGGGCGCGGATCGTGGCGTCGGTCGCCTACTTGGCGATGCCCGCCGGTATCAATATGATCAGCGCGGGTCGTGTGGACGTCTTGCTCGTGGTGGCGTTCGCCCCATTCATCGTTCGCCGGATCTTCGAACTGATGGACGTTCCAGGGTTTCGACTTCGTCCCTACAGCGATCCGGTCCCCTTTGGCCAGCGGGGCTGGCGCACGAGCGAGGCCGGTCAACGCATGGTGGTGGTCATGCTGATCGCCGTCGTGAGTGCCATGGCCCCCGCCACATTGGTGGTCGTGGCGCTCGTGGTCGTGGGCATCGTGGTGGCGCGAGCCTTCGAGCCGGATGACGACGTGGCGTTCAGGGGTTCGGGTCGACTTCTCGGCTCACTCATCTTCAACGTCGCGATATTTCTCTTGCCGCTCAGTGTCGACGTCGTCCTGGCGGGTCGTCGAGCCCTCGAGGTCTTTGGACTGTCGCGAGGTCCTTGGTCGGCGCCCACTTTCGTCGATCTGCTGCGCGGTGTGGATGGAAGCTTCGGAGCAGGTTGGATTGGTTGGCTGTTGCCGGGCGCTGGTGTGCTCGGACTGCTGCTCTGTCGCGCGCAGCGACGATTGGTCGCATCCAAGGTGGCGACCATCGCCACGCTCACGTTGACGCTCGCGGTTGCTGACGCGCACCACTGGATGGGTTCGTTCGCGCCAGACCTCGACGTCTTGCTCGTTCTCTACACGGTGATGATGGTGACCTTGATCGGCCTGGGGGTCAGTGCGCTCGAGAACGATCTGCGTCAGGCGGGATTCGGATGGCGTCAGGCTTCGGCGGGGTTGATGATCGTGTCGCTGCTCGTCGCCATTGTTCCCTTCGCCGCGACCTTCGCCAGTGGTCGCTTCGATCTGCCTACCACGAGCGTCGCCGAGTCACTGAGCACCCTCAGCCCTTCCAGTTATGGCGGTTACCGGGTGCTCTGGATAGGGGACCCGTCGGTCGTACCACTGGCCGGATGGTCGGTAGCTCCGGGGGTCGAAGTGGCGACCTCGACCAACGGCCTGCCGGGTGGCGACTCGTTGTTCGTGGCGCCCGATTCGGGCACGTCGGATGTGTTGATGACGGCGGTGCGTTTGGCCCTGCAGGGCAGGACCGTGCGGCTTGGTCAATTACTGGCGCCGGCTGGCATCTCGACCATCGTCGTGATGAACGCGTCGGCCCCAGAGGTTCCCGGCGTCCAGAGCGTCCCGATTCGGCCCGTTCCCAGCGCGCTCCTCACCGAACTCGATCGCCAGACGGACCTGTCGCTCGTTCTCCAGACGAAATCAGTCGAGGTCTACTCCAATGCCCTCTTCCACGGACTGGTGGCTCAAGTCCCAGTCGGTTCGAACCTCTTCAAGCCGCTGTTCGCCAACGGGACCACCACGGGGGCGCTGGTGCCCGGTTCGACCGTGGTGGCGGGGTTGGCTCCCGCGGGGGCATTCACCCTCGACGTGAACGGTCGCGCGAGTGCGATGAGCACCCAGGGTTCTTGGACGCCGTTCTACAAGGTCAGTTCGCAGTCCTCTTCGGTGTCTGGTTCATTGGTGCTACACCGGTTCCCCCTCAACGGACTTCTGGCACTGTTCACCCTCAGCCTGTGGACCATTGTCTGGCTCGGTTTCGGATGGATTGAACGACTCGAGTGGCTCTTCACCGGACGGCGTCGCGATCGCGCGGTGGCCAAACATCGAAAGGTGAAGGTCGATGCGTAGCCTTCGTCGGATTCCTTTGCTGGTCGTGCTGGCGGCGACCGTCGTGCTGATCGGGGTGGTGAGCTCACTCAACGCTGCGGTCATTCCATCATCACTGCCCAGCGCCCTGACCTCGAGCGTGGCCATTGAGTCGACGGCCCTCTACTGCACGGGGTTGACCAGCGCCAAATACGGGGCAGTGGGCCACGTGACCCTGATCAACACCACGAGTCAGACCCGCGACGTCGTGGTCGACGTCTCATCGGACAAGGGACTCAAGTGGACCACGCACTTCACGATTCCTCGCTACTCGTCGAGGACCGTCAACCCGGGTAACGAAGTGGCCGGCGACAGTTTCGGCATGACCGCACTCATCAGTGGTGGGGGTGTGGTTGGCCTGTCGTCCACTTCGGCTCAAGGCGCCGTGGCGCCGTGCATCTCCACCGGCGAGAAGACCTGGTACGCCGCAGGCTTCGATACCCGCGTCGGTTCGGACGCGGCGCTCAACATCTACAATCCCACGGCGACTCCCGCGGTGATGAACGTCACGACGTACTCACCTTCGGGCTTCAGTGCGCCACCTCCGTTCCAGGGTCTCTCGGTGGGACCCCACGCCCAGATTCGTCTGGACCTGGGCACCCAGGTCGTGGCCATGGCCAACGTGGGAGTTCGCGTGAACGTCTTGCGCGGAGTGGTGGACGTGGTGGGCGTGCAGCGGTCCGGGCCGCGGGTCTCGTTCAATACCGGGGCCGAACAAGAGGTCACCGACGTCCAACTGCCGCGCGTGACCACGGCCAACTCCGCTCTGGCCCAGGTGCTCATCTCCAACCCCGGTGCCGTGGCCGCCACGGTCAGACTGCGAGTGACGTTGGCCCCGTACAAGGTCAATCCCCTCGTGGCAACGATCGGCGCGTTCAGCACGGGCGTCATTGCGATCACTCCCAACCCGACGATCCCGGCCGCGGGTTACGCGTCGGTGCACTTGACGTCGAACCAACCGGTCAGCGTCGCGCTCGCCACGGGTGTGGCCTCTGGGACGTCACTGTCCAGTGTGGGGGTGACGTCAAAGAGCTACGTGATCGATGACGTCTACGGTCACGGCTATGACGCGTCAGCATTGACCAACGTCTCGACTCGAAGACTTACCGTCGTGGCGACCTTCCTTCGAGGCGCGGGCCAAGCCCCGGTGAGTCGCAGTGCGACGCTCCAGGGTGATACCACCCAGGGATTTCAGAGTCTTTTCGGACAGTCGCTCAAGGGCGTCAACGTGATACTGCGCTCGTCGCAGCCATCACTTCAGGTGACCCTGACGTTGCCGACGAAGCCAACTGGAACGATTCTGATCGAGGCCCTAGACGGCCGGTAGCGTAGGTGGCTGCCAGCCCGGAGTCGGCGCGGCCGGGTTGATCGGTTTCGCCCCCCTGGAAATCGCCGAGTTCGATCCAACACCCACGAGGGCACTGACGGTCTTATTGCCCTCGGGATGGACGGGTTCGCCGTGGGCCTCGTCGATGAGTCGCGCGGCGGTCTCGCCGTCGATCGTCTCGTGTTCGAGGAGTGACCTGGTCAGCGATTCGAGGCCGCGTCGGTGAAGCGTCAGTACTTCGATGGCTCGGGTCTCTTGTTCGCGCAAGATCCGTTCGACCTCGTCGTCGATGACCTGGGACGTGTGATCGGAGTAGTCGCGCGTGTGCATGAGGTCTTCACCCAAGAACACCTGATTGTTCGAACCCCAGGCCATCGGTCCGATCTCCTTGGACATGCCCCATTCGCGCACCATGCGCCGAGCAAGTTCGGTGTTGCGCTGGAGGTCGTCGGCGGCACCCGTTGAAAGGTCGCCGTAGACGAGCAGCTCGGCGACTCGTCCACCCATGCGCATGCACAGTGAGTCTTCGAGGTGCTGACGGGCCATGATGTGGCGGTCCTCTTCGGGCAAGGTCATGGTGACCCCCAGGGCCATTCCGCGCGGGATGATCGTGATCTTGTGCAAGGGATCGGTCTTGTCGAGCACGTAGGCGAGCAGCGCGTGACCGCTCTCGTGAAATGCGATACGTTCGCGCTCGTCATCCTTCAAGACCATCGTGTCACGTTCTTGACCCATCATCACGCGGTCACGCGCGGACTCGAAGTCCTCCATGCCAATCGTCTCGGAGTGGCGCCGTACGGCGTGCAGTGCCGCCTCGTTCACCAGGTTCGCCAAATCGGCCCCGCTCATGCCGGGGGTGCCGCGTGCCACCATCATCATGTCCACCGAAGGATCGAGCGGTTTGTTCTTCGAATGCACCAAAAGAATCGGGAGACGCTCTTCTAGGTCGGGCAGTGGTACGACAATCTGGCGGTCGAATCGGCCAGGTCGCAGCAGCGCCGGATCCAAGACGTCTGGCCGGTTAGTCGCCGCGATAACCACGACACCCTCGGCGGGATCGAAGCCGTCCATCTCGCTGAGCATCTGGTTGAGGGTCTGCTCGCGCTCGTCGTGCCCACCTCCGACTCCGGCGCCTCGTTTACGCCCGATGGAGTCGATTTCGTCGATGAAGACGATGGCCGGCGCCTGTTTACGTGCGGTGGAGAAGAGATCGCGGACGCGACTGGCGCCGACGCCCACGAACATCTCCATGAAGTCCGAACCCGACACCGAGAAGAACGGGACTCCGGCCTCGCCGGCAACTGCTCGGGCCAGCATGGTCTTACCGGTGCCCGGCGGGCCGACGAGCAAGATCCCCTTAGGGATCAGTGCGCCGATCTCCTTGTATCGTGCGGGCGTCTTCAAGAACTCAACGACTTCACTGATCTCCTGCTTGACCCCGAAGTAGCCAGCAACGTCGGCAAAGGTGGTCTTGGGGCGGTCCTGGTTGAACTGTTTGGCCTTGGACCGGCCCACCGACATCATCCCATTCATTTGACCCTTGGCTTGACGGCTCGCGAATACCATGAATCCACCAAAGATGAGGATCCAAATGAGGTACGGGAGGAAGGTCGAGGCGAAGCCTGAGGGATTGGCGAACGTGACGTTGACGTTGGCGCCTTTGAGGGTGTTGACCTCATCGGTCAGCGCGGGAGCGGGACCATTGGCCGTGTAATTGGTGCCGTCGGTCAATTGCCCGGTGATAACGCCATTGGAGTTGTTGATGCTCGCCGAGAGAACCCGCTGGGTTCGCGCGTCGTGGATGAGCGTCGAGTAGGAGATCGTCTTGACGCTCTTGCCCGAAAACAGAGATGGTATGACCAGGATGCCGAGCACGAAGGCGACGATGGCGAAGGTGACGGCGCGTCGACGGGCCTCGGGCGCCATGGGCTTGTCACCACCGGGCATGAAGCGCTTGAAGCCGTTCTTTTCATTCATGGGTGTACTCACGTATCTAATCTAGAGGTGTTTTGTCACATATCGACTGGCGGCCGGAATAATCGCGTTGGCTTGTTAGCGTTGGGGCCTGTGGAACCATTGATCGACTCGCCACCCACGCTGCGTCCGAGAACCGGCGCGATCCTCATCGCCGCCGTACTTGGATACCTGGCTGGCCAGGTCGTGGCGATGGTCCTGACGATACTAGGCGTGCAATTCACCCACTTTCCGGGAGGACTCAGCGCGTTGTCCAAGGCAGCTTCACCACCCTGGTGGTCGAACGTACTTGGACTACTCGGCATTTGGACGGGCTTCGCCGGGGCCATCTACTACGCCTACGGCGCCGGTAATCTGCGACCCCTCGCTCGCCAGTGGCGACTTCGACCGACCGACGTGGTCTACGTGGTGCTCGGGGTCGCTTGCCAGTTCGCGGTGGACTTGGCATATCGGCCCTTGCACCTGCACAACCTCAATCAGCCGGTCAATCACCTCTTCGACGCTGCCCATGGTCTGACCTTCACCCTGTTGGTGGCGATGACCGCATTGGGTGCTCCGCTGATGGAGGAGTGGCTCTTTCGCGGGGTGATCTATCGCGCCGTCAGCGAGGGCGCGATAGATGCGGGAAGTCGCCGAGCCGTCGTGGCCGGTGTTCTGGTGAGCGCGATACTCTTCGCTCTTGCCCACGCCGAGTTGGCCCAGTTCGCGGGTCTGGCCTTTTTGGGCGTGGTGCTCGCCGTGTTGGTGTATCGCACCAAGCGCCTCGTACCGAGCGTGATCACGCACGTCTCGTTCAACGCGGTGGCGGTCATCGCCTTGATCGCTCAACGGGCTGGACACTGATGATTCGGCGCTGGCGCGACATCGCCACCCCGATGGCTGTTCTCGACGCCACCGTGGTGCTTTCGGTGATCTTCGTGACCATTTGGTCCCTTCATCCATCGTTGCTGGTCTCCTCGAACCTCATTACTGGTGGTGACACCGGTGCCCACGTCGCCCTGCCGGCGTACCTACGCGGCCAGGGAGGACTGTTCAATCTGACCCCGTGGTACCCGGGCTGGTTCGCCGGAATGCCGGCGTACACGTACTACTTCGTACTGCCCGACATCTTGGCCACGCTCGCGAGTTACGTGATCAACTTCGCGGTCGCCTTCAAATTGGCGACCGTGCTCGGTTCAGTGCTCATGCCGATCTGCGCCTACGTCATGGGCCGCCTGTTTCGAGCGCCCAGGCCCATACCAGCGGCGCTCGCCATGGCCACCCTGCCGTTCTTGTTCGACGCGACGTTCACGATCGACGGGGGCAACCTGTTCTCGACCATGGCCGGCGAGTACGCCTTCTCCCTCTCACTGGCTCTGGCCCTCTTGACCATCGGACTCTTCGCGCGCGGCATGCGAACGGGACGCGGATATTGGCTCGCTGCGGTCGCCCTGAGCGCCACTCTCGCTTCGCACGTCTTGCCCTGGCTGTTCAGCATTGGCGCCGTCGGAGTGCTGTTGATCTTCGAGTTATTGGCCCGCAGAGGCATCGGCGATCCCCGTGACCCCGTTGTCGCGGGAGACTACTCGCGACCATTCCGCTTCGCACTGGGTACCGGCATCCTCTCCGGTCTCCTCTCGGCGTGGTGGCTCCTGCCCTTCGTCACGACTCAGAGTCTCACCAACTCAATGGGTTACACCAATGACAACGTCTCGACCCTCCGGGCGATCTTCTCGATCCTCGGTTGGTACAACTCGAACGGCGCCGCCGCGGGCGATCGATGGGTAATCGTGATGGCGGGCTTGGCCCTGGTGACGGCGTTCTTGGTTCGCGATCGCCTCGGGATGTTCCTCACCTCGATGGTGGTCCTGTCGCTGGTGGCCTTCGTTTTCGATCCACAGAGCGTGATCTGGAATGAACGCCTGGTTCCGTTCTGGTTCATCATGATCCATCTGAGTGCCGGGTGGCTCCTTGGCTATCCCCTCGCGCGCTGGATCAACGCCAGTCGATTGAGACGAGGGGCGAGCGAGTCGCACGTTCAAGAAATCGAACCGGTGGGGGACGAGGTCCTCGTAAGCGCCGCGGCCGACACGGGGATCGAAGAGACATTCGTGGGGCCCGAGTGGACCAGCGACGTTGCCGAGGCGTGGCCGCCCGGTGACGAGAGCGACGTCGAACTCGACGACGAACTGCGCAGGGCCCGAAGGACCGTGCGCTCGACGATGGCCGTCGCCCTACTCGGGCTGGCGACCGTGGTGCCCGGCCTCGTTGCGCCAGCGGCTTCGGCGCTCGGACTGCACACGAGTGGCAACCAAGTCAGCGGGTGGGCCCAATGGAACTATTCGGGGTATCAGGCCAAGCCCGCTTGGCCTGAATACCACGACGTCATCACCACCATGGAGCGAGTCGCGGGTCACTACGGGTGCGGTCGAGCGATGTGGGAGTACAACAGCTCGCAGAATCGATTCGGGACGCCGATGGCGATGATGCTGTTGCCCTACTGGACCAACAACTGCATCGATTCCATGGAGGGGCTCTTCTTCGAATCTTCCGCGACGACGCCCTACCACTTCCTCGACCAGGCAGAGCTGAGCGCTGCACCGAGCAATCCCCAGGTCGGACTGCCCTACGGACCGCTCGATGTCTCGCTTGGTGTCGAGCACCTCCAGATGCTCGGGGTGAGGTACTTCATCGCCTTTTCGCCATCGGTGATATCCCAGGCGAACGCCGACCCCAGCCTTCGCTTCGTCGCACAGACCCGGGCGTGGCCGTCGCCGGGTGTTCGCTGGCGGGTGTACCTGATCAAGGACAGTCCACTCGTCGAGCCACTGGTCACCATGCCCAATGTGGTCTCGGGCCTGACCAGTCGGGTGGGTTGGTTGAACGCCAACACGACGTGGTGGCTCGATCCGAGGATGTGGCGAACCGTGGCCGCCTCGAGTGGACCGGCGACGTGGCCCCGTGCGGGGTCGATTTCGACGATGAACTCGTCGATCACCCTGCCCACCACGAAGGTGAGTGCGCTGCACGTCGGTACCCAATCGGTGTCGTTTCATGTGAGTCGGCTCGGCGTACCGGTGCTGGTGAAGATCTCGTACTTTCCGAGCTGGCGGGCCACTGGTGCGACGGGTCCGTATCGCGTGAGCCCGAACCTGATGGTGGTCGTACCGACCGCGCATGACGTGAGTCTCGAGTACTCCAACACGCCAGCGCTCAGCCTGGCCAGTCTCCTCACGAACGGGACGGTCCTCGTGGGCGTTGTGGTGCTGTTACTGACGTGGAGGAAGCGGCGAAATGCCCGACAGTAGAGTGGTGAATCGTGGACACCACTGCAGTCTTTAAGGCATACGACATACGAGGGACCTATCCCGATCAGATCGATGAGCGCCTCGCGCGAGCGATTGGATCGGCGTTCGCCACCTTCGCCGCGGTCCCCAAGATCGTCGTCGCGCGCGACATGCGACCCTCGGGAGAGTCCCTGTGTGACGCCTTCGCCCAAGGCGCACGCGCCGTCGGTGTCGAGGTTGTGGACCTCGGCCTGGCGTCGACCGACTTCCTCTACTACGCCACCGGCCACCTGGACGCTCCCGGTGCGATGTTCACCGCTTCGCATAATCCGGCTCAGTACAACGGCATCAAGCTCTGTCTGGGCGGGGCGCGACCAATAGGCGTCGATACGGGACTTCGCGAGATCGAAGAAGCGACCAGGGCGTTCTACGATCGACCGGCCAGCGCCGAGTTGGCCCCGATCAAGGATCTTGATCTGATGGACGAGTGGGTTGCGCACGTGCACTCATTCGTCGAGCTTTCCACCCTGCGTCCTCTTCGGATCGTGGCCGATGCGGCCAACGGCATGGGCGGCTTCATCGCCCCCAAGGTGTTCGCGGGCCTGCCCTTTGAGGTCGAGCTGTTGTATGGCGACTTGGACGGTACGTTTCCCAACCATCCAGCCGATCCACTGAACCCCGACAATCTGGTCGATCTCCAACGAAGGGTTCTCGAGACGGGCGCCGATCTGGGTCTGGCCTTCGATGGCGACGCCGACCGCGTCTTCTTGATCGACGAGAAGGCCCAACCGGTGAGCGGTTCCACCACGACGGCGATGGTGGCGGCGGCCATGCTCCGCCGCAATCCCGGTTCAACCATCTTGTACAACCTGATTTGCTCAAAGGCCGTTCCCGAAGTCATCGCCGAGGGCGGCGGTGTCGGCGTGCGTACCCGAGTCGGTCACAGCTACATCAAGCAGGTCATGGCCGACACCGGTGCCGTCTTCGGTGGCGAACACTCCGGCCACTACTACTATCGCGACAACTATCGGGCTGATTCGGGCATCATCACCGCAATGATCGTGCTCGAATTGCTGAGCGTCGCCGGTGGTCCGATGTCGGACCTGGTGCGTCCCTACCGTCGCTACGGCGACTCCGGTGAGATCAACACGGTCGTCGAGGATCCGGCTGGAGTCGTGGCGAAGTTGGCCGAACGCCTGGGCGACGGCAGCGCTCAGATCGATCTACTCGACGGACTCACCGCCGACTACGGGACTTGGTGGTTCAATCTTCGTCCGTCCAACACCGAACCGCTCCTGCGTTTGAACGTCGAGGCGGCCAATGACGAGCAGTGCCGTTCTCGGGTGCGTGAAGTACTCGCGATGATCAAGGAGTTGTGATCGTGCCACTTGACCCATTTCTGTTGACACTGCTCCAAGACCCGGTCGATCATGGCGAACTGCTCTATATCGGTGAACAGGACGTTCTCTACAACCCACGGCTTCGGGTGGTCTATGAAGTCCGCGACTCAATCGCGGTCCTGCTCCCCGACGAGTCGCGAGCGGTCAGTGACCAAGAGCACGAGGCGTGGAGCACCGACTCGAAGGCGATTCGAACCGGTCGCTAGTACACGCGGGTGCGCTCGAGTGGCGTTCGCTTTATGACCTCGTTCAGCCCAGGTGCTCGACGATCATGGACATACCCTGGCCACCACCCACGCACATGGACTCCATGCCGAAGTGCTTGCCCGAGTCCTCGAGTGAGTTGAGCAGTGTCGTCATGATGCGCGCTCCGGTCATTCCAAAGGGGTGACCGAGTGCGATGGCGCCACCGCGAATGTTGAGTTTGTCGAGACTGATTCCCAAGTGCTTCGCGCTCGGTATGACTTGAGCCGCGAAGGCTTCATTGATCTCGACGAGGTCGATATCGTCGATGGTCATCCCGGCGCGCTTGAGGGCCTGTCGGCACGCCTCGACCGGTCCGAGCCCCATGATCTCGGGGTTCAGTCCACTGACGCCGCTCGAAACGATCCGGGCCAGTGGCTTGATGCCCAATTCTCGAGCGCGCACGTCGCTCATGACGATGACCGCCGCCGCGCCGTCGTTGAGCGGGCAGGCATTGCCGGCGGTCACCGTGCCGCCTTCGCGAAAGACCGGCTGCAGCGTCGAAAGCTTCTCCAGGGTGGTACCGGCCCGTGGGCCATCGTCCTTGTTGATCACCGTTCCATCGGGCAAGGTAACCGGAATGATCTCTCGTTCGAAGAAACCATTGGCTTGGTGCGCGACGGCGAGCTCCTGACTGCGTACCGCGAATTCGTCCATCTCCAAGCGTGAGACGTTCTCCAACTCCGCGACGTTCTCCGCCGTTTGACCCATTGCGATGTAGACGTCGGGCAGCCCGGGCTGGGGGGTCCAGTGTTCGGTGTATCGCTCGGAACGGCTCTGGCTACGCGCGATGGCGTCAGCGAAGAGTGGATTCATGGCCTTGCCGCTGTCGGAGGCACCACTGGCGAACCTCGAGACGGTCTCGACGCCCGCGGCGATGAAGACGTCGCCTTCGCCGGCCCTGATGGCGTGCGTGGCCATGCGGATCGTCTGGAGTGAGGAGGAGCAGTAGCGGTTGACGGTGACGCCCGGGACATTGTCCAGTCCAGCGAGAACTGCAACGACGCGAGCGATGTTGAAACCGGATTCGCCGGCGGGTTGCCCGCAGCCGACCATCAAGTCTTCGACACTGTGAGGGTCGAGCTGGGGGACCTTGGCGAGCACTTCACGGACCACTAGGGCGGTGAGGTCATCTGGGCGCATATCGACCAGCGAACCTTTGAAGGCTCGACCAATCGGAGTACGACCAGTCGCGACGATGACGGCTTCGGGCATTGATTCCTCCTCGGGGCTACTGCAAGGTAACTCTGTGGAGCATAGTGAATCCGCGCCCTAGGCGATTTCCTCAGACAGCTGGAGGGGGCCGGCATCGTCGAAGCCCTGGCGGATCCCTTGACCGGCCCGCTGACTCAACTGTTCGGGTTCGAAGAGCATCCAGTAAGCGTTGCGCGCGTGCTTGCGCGAACGGTTGTCGAACACCGACGCGAGCACTTCGGGGTCTTGGGCCTCGTCTTCGTGGACGAAGACCTCGAGAATCGGAGTGGAGGTCATCAGCTGAGCCTGCATGATGCCCAGCGCCGCCTCGTGGGCGCACTGCTTGTCGATAGCTGCGCTGCCGGGCATGCCCAGTGCGACCACGATCGAGCATCCGTCTCGCTCGATCAGGTTCTTGGCGGCCACGGCGAGGTCCTTGAAGCCCGGTACTGTCTGGGAGAGCACGACGAACGTCTCTCCGTAGCCGGGGCACGTGGCCAGTTCGTCACGGGCGGCGCTGCCCATGTCGTATCGGGCGAACATCGTGTCCACGACGCCGATCCTCGTTCGTTTCGGGGATTTCTTCTTCTTCGTCATGTCGCTCCGATCGCCAACCATTCCAGTGTAGGGAGCGCCGCAACTCGACGACGGAGGCAGTTTTTCACCCGGCGTAGAGTGGGCACCAACAGAAGGAGCGCACATGGCGTGGGACTTTGAGACTGAACCGGAATTTGAAGAGAAGCTCGAATGGATGCGTGATTTCGTCAAGGAGGAGATATTCCCCATCGAGACGCTCAACCTCGCCCACGACCAGATGATCAAATTCATTAAACCGCTCCAGGACGAGGTCCGTCGTCGAGGCTTGTGGGCCGCGCACCTGCCCGCCGAGCTCGGTGGGATGGGCTTTGGCCAGGTGAAGTTGGGACTGATGCACGAGATTCTCGGACAGTCACCGTATGGACCGGTTGTCTTTGGCAATAACGCACCCGATAGTGGCAACGCCGAACTCCTGGCCGCAGGCATGGAGATGACTGGGCGTGAGGACATCCGCGAGCGGTGGCTGACGCCGCTGCTCGAAGGCACGATCCGCTCGGGTTATTCGATGACCGAACCCGAGAGCGCCGGCAGCGATCCGCGCCTGCTCAAGTCGACCGCCGTGCTCGATGGCGAGGAGTGGATCATCAACGGTCACAAGTGGTACACGACCAATGGTTCGGTCGCGGACATCTTGATCGTCATGGCGGTCACCAATCCCGACGTCCACCCCTATCAGGGGTCCTCGATGTTCGTGGTACCAGTGAATACGCCTGGGGTGACCATCGTTCGTGACGTCGGGTCCATGGACGACCCGGAGAT
>JABEUR010000048.1 GCA_013044405.1 Acidimicrobiaceae bacterium | reverse complement strand
CCAAGCAATCAAGAGCGTGATGTCGGAGGTCCCGAGCATCAACAACCTGTGAGCTCATCGTCCCTCGATTTGACCAACTGAGCGACGTCTCGCCAAGGATTAGACCTGTTCGACCCACAACGTGGTGCCGAAGGTCTTCTTGACCACGACCCGGGTGCCGCTTGGAATCGTGGCCCCCGCTTCACTCACGGCCTTCCATGACTCGCCCTTTATCTTGACCCTGCCAGGGTGCCCTTCGTCTCCTACGGCGTCCTCGACGAAGCCCGTGAGGTTGGTCAGCGAGCTATTGGCGGGAATTGAGAGGTCAACCACGGTGCTGTGCACGTATCGGTGGACAATGGCCGGACGCACTGAAGCCAAGGTGATCGCTGACACGACGACAAAGACCACGGCCTGCACCGCGAACGGGACACTGGCGAGGGCCAGGAAAAATGCGATGATCGAGCCGACGGCGATGAACAGCGCAACGAAGGCCTGGGTATGGATCTCGGCGAAAATGCACACCAGCAGGATGACTATCCAGAACAGTATTGCCATGAGCCGGAGTATATGGCGCGACGAACTCGGCCGGGCAGATAGCACCAGGTCCGCTCATCGCGGCGCACGACCTGGCGTTTATCGACCCGGACGGCACCGATCGGTCCGAGATGTCGGCTGAGCGGTCAGGGGGCCAACGGCGCGGTACCAATCGCCTCAGGTCACGATCGTTGGTTCTTGGTGTTGCGCATTCCGAGCGCGCCTCGAATCGAAACCTTCTTGGTGTATTCGATAGATCCCGAGCGAAAGAGTTGTACAGCGATACGAAGCACCACGTAACCGAAGGAGAACTGTTCGACGATGAGAATCGCCGATTCAATCGGACTGAGCGATCCGAAGCCATTCCTGATCATGCCGGTGACGGGAGCGGTGTAGGGGAAGAAGGTGAAGACCTGGACGATGAAGGCACTCGGGTGGCTGACGATGAGCGACGAGATGTAGAAAGGGATAAAAATCATCGCCATCATCACCCCGAAGAATCCGGCCGCCTCTTTGGCGGTTGGCATGACGGCACCTATGGCTACCAGGGTGCCGGTGAACAAGACAAAGCCTCCCAGTAGCACGAGTGCTCCAACCGACATGGAGCGAGCATTGAAGACCAGGTTCGAAAGATTCAAATTTGGCAGATTGAGAGATGATCGGAAAAAGACGTAACCAATGATGACCGGGCTGGCAAAGATGGCCATTTGCAGGAGACCGGCCGTGAACAGTGAAAGTATCTTTCCGATGATCAGCGTGTTGGGATCGACCGTGGTGAGGATCATCTCAGTGACCCGGTTCTCCTTTTCCTCAAGCGTGCTGTTGAGCATCTGGTTGCCCAGCAGGACGATGACCAGATAGAACACCACCAGATAGATCAGTGGCGGGACGAGCCCCTTGATACCCGGTGCCGTGACGCCGTTGATATACGTGGTCGTATCGACCTTCACCCCACCGCGCGCCAGAGTGGCCAATTTGGCTGACGCGATCTTCTGATCGGCGCTCGCCTGCAGTAACTCGGTAGCGACGTTGGCGTACTTCGAGTTGTTGAAGATCCCGACATCCTTGCCGAACACTCGGATCTGCTCTTTGATCGGATTGGCAGGGTATTCGAAGAAGGCGTCGATCCTTCCGGCTCTGACTTCGCCGATGCCAGTCGACACGCTCGTCAGCTCTACGCCACCGAGTCTGTGCATGAGGGCCTTATTGATCACGCCCGAGGCGTCGTGGTAGGCGAATGAGAAGTTGACGCTCTTTTGGGCTGCCAAACTGCTCTGGGTAGCGTTGCTGCTCGCCACCACGAGGCCAAAGACAATGGCGATCGCGAGCGGGACGATCAACGTGGCGATCCAGAATCGTCGCTTCGTGATCGTCCTGTGTACCTCAAAACTGATAACGGTGCGCAGGTTGTGGCTTCGCATCAGATTGGCTTCGTCGAGTTGTCGCCGCCGTAGACCCGAAGGAATATCTCGTTGAGTGACAACTTGCCCGTGTTGAACTCGCGGATCTCTACCCCGGATTCGACGAGCTCACGCAAGATGGCTGACTCATCGCTCGAGTCCGTGAACTTCAATTCGGCGTAGTTGCGTTCTCGAAGTGTGACGAGGTAGTGAGGCGAGTCGCTGATCGTTCCCGAGTAGCGCACTCTGATGGTTCGTCCGCCATAAAGGTCCTGAACCTCGTTGATCGTCCCATAGGCCACGGAACGGCCATCTTTGAGCAAGATCACCCGATCGCAGAGTCTTTCGACCTCGTCCATCTGATGGGTGACCATCATCACGGTTGAACCGGCCCGCTTTTGGTCTTCGATGATCTGCATTAGAAGATTTCGATTCACGGGATCGAAACCTTTGGTTGGTTCGTCGAGGATCAACAATTCGGGATTGTTCATGATCGTCACTCCCAGCTGAACCTTCTGCTGTTGACCACTGGACAGTTTGTCGAGGCGTACGCTCGCCTTGTCAGCTAGATCAGTCCTCTCAAGGTATTGCAGGGACCAACTCTTGGCACCCTGGCGCGATAGACCCTTCAAGCGACCGAAGTACACCATGACGTCGATAACTGATTCCTTCTTGTACAACCCCCGCTCTTCGGGGAGGTAGCCCAGCTGTCGGCCGTCCTCAGGTCGAAAGACCCGTCCGTCGATGTGCAACGTTCCGGCCGTTGGTTGGTAGATGCCCAGCAAGGCGCGGATCGTTGTGGTCTTGCCCGACCCATTGCTCCCAAGGAAGCCAAAGGTCTCGCCTCGATTGATATCGAAAGAGAGGTCCTCGATGACGACGTGATTGGCGAAGGCCATCTTGAAGCCCTCGATGTGGACCAGCGCTTCGGAGCGTCCAGCGAGGGTGGCGGAGCTCATGTTTCAACTATTCCATAATTCCCGTGAGCCTGATCCGTCCAGAGCCCTCGCGTTTGGGTCTGGAGCGAAAGTCTGATCCCCACCCGATGGAGCGAACCAGTGCGTGCGCCGTGGGACCCGACCGGCTCGACCCGAGGGTCTTGGGTGCTGGCTCGTCGCGAGGATCCGTCAGTTTTATGGGTCATCGCTGTAGAGGGCGTCTATCTGGGAAGTCAACACCCTTACGAGTTTCTCTAAAACGGGCTCCTAGACACTTGCGCGAAGTGGAGCTTCTCGTGTCTCGGGATAGTACAAATGAACATTTGGTGATTCGTCGGTGAAGCGACCGACTCCACGCGCATTCTCCAGATAGTCTTCCCCTGAGCCGCCAGTTGGGTGACTCAGAATTCATTGGGAGACAATGTATGGCATTTCAGAGAATGAAGGTGGCGCTGGTCGCCGTGACAACGATGTCAAGCCTCGCTGCTGTGACCCTCACGGCAACGTCTAACTCGGCGAGTGCCGCGAGTTCGGTGAATTGGGCGAAGGTGACCCAGTTGACCAAGACTGGCCCTAAGTCGATGTCCGCGCTCGTCGCCGCCGCCAAGAAGGAAGGCAAGCTCAACGTGATTGCGCTGCCCGCGAACTGGGCCAACTACGGCGCCCTGATTTCTTCGTTTTCGAAGAAGTACAAGATCAAGGTCAATTCAGAGAATCCAGATGGCTCGAGCGCGCAGGAGATTGCTGCGTTGACTGCCGACAAGGGACGTTCGATCGCTCCAGACGTCATTGACGTCGGTACGAGTTATGCGCTGACGGCCAAGGCGAGCCATCTGCTGGCACCGTACAAGGTGACCACGTGGAATGAAATCCCCGGTTCACTCAAAGACGCCGCGGGTTACTGGTTCGATGACTACGGCGGCTACGTGGCGATTGGGTGCAATACCGCTTCAGTGCCCACGTGTCCGACCTCGTTCAAGCAGATGCTCAGTGAGACCAAGGCGCAGGGCTACAAGATTGGTCTGAACAACAGTCCGACCACGTCGAACTCAGCGCTGGCGGCCGTCCAGGCAGCGGCCATTGCCAATGGTGGCTCACTGAGCAATATCGCTCCCGGTGTGAGTTTCTTCGCGAAATTGAACAAGAATGGAACTTTCGTTCCCGTCATTGCCAACGCGACGACCGTACAAAGTGGAGCGACCAATGTGGTGATCTGGTGGGACTACTTGCAGGCGAGCGGCATTAGCCCTTCGACCAAGACCTGGAAAGTCAGTCTTCCGAGTGATGCTGCAGTCGGCGAGTACTACACCCAGGCCATCAGTTCTTCGGCACCGGATCCCGCGGCGGCCCGACTGTGGGAAGAGTACCTGTACTCGGTGACCGGACAGAACCTGTGGCTTCAAGGACTGGCCCGGCCGGTTGAGCTGGCGTACATGCAGGCGCACAACCAGGCCAACAAGAAGTGGTTGGCGAAATTGCCACCATTGCCGCACGGTGTCAAGCCGCTGTTCCCGACCACGTCTCAAATCGCTTCAGCAGCGGCAACGGTGACGAACACGTGGAATACGCAGGTTGGCGCCGGTTGATCATCGAATTCTGAGTAGTTTTCAGATATGACTTTTGTATCGAACGTTGCATCAGGCTCGGACACGGGAGTGTCCGAGCCTGATGCAACTTCAACGTCATCTAAGCGTCGACTGCGCAAGATACTGCGGGGGAGTCGCCCCGTGCTGGCACTCGCCCCCTTCGTCATCTATACGTTTCTTGGGCTGGGAATTCCCACGATTGCCATTGTCTGGGCGGCATTCCATACCCAACAGGGCCAGGTCACTTTCGCGAACATGCACGCAGCACTTCAGGGCTCGTACTTGTTGGGCTTTGAGAACAGCATCAAGCTGGCGCTGCTCACCTCCATTGTCCCGGGCGTTCTAGGAGTGTTCTTGGCCTACGCGATTGAAACCTCGCGGAGCACGGTGCTGAAAAGAGTCGTTGGCACCGCGTCTGGAGTCCTTGCGAATTTCGGTGGTGTGAATCTGACCTTCATGTTCATCGTGAGTCTCGGCGCCACTGGGGTCCTCACCGGCTGGTTGAGCGTGATCCATTTGAATCCCTGGAACTTCGGATTCGATCTCTACACCTTCTATGGCGTGGCCATTGTCTACATGTACTTCCAGATTCCATTGATGGTGCTCGTCATCACGCCGGCTCTGGGTGGCCTCCGGGCGTCGTGGCGCGAAGCGGCGCAGAATCTGGGTGCATCGAGTTGGCGATACTGGCGATACGTGGGCATCCCCGTCTTGATGCCGTCGGTACTCGGTGGGATCCTGCTGCTCTTCGGGAGCGCTTTTGCCGCGTACGCTACCGCCCAAACCCTCACCAGTGGCATCATCGCCTTGTCCCCCATTCAGATTGGTGCGCTCCTCGACGGCAACGTGATCGCTAATCAGGCCAACGTCGGATACGCCATCGGCTTTGGGATGTTGGTGATCTTGAGCGTCACCATGATCTTGTACAGCCTCGTGCGTCGAAGGGCTTCGAAGTGGCTTCGATAGGTTTTGGGGCCGGCGACCCGATACTGATCCCGAGCGTCGACGCCGGCGACGACGAAGGCCCGCAGCGAACCCGTAATCCGCGAGTTGGTTGGCGGCGACGGATCAGATGGTGGAGGGTGGTCGTGATGCTGCTCGCCGGGGCCTACTTCTTCTTCCCGCTCTACGCGGGACTGAAGTTCGCGCTGCAGGACACCAATGGACATTTCTCCTTCCAAGCCGTGCGTAACCTGCCATCGGCTCCGGGCTTCGCAGGAGCCTTCTGGCTCTCGATGCGACTCGCCGTCGTCACGTTGATCGTCTCGTCAATCTTGACCGTGCCGACCACGATCTACGTTCACTTGCGACTTCCGCGCGTGCGTCCGATCCTCGAATTCGTAACGATCCTTCCGATCGTGATACCGCCAATCATCATCATCCTTGGTGTGCTCAATTCTGCCCCACTGTGGTTGCGGTCCTCACCGTATCTTTTGAGTCTGGAGTACGTCATATTGGTGATGCCGTTCGTCTTTCGCTCATTGGACGCCGGACTCAACGCGATTGACTTGAAGACCCTCGTCGAGGCGTCGCGGTCGCTGGGCGGAAACTGGATCAAGACGATGTGGCGCGTGGTGCTACCGAATCTGCGCAGTTCACTGTTGTCGGCGATGATGCTCACCCTGGCGTTGGTGCTGGGCGAGTACACGATGGCCAACCTCGACTTGTGGAACACGATCCCGGTGTGGATCGTACAGTTCCAGACGGCATCCGACGGTCACGTGCAAGTCGCCGCGGCGATGCTCGGACTCGTCGGTACTTGGCTCATAATTACGTTGGTCGTGTCGCTCGACCGTTCCGGATCACGGCGCTCGCGCCGGCGCACGGGAAGATTGTGACCAGGATGAAAGAGAGAAAATGACGATCTCCTCGACGAGTCAACCGACGCTGACTGGCGCATCGGTGCGACTACAGCGTTTGGTGCGATCATACGGATCAGTCCGAGCACTGGACGGTTTCGACCTCGCCATCGAACCGGGGGAGTTCATAGCCCTGCTCGGACCTTCGGGGTGTGGCAAGACCACCGCTCTGCGAGTCCTCGCCGGCTTCGAGATGCCCGACAGTGGACAGGTCATCGTAGACGGCAAGGACCTCTCCAACGTCAGTGCTCAGAAACGTGACATGGGCATGGTGTTTCAGAGTTATTCGCTTTTTCCAAATATGAACGCGATCAACAATGTCGCTTTCGGACTTCGAATGCGCAAACAGAGTTCCGCGGAGCGAAGGCGCAAGGCGGCTGAGTTGTTGGACCTCGTGGGACTGAGTGATCAGGCAGTCAAGTTCCCCCACCAGATGTCCGGTGGTCAGCAACAGCGCGTCGCGCTGGCTCGAGCACTTGCCATCGAACCTCGAGTACTGCTCTTGGATGAGCCGCTGTCCGCACTCGACGCGAAGGTTCGTGCAGAACTTCGAGATCAGATCCGCTTCTTGCAAAAGCGCCTGGCCATTACGACGGTCTTCGTGACCCACGACCAAGAAGAGGCGCTTTCAATGGCCGATCGGGTTTGCGTCATGTCAAAAGGGAGAATCGAACAGACTGCTTCACCGGGCGAACTCTACGCCAGGCCCGCCACTGCGTTCGTTGCACAATTCGTCGGCATTTCCAGCCGCGTGGCAGTCGAGAGCTCGAGTGACACCGTCGAGCTCTTCGGTCAGCACGTACCCATTCGGTCGGGGAACAATGCTTCATACGCCGGTCCCATCGACGCGTTGTTGCGGCCCGAAGAGATGTCGGTCCAGGTCGACTCCAATGGTCGAGGCTTCGTTACCGGCAAGAACTTTCTTGGAGCTACTACTCGCCTGACGATCCAAGTGGGCGAGATTCCGATCTTGGTTGATGTTCGTAGCGACCTGGCGACCGAGATGGAGTTCGGCACCCACGTTCGTCTCGAGGTCTTGGCCAGAGACGTGCTGGTCGCGCCGCGTCTATCGCACGAGACCGATACGAAGTAGGTCGATCTGCGGGCCAGTCTCGTCGATGTACATTCATGAAGTGCCGGTGAAGGATTCACCGGGCGTTGCACCGGACGAAGAACGTCTCGCACCCGTGCACGAGAGCACCGGGCGCGAAGGCACCGTCGTCATCCAGGGCCCAGCGACCGACTCCTCAGGACCACCAATCCTGCAACCTGGTCGACCTCGAGGAGTTCATCGGTCGTGTCAAGGTATGGCGGGTCCAGGGAGCAGCGACTGAGCCAATCGAGGTGAATGAGTCTCTCGCACCAGGTGTAACTTGACTTCATGTTCATCGATGGAGATATCCCCTTCGACCCGAATGACCTTGGTGCAGTGGCCCGCCAGGTCGAGGCCGACGGCTATGACGGAGCGTGGGCCGCCGAGGTCGGACATGATCCGCTGTTGATCTTGGCCGGGGCCGCCGCCGCGACGACCAGTCTGGAGTTGGGAACTGGAATCACGGTCGCTTTTGCGCGCAGCCCAATGATCACGGCGACCATGGCCAATGACGTGCAGTTGCTCTCGCGGGGCCGATTGCTACTCGGCCTCGGGTCTCAAATCAAGCCCCACATCGAGAAGCGTTATTCCATGCCCTGGTCGCATCCGGCAGCGCGGATGCGAGAGTACATCCTCGCGATGCGAGCGATCTGGAGTTGCTGGAACGAAGGAACCGAACTCAACTTTCGCGGAGAGTTCTACCGACACACCTTGATGAGCCCCTTCTTCAATCCGGGCCCTAATCCCTTTGGTCCCCCAAAGATTCTCCTCGCCGCAGTCGGCGAACGAATGACCGAAGTCGCTGGCGAGGTTGCCGATGGCCTCCTCGTCCATCCATTCACCACCGAACGGTACCTTCGAGAGGTAACCCTGCCGGCGTTCGAGCGCGGGCTCGCCGCATCGGGTCGTAGTCGAGACGAGGTTCAGATCTCGTTGTCGGGTTTGATCGCTACGGGCGATAGCGACGAGGAGCGAGTTGTCGCAATACGTCGGGTTCGTTCCCAGATCGCGTTCTACGGTTCAACGCCGGCCTATCGGGGCGTTTTGCAACTGCATGGGTGGCAAGACCTGCAAAGCCACCTGAATTCGCTCTCGCGCACCGGGTCCTGGGACGAGATGGGTGATTTGATCGACGATGAGATCTTGAACACCTTCTCCATCGAGGCGCCCCTGGGCGAGGTGGCACCTCGAGTTCTCGAGCGTTTCGGTAACGTGATCGACCGGTTCAGTATCTACGCGCCCTACACCATGGGTCCAGAGCAGCGCCTGTTGATTGCGCGAGACCTCAAGCGACTCTCATCGCCGTTGAGTTGACGACGGGGGCACCTGGGGTGTGTTCGAGGGGTTCAGTCGGATTCGTCGAGTGGAATCGCCGGTACAAGACCGTCTTCTGCGTCGCTTAAATGGGATCGCAGTCCGAGCATCAAAGTCCCACCCAGCAATGCGGTGGCTCCAGTTCCTAATGGCCACCAGGCACCCAGGTGGTTGTTGAAATACAGCGCGGTGATCGCTGGGGCGATGGTTGCTGAGATTCCCCAAGAAAGTCCCGCCGCAGCGTTGTAGCGACCCCGCAGGTGCTCGGGCGCGATCTGGTTGACAATTGCCGGGCCGACTGGCTGCAGCATCGTCTCACCGATCGCGAAGATGACCATACCGATGCACAGCGAGACCACGCTCAAGAATGCTGGCAGGGCGAGCGCGACGTCGAGGATTACCCAGAATAAGAACCAGAATCCTCCGACCGCCGCCATGACCCTGGTTCGACTATGGCCCTCGATCCGGTTGAGGACCCAGAGTTGAGCGAGAACGATCGTTGTCGTGTTGAAGAAGAAGATGATCCCGATGACGTGCACCGGAAGGTGCAGATTGTTGACCACGAACAGGCTGAAACCGGCCTCTTGGGACCCGTAGCCGCCGATCATCATGACGATGGCGGCCACCACGTAGCGGACGAGTCGCCGGTCGGAGAGGACTTCGCGCCAACCTTCGGCACTCTTGACCGGATCGTCCCGGTGATCATTGATCGGACCACCGTAGGCGCGCAGCGAGAGGAAGTAGATACCCGCGACCACGGTCACGCCGGCGTTGAAGATGTAGAGAACCGTGAACGTGGAAGGTCGGTGAAGGTCCACGATCGTGGCCGAGATGAGTCCTCCGAATCCGATGCCTAGGTTTACCAGCATGAAGTTGAATCCGAAGGCCCGCTGGCGGTGCTCGTCTTTCACGAGTCGACTGAGCATCGTGCTCGAAGGACCCCAACCAGCTCCACCGAATACCGCCAGTAACAAAGCGGCAACGGTGATCTCGCTCTTGGAGCGCGAGACGCCCCACACGACCAAGGAAACGGCTTGCGTCACGTAGACGACCATGGCGACCTTCAATGGTCCGTATCGGTCGGTCATCGTTCCCCAAAGTGGGCTGCTGGCCAGCCCGCACAGCGCCGAAACGGCGAGGAGGATCGTGGCGTAGTCAATCGAGAATCCTCGAACGTTGTGCAGATAGACAATGAAGAGCGACAAGGTCAGCCCGTTGCCGATGCACGCAAGGAACGTGCACGTGAAGAACCTACGCAGCGGACCGTTGAGTGCGCTGCGAAAGTCTGGTGGGACCAGCGACTCGATGACTCTCATGAGTGCGACAGGTTACTAAATGCCTTGTGCGGTGAATCACAAGAAGTATGAAGTGAGTGGGCCCTTGAGCGTTACGCTGGAGTATGGCCTATCAATCGGTAGGTGAAAGGTAGTGCATGGCGAACAAGCTTCTCCCTAAAAGTCCGACCGATCTCTTGAGTGAGATTGCGCCTGACGTTGAGCGGTTGTACAACCGCCACCTAGAAGCGCCACGCCTCTGGTTCCCCCATGAGCAGATCGACTGGGGCAGGGGCCAGAACTTTGCCGACCGCCCGTGGACTGCGGATGACTACCCGTTGGCCGACGGTGTTCGAAGTTCGATCTACGTCAATCTGCTGACCGAAGACAATCTGCCCTATTACACGAATACCTTGCTGATGCACGCTCCAAAGGACCATCCGATTCTTGACTGGAACCATCAGTGGACGATGGAAGAGAATCGCCATTCGATGGTTATGCGTGACTGGGTCCACATCAGTCGCTGCATCGATCCCACCTTGCTCGAGGAAGGACGACGTGTACAGATGCACAAGGGCGAAGTGCCGAGTCCCGGGTCACTGGCGGAGTTGATCACGTACGTATCGTTCCAAGAGCGGGCTACTCAGATCGCTCACCGCAATACCGGGGCCAAATTGCCCAAGGACGACAAGATGGGTCGCAACGTTCTCGCGCTCATCGCGGGCGACGAAACGAAACACTATCTCTTCTACCGAGATCTCGCCATGGCCGCTTTCGCCATAGATCCCTCAACCATGATGATCGCCGCTGCGAAACAAGTCCGTTCCTTCGCCATGCCTGGAACCGGGATTCCGAGTTTCACGCGCCATGCTGTTCGAATCGCTCGCGAGGGAATCTATGGACTTGGCCAGTTCCTGCGAGATGTGCTTGACCCCGTGCTCAATTTGTGGGACGTTGATCATTTGGCCGGACTCAGCGCCGATGCCGAACGAGCCCGCCAAGAGCTCAGTGACTTCATCGCCAAGATGTCGGTGACGGTGGACCGCATGGCGCAAAAAGCCGCAGGAGCCACTCCGGCGATTTCGTAGTTCGTTCGGGGGTGCCATATGGTTTGGAGTTTGCTCACTCCTTGGTGTTGGCCACCTGACGGATGTAGTCTTCGAACGCTTTTTGTTGTGCTTTGACAACCTGCATCTGACGTTCGTGCATCGAGCCGCCTCTGGCGACCAGGTAGATCAGACAGCCAATTAGGGGTAAAACCAGTATGAAAACCACCCAGAGGGCTTTGGCACCACCGATGAGGTCGTGACTTCGAAAGATGTCCTGGAAGACATGAAACACGAGGATGATCCAAAAGATGAGGATCATGAAGTACAGCGTGGACACGAACACTCCGAACATCGGGTATCCAGAGGCGAACATGATCGTCCTTTCCAACCAACAGGCCTACTCCTTCAACATATCGCCGCTAGGGACGGACCTTGGTTTGAGCGAGAAGTTCATTCAAGCGATCGTACAGATTCGCCGATGGTCCTTCGATGTCGACCAGCTTCTCGCGCGATCGAGAGCCGCGTACTAGTGACACCGCGCTCGGCGCTACATCGAAGGCCTGGGCTGCCAACTTGAGCATCTCAGCGGTCGCTGCGCCATCGATCGCGCGAGAGCGCACACGGATGACGAGACTTGCGCCATGGGTTCCGCCCACGCCCGTGGTCTTGGAGTTTGGATGAACGTGCACGGATACTCGCAACAACTGCTGCCTGCTTAATCGATGATTGCCAGTCAACACCTACGATACTTCGGGCAATGAATGAGACGGGTGCTGACGCATGAATAGTATTTGTCAACGGCAAAGGGGATTACGTGGCGTTGAGTTATCAGGAGGCGGTCGCGCTGGTCTCGTCAGCGGGTCAGCCATTCGAAGTCATCGAAGTTGAGAATCAAGGTATCTCTAATCGCGTCTTCAAAAATGCGCCGGCCAACCTTCGCCAGTTCTTCGATATGGCCCGTGGGGTTGACGCAACATTCATGGTCTTCGAGGACGAGGAGTGGTCCTTCGTCGAGGTCATGGATGAGGTCGACGCCCTGGCGAGCGCACTGGTCGATCACTATCAGGTGGAGCCCGGCGATCGCGTAGGCATCGCCATGCGTAACTATCCGGAGTGGGTCATCTCCTTCGCGGCGATCCTCTCGATCGGCGCCGTCTCGGTCTCGCTGAACGCTTGGTGGACCGAAGAGGAGCTGGAGTATGCGATTGGTGACTCTGGTCTGAAGTTGCTCATCGGCGACAGTGAGCGAATTGCGCGATCGAGCGGACCCTGCAGTCGGGCCGGCGCGGCAATGTTGGGTGTTCGCCTCGATGAGTTGGAGCCCCTGGCACCCGGGGTCGAGCGGTGGAACGATGTGGTCCAGCGAGGGGATCGGATGCCCGACGTCGACATTGCCCCTGATGCCGATGCGACCATCCTCTACACCTCGGGAACCACGGGATTTCCCAAAGGGGCCGTTTCCACGCACCGAGGCGTGTGTCAGTCGATCATGGCCTTCTCATCGGGAGCGTCGATTCAGGGTGCTCGGCGCGGGGCCGACGAATTGGGCGGAGGACTGGCACCATGTTTCATCCTGATCGTGCCGTTGTTCCACGTCACTGGTTGCATACCGGTCATGATGTCGTGCTTTGCCTGGCACTTCAAGCTCGTGATGATGTATCGGTGGGAGCCAGAAAGGGCACTCCAACTAATCGAACGTCATCAAGTCACCAACTTCGTCGGTGTTCCAACACAGTCGTGGGATCTGCTTGAGAACCCAAATTTCGAGAAGTACAACACGTCGTCGTTGACCGCAGTCGGCGGGGGCGGAGCTCCGGCTCCGCCAAAGTTGGTCGCGAGAGTGGAAGGCTCGTTCGCTAAAGGTCGACCGTCGTTGGGCTATGGGATGACTGAGACCAACGCCTATGGTCCGGGCAACTACGGTGACGACTACGTTTCGCACCCGGCCTCAACGGGCCGAGTGCCCACTATCGTGATGGACGTCGAGATCCGCGATGAGCAGCTCCGCACCCTCGGACCACAACAGAGTGGCGAGATTTGGCTCAAGTCTCCGACGATGATCCGTGGCTATTGGAACAAGCCTGAAGCGACGGCAGAGGCGATTGTGGATGGATGGCTTCGAACCGGTGATCTCGGTCGGATCGATGAGGAGGGTTTCCTCTACATCGAGGACCGGGCGAAGGACATGATCATCCGCGCTGGTGAGAACGTGTACTCCGCGGAAGTCGAAGCGGTCATCTATGAGCATCCGGCTGTGTACGAGGCGGCAGTCTTCGGTCTAGCCCATGAGCGCCTGGGCGAGGAAGTTGCCTGCGTGGTGATGCTGCGGCCCGACGCAGACCTAGACGTTGAACAACTTCACAGTTTCCTCGCGCCGAAATTGGCGAGCTTCATGATCCCCACGAAAGTGGCCTTCACGCGCGAACCGTTACCCCGTAACGCAGCGGGAAAGTTCTTGAAGCGCGAGATGCCTCGGACCTATTTTCCTTGAGCGGAGTCGATCGCGGCGCGTGCGTAGTCCGCAACGTTGAGAGTGTCCAGATCGTCTATGTCGAACCAAGCGGCGTGATCAGTCGTCCCGTGTATCTCGTGACGAAGTTCTCCGCCAGCGAGCGTCACGGTGAACAATATGCGTACCGTATGAATCCGATCGCCATTGTCGCGTCGGCGAACATCACTCGTCACGCCTAGAAGAACTGGCGATCGGACTTCCAATCCAGTCTCTTCTCGGAACTCGCGTACGAGTGTGTCTTCAGGGGCCTCACCGAAATCGATACCTCCGCCCGGCAGCCACCAGAGCGACGGTGTGTGTCGAGGGTTGGACGATCGTACGAGTGCCACGCGTCCCCCATCGATGAGAACGCCGTAGGAACGAACGCTGGTGTGCTGTTTGCTCATCTGGTCACGCAATTCCTTGTCTGGTTCTTAGTGACGTTACCCGTTCGGTTCGAACCAGGTGGCGTAGCTCAATGGATGACCACTGCCCGAACTCTGAGCGCGAAGGTTGCTTTGATCGCGCGCACGGCGCTCAGCGAGTCGTGGGGAATCCGAGATCGATCTGGGACTCCGATGGTTGTGGCCACCGGGTGGTAATGACTTTGGCCCTGGTGTAGAAGGCAAAACCCTCCGGTCCATAGATATGCGAGTGACCGAACAGTGAGTTCTTCCATCCCCCGAACGAATAGGTAGCGATGGGGACGGGAATTGGAACATTGACCCCGATCATGCCCACGTGGACGTCGCGAGAGAAGGCACGCGCGGCGTGTCCGTCGCGAGTGAAAATCGCCACCCCATTGCCATACGGATTCGAATTCACCAAGCCCACGGCCTCGGCGTAATCGCGGACCCGGGCCACTCCCAAAACGGGACCGAATATCTCATCGTCGTATGCGCGAGTTCCGGGTCGTACACCGTCGAGCAGGCAGGGTCCGACGAAGAAACCGGGTCGCTCGGCCAGCCCCGTACCGTCACGCACCACCGTGATGTCGTCGTCAGTGGCCGTGGCGACGTAGTCAATGATTCGGTCACGGTGTTCTCGAGTAATCACCGGTCCGAAATCGCTGCTCGGATCGTCGCCGGCGCCGACGTTCAGTCGATCGAGACGCTCGGTGATCTTTTCGATGAGAGGGTCGGCTACGCCTCCCACCGCCACCAGCACGCTGATGGCCATGCACCGCTCACCGGCTGAACCATATCCGGCATTGATCGCTGCGTCGGCGGCGATATCGAGGTCCGCGTCGGGAAGCACGACCATATGGTTCTTCGCACCTCCGAGGGCTTGGACTCGCTTTCCGTTCCTCGTACCGGTCTCGTAGATGAATCGGGCGACGGGTGTAGAGCCGACAAAACTCACCGCGTCGATCCCAGGGTGCTCGAGTAACAATTTGACCGTTGCCGAGTTACCGTGCAGAACATTGAAGACTCCGGCGGGCAGACCCGCCTCGCTCAACAGCTCCGCGACCCTGAGAGAAACCGAAGGGTCGCGCTCAGAGGGCTTCAAGATCACGACGTTGCCGCTCGCCAAAGCATTGGCCGTCATCCAAAGCGGCACCATGATCGGGAAGTTGAATGGCGTGATCGCGGCGACCACGCCAACCGGCTCTCGCACTGAATGCACGTCCACGCCATCGGCGACCTGGGAGGAGAAGCCTCCTTTGAGATGTTCGGTCAGCCCGCAGGCGTACTCGACATTCTCGATCCCGCGCGCCACTTCTCCTTTTGCGTCCGCGTGGGTCTTGCCGTGCTCTCGCGTAATGATCCGAGCGAGTTCGTCACTGTGTTCGACCAGGAGATGACGAAACGCGAACAGGATGTTGGTGCGACTCGACAGTGTCGAGCTGCGCCAGCGCGTCGATGCCTCGATCGCCATCTCGACCACGTCGGAAACCATCGCCGGCGACGGCACTGGGACTTTCGCCACGACCTCACCGGTGGCCGGGTTGAAGACGGGAAGTTCACCCTCGCCCTCTACGCGTTCGCCGTTGATGAAATGGGGGACTGTGGACATGTGAAACCTCTTCCTCGCCTACCAATCTAATGGTTGGTGGCGGATGCCAATTAAGGTTGGATGGTGAATGAGACCTTGGGCGCGCGTGCCTTGCGTGAGGCAGCTGCAGTGGATCCGCTGGCCCCCGGTCGATATGGCGTACAGATCTCTGGGTACTTCACGGTTGCCTCCGGTATCCCCAATGGCGGCTACTTGCAATGTCTCATGGCCAACGGCGCACTGGCGGCGGCAAGCGCCGAAGGATCCAAGCACGTCCACGCGACTTCGATCAGCACGAACTACATCGGTGCCCCGGTTGCCGGCGCGGCCGAGGTTCGTACCGATGTGCGCCGAATCGGACGCGGCGTCTCGTTCGTCCACGCCACACTGATCCAGAACGACCAGGTGATGACCGAGTCCTTGGTCACCGTCGGAACGCTGCGTGACGATTCACCGATTCGCTTCAGCGACTTCGAGATTCCCGAGGTGGCTCCGCTCGAGGTATGTCGTCGATCGACGGGCGGTGACGACGTGAATATCATGAAGGTCCTCGATCTCCGACTCGATCCGCAATCAACGGGGTGGTGGACCGGAGAGTTGTCGGGCAGCGGCGACGTCCGTGGTTGGCTGCGACTTGACGACGGCGATGCACCGTGGAGTGCTTGGAGTTTGCTCTTTGCCTCTGACGCCATGCCTCCAGCGACATTCTCGCTCGGTTCGTCAGGGTGGGTTCCAACTCTTCAACTCACCTCGTACGTGCGCAGGATACCGACGAGTGAGTGGCTCCGCGCACGTCAGTGGTGTGTCGTGGTCGCCGATGGGCTCGTCGATGAACGCTGCGTGTTGTTCGATGAGCGCGGAGAATTGGTAGCTTCGTCAAGCCAGATCGCCATGGTCAGATTTCCGGGATCGCACTAGGTCATGGCTGATGGCCCGGGTGTCAATCGTGACGGGTCTCTGCACATCAACGCTCGGGTGGATATTCCCGTTGAGCAGGTGGTGCTCAGGGTCACGACCTCAGGTGGCCCGGGAGGTCAGCACGCCAATCGATCGCTCACTCGAGTCATCGCTTCAGTTCGTGTGGACAATCTGACGTCGCTGACGCCCCATGAGGCGGCGATGCTCACTGATTCGATCGGTCCGGTGGTTCGTTCGAGTGCTGGTCGCTTCCGCTCGCAAGGTCAGAATCGCGAGGCGGCGCTGGAACAGTTGGCGGCGAAGATCGCTCTCGCGATCGAGCGCCCGACACCTCGACGAGCTACGAGACCGACCAAGGGTTCAAAGGTTCGCCGAGTTGACGAGAAGAAAGCGCGAGGGCGTGTCAAACAGCAGCGTCGTCGTCCTCTCGAGGACTAGCGCAGCGTGTCGAGGTGGCGGGCGATCAGCGAAAGAGCCGAGTGCATGAACTCGTCCAATGCCGGATCGGTGTCTTCTTGGGGCCCCTTCAGCGCAGTGAGTGAGGCGTAGCCGGCGGCGAGCAGAGCCCCGTCCTCGTCGGCGTCTTCGTCACTGACGTCGCCAAGCTCTGGACTGGCGGCCCCCACGCGAAGCGGTAGCTCGCCTTCGTTCCCCAAGGGTGCGCCGCCCGCCAGACGACCAGCGGATTTGACCACGCCCGCCGTCGAGATCCGTCCACGTCGCACACCGAGGAGTTGGTTCGCCGGAAGATTGGGTACGTTGAGGTTCAACAACGTGCGCGAGGGAGCATTGGCGAACCCCTCGATCACTTCAACCGCGACCGCACCGGCGGTGTCGTAATGGACGTCATCGCCCCACTGGACCGACACCGCCAGACCCGAAAGACCGAGCTGGGCGCCAGTGAGAATTGCCCCGACCGTACCCGAGTGGAGCACACTTCGCCCCACGTTGGCCCCCGCGTTGATTCCAGAAAGGATCAGGTCTGGCGTGAAGTCGAAACCACCGACGGCTCCGACGATGGCGCAGAGTGCGGGCGGAGCCTCAAGGGCGAAGGTCGGTATCTGCTCGGCGCCGACGATAGTGTGTCTGCGGTATTTGACCGTAGGGTGATCGAAGACGTCGCCCACCGCCGATGACATTCCCGAATGATTGGTGTGCGGGGCCACCACGATCGCCTCGCGAACTTCCCCCGCTGGACAACGGTCGATCCATCGGGCCACGTTCTGGGCCAGGACCTTGATTCCCGGGGCAAAGATACCATCGTCGTTTGTAATCAGTATTCGCATGGCATGTACGTTAACTGTCGTAAGTTACAAGGCAGTGAATGGAAGGAAACCGGCTGATGCTCCCCTCCGGAGAACAGATTGCTATTGCCCATGGAGATGAACGCGCCGTCGTCACCGAGGTCGGAGCGACACTGCGTACCTTCGTCAAAGGCGGCGTCGCCGTTATCGAAGGTTTCTCCGCTGAGGAAGTTCCTGGAGGGGCCCGAGGTCAGCTCCTGTTCCCGTGGCCCAACCGCATTGGTGACGGACCTTGGTCGTTTTCGGATCGTACCGCGAGACCTTCCGTGGACGATGCTACATTCGCCACATCGATCCATGGCCTGGTGCGCTGGCGTCCCTTTCGAATCGATTCGGTGAATCAGAATCGTTGTTCACTATCGCTGCTCTTGCATCCCAGTCCCGAGTATCCGTTCATGAGCGAAGTCAGCGTGGCCTATCACCTTGGAAAACTAGGTCTCACCGTAACCACGACGGTCACCAATCGCGACACCGTCCCGATTCCCTTCGGTGTGGGATTCCATCCCTACCTGGCGGTCACGTCACCGACCATTGAAGGGGCTGAGCTTGAAGTTCCGGCCCGAGCTTTCGTCGCGGTCAATGAACGGCTGCTACCGACTGGTGAGATCCTTCCCGTCAACGGCAAGGATCTCGACTTCTCCATTCGCAAGTCCATCAGTGGCCACGAACTCGACGTGACGTTCACCGAACTCGTTCGAGATGACTCCGGAATTGCGACGGTGGTGCTCGTGGACCGCGCCGGAGGTGAAGTAGAACTGAGCGTCGATCGGAATTTTCCCTATATTCAGGTCTACACCGGTGATCACCTCGAACGAGGTCGACGGCGAACTTCGGTCGCGGTTGAGCCGATGTCGTGTCCGCCCGATGCTCTACGTAGCGGTAAGGATGTGGTGGTTCTAGAACCGGGTCAGCATTGGGCCGGTTCGTGGCGAATGCGACGGAGGTAGTCATGGCGGGGCGAGTGGTGTTGGTAACGGGTTCGACTAGTGGAATTGGCGAGGCCGCCGCTCTGAGGTTTGCAGCGGGCGGAGACGTCGTCGTCTTCAACTCGTCAAACAGCGTCGACGAAGGGGAACGTCTGGCAGCGTCGGTGCCTGGTTCACGCTATGTACGTGCCGACATCTCCCAAGAGGGAGAGTGTGAACGACTGATCGAAGATGTACTCGCTCACTACGGTCGACTCGATGTGCTCGTCAACAACGCCGGTAGGACCCGCAATATCGCGCACGGCGACCTGGCCGGGGCCAGCATCGACGTGTGGCGCGAGATCTTCGAACTCAATGTCTTTGGCACGTGGGCGCTGAGCGTTGCGGCAATGAATGCCCTTCGAGGGAGCCACGGTTGCATCGTGAACGTCACCTCGATCGCGGGACTGCGTCCTGAAGGATCGTCGATCCCCTACGCCGCGTCCAAAGCTGCTCTAAACCACATGACGGCCCTCCTCGCCAGGGTGGTCGGCCCTGAGGTACGAGTCAACGCGGTCGCCCCGGGGTTGATTGATACACCGTGGACCGAGTCATGGAGCGCCAATCGAGCCTTTGTTCAAAAGGTTGCGCCACTACGTCGCACGGGTACTCCTGAAGACATCGCCGATGTCATCGTCGCACTTGCGGCAACCTCATACATGACCGGACAGGTCGTCGTCGTCGATGGTGGGCTCACCCTCGCCCATTGAACCTTGGTGGCGGCGGTACGAACACTCTCAAGACCCGACAGAGCAGCCACGCCGCGGGCATGATGATGAAGCGGTCTCTCCAACGACGCCGTGGAACCCCGAGAATCTGGCGATAACGATCGGCCATGAGATCGAACGAACTCTGCACGAGCAGCCAGTAGGCGAGACGTTGGAGTCTCCCGCTGACCACTCCGCGAGCCACGAAGTCTCGGGCGATCGCTCCATCATCACTGAGGCGCAGTTCGGGCGCGAAGTGAAGAATCGTGAATTCGAGCTGCGCGACATTGGTTGGAGGATCGACCACTCCCATATCTCGGGCCAACGTCGCCATCTCGGCGACGTACTGGTCGGCTTCGTCGCCGGTGATGGTGTAGCGACCGAAGCGCTGGTACGCCCGCAAGAACATGGAAATCTCAGCCGCGTGCACCCAGGCGAGCAGGTGCGGGTCGTTCGCGCGGTACGCGATGCCGTCGTCGGCGACGCCTCGAACGCCTTCGTGAACGGCGAGTACCTTCTCGATGGCGTGGTACGCGCGGGCTCTGGAGCCGTAGGTCGTGTCACCGATAAAGTTCGCCGTCTGCAGCAAGCGGCCGAGGGGATCTCGCTGATAGCGAGAGTGCTGAGCAACCCCCGCCATTGCGTGAGGATGGAGCATTTGGAAGAAGAGTGATCCAAGACCTCCGATGAGCATCGAGGCCAGATCGCCGTGGACGACCCTCGCAACGCTGTCGAGCGCAAAGTACGACTCGTCTGGGTCATCACACCGTGGAGGCGGCTCTTGGGTGAGACCCACGGCATGTCGGATGCTCGCGCTGACACGTTGGCGAAGCGGGTTTTGGGCTCGGCGGTCCGACTCGGTTGGCACCACATCCTCCTTGGCCACGACGTCCCCCCTCTACAGGATAGGGTCAGCACTTTCTTTCGCAGCGCCGGTCTGCGACACTGGTGACGTGGCTTCGGTAAAACCAATGAGGACGACCTCTACAGATGCGCAGATCGAGACCGCAGAGTCGGTGAAGACCGCCAAGTCGTGGAACGTCATTGTCTGGGACGACCCGGTAACCCCCATGAAGGTCGTGGTGGTCATCTTTCGTAGAATCTTTGGCTATTCAAACAACAAGTGCACGCAATTGATGTTGCGCGTCCACCATGAGGGTCGGGCGTTGGTGTGGTCAGGAGCCAAGGAACGCGCCGAATCGTACTGCGTAAAGCTCCAGGTTTCGGGCCTGCAGAGCACTATTGAACAGGACCAGTGAGTGATGGCCAAGCTCTTCGTACGTCGTCGCGATGGGCGCATTGAGGTGCGCTTGAACGAACTTGGTCGATCTGTGGTCCGAGATTCGTTTCGCAACGTCGTCGCCGCCGAGCACGATCCGAATCACGATTGGCACGCCTCGCTGACGGCACCGATCGACCCGAGCCTCGATCACGACAATCCGGTTTCAATGTTGAATCGCCAGAACGAGACCTCCACGAACGCCGAACTGGCGAGTTTGACCGTGGACGAGGACTTCCTCAATGAGGTAGAGGCGTGGTCGTGGTTGACGACCTTACAGGTCGCGCTGCGTTCGACCGCTCAGGCCCAGGGAATTTTGGACGAGCAGAGACTCGCGACGTGCGATGCGGAGCTGCTCGAATATATCCAGATGCTCCAGCAGTTCCTGTTCCAACTCGCCGATTGCCTCTAGTCAATGGCGCCTTTGCGCGTGGATTCACAGTTGATTCCCAGTTTCCTGACGGAACTTTCTCAAGAACCTTTCATATTCTCGCACCATGGTGAGTGCCCAAGATCGTCTGGTCGTCTCGCGATTGGTCCATCGTTTCAATTTTGGGCCCAAGCCGGGGCAGTTTCTCGAGTTGTTGGACTCCGGCGTTGATCAGGCAACGACCAATGTGCTGAGCACGCCTGCTTTGGACCCCGGACTCGTGAGTATCGAGGAGCCGACGCTGGCTGACCTCGGGCCATTCCCTGCTGCGGGCAGCGCCACTCGCAATGCGTTCAACCGCGCGATGAGCCAGCAATTCATCCAGACTGTCCTTTGGTGGCTGGATCGGATGGTCCTGGCGGATTTCCCGATCGTCGAGCGCATGACGTGGTTCTGGCATGGTCACTGGGCCACCGCCATCAGCAAAGTGCGGTACCCGCTTCCGATGAAGATGCAAAACGACACGATGCGCTCATACGCGCTGGGCAATTTCGCAGACATGTCGCGAGCCATGGTCCTCGATGGTGCTCTGATTGTCTGGCTCGACGGAGAGTTGAACGTGGACAGGGCCCCGAACGAAAACCTCGCGCGCGAATTCATGGAGCTCTTCACCCTGGGCGTCGGCAACTACACCCAAAGCGACGTCCAAGCCGCTGCGCAGGCGTTCACCGGTTATCGAGTCGTGCGTTCGAACGGCACCGTCACGTTCGATTCGAAACTTCACGATTTTTCTACGCTTTCGCTTCTGGGCACGACTGGATCGTTCGATGCCACGACGCTGAGCGACTACGTCACGTCACTCGAGATTGATGGCGCATTCGTAGCGCAGCGAATGTGGTTTCGCTTCGTCACCACGTCGAGTCCAGCTCCCGGGTACCTGGCGTCGGACTTTGCCAATCGCGACATCGGTGCGCTGGTTCAAACGATTGCTACCGATCCAGGAATACTTGATCCCTCGTACTCCCAAGTGAAGTCGCCAGTTGAATGGCTGGTCTCCGCCTGTCGAGCGCTGGCGCTCCAGCCTTCGAAGTTGGCCTCTCCTACGATGATCATCAGTTACCTCAGCGATATGGGTCAGCTGCCATTCGACCCTCCCAACGTTGGGGGCTGGCCATACGACGACGCGTGGCTAACCGCCTCAGCCACGCAGTACCGATTTGCGCTCGCCAGTTATTTGGTGCAGTACGGCGACGTCAGTCCGGTGAGCATCTCGGGTGATCGAATCCAAGCCGCCGCTGACTGGCTGGGAGTCGCTCAGTGGGGAACCAATACGTTAGGCGTGCTCGCTGGAGTCCAAAGT
>JABEUR010000005.1 GCA_013044405.1 Acidimicrobiaceae bacterium | reverse complement strand
CCACGGACCAAGGAAGCACTCTCCTCGCTGGGCGCGCTGGGACTTGAGGGCAAAATCCTCGTCGTGATCGAGGCGAGCGACCAGGTCGCCTACCAGTCGTTTCGCAACCTGGGCAATGTCAAGACCATCGACGCCGGCGAGATCAACGCCTATGACGTGCTCGACTCGGATTGGGTGCTCTTCACCGACGCCACCCTGCCCACTGCGAAGGAGAACAGCTAATGCGTGACGCCATGAGTGTGCTCATCCGTCCCGTCGTCTCGGAGAAGACGTACGGGCTGATGGAGAATCATACGTACGTGTTCGTGGTTGACCCCCGGGCCACCAAGATCGACGTCCGTAACGCCGTCGAGCGGGCCTTTAACGTGAAGGTCACCAACGTCAACACCCTGAACCGCAAGGGTAAGACCACCCGTAATCGCCGCACCGGTGTCGTGGGCGCTCGCCCCGGCACCAAGCGGGCCATCGTCACCCTTCGCCAGGGTGACTCGATCAACCTCTTCGAGAATTAAGGACTGACATGGCACTGCGTCACCGCAAACCAACCAGCCCCGGTCGCCGGTTTCAGACGGCCTCGGACTTCGCCGAGATCACGAAATCCACTCCGGAGAAGTCGCTGCTGGCGCCCAAGCCCAAGACCGGTGGGCGAAACAGCTACGGGCGCAAGACCTCGCGTCACCGCGGTGGTGGCCACAAGCAGCAGTACCGCATCATCGACTTCAAGCGCAACAAGGACGCGATTCCCGCCAAAGTGGCCGCGATTGAGTACGACCCGAACCGTACGTGTCGAATCGCGCTGCTGCACTACCTCGACGGTGAGAAGCGCTACATCCTCGCACCCAACGGCATGAAGGTGGGCGACTTCGTGGAATCGGGTCCCAAGGCCGACATCCGCACCGGTAACTCACTGCCCATGCGTTTCATCCCTACGGGTTCTACGGTGCACAACGTCGAACTTCGACCCGGTGGCGGGGGCAAGATGGCCCGCAGCGCCGGTATGAGCGTCCAGCTCGTCGCCAAGGACGGAGGATTCGCGACGTTGCGACTGCCGTCGACCGAGATGCGCCGCGTCCCTATTGACTGTCGCGCGACGCTCGGCATCGTCGGCAACTCCGAGCACGAACTCATCAAGATTGGCAAGGCCGGACGCAACCGCTGGAAGGGTGTTCGTCCCCAGACCCGCGGTGTGGCGATGAACCCGGTCGACCACCCGCTCGGTGGTGGAGAAGGAAAGACTTCTGGAGGACGCCACCCGGTGTCGCCGTGGGGCCAGCCCGAAGGTCGTACGCGTCTGCCCAAGACGTCGGACGCTCTCATTATTCGTCGCCGCCGTGGACGCGGCTCACGGAGGTAGGTAGACAATGTCACGTAGCTTAAAGAAGGGCCCCTTCATCGATGCCCACCTGTTGAAGAAGGTGGACGCGATGAATGCCTCGAACGAGAAGAAGGTCATCAAGACCTGGAGCCGTCGCTCGACGGTGATCCCCGACATGGTTGGGCACACCTTCGCCGTGCATGACGGCCGTCGTCACGTTCCGGTGTTCGTAAACGAGTCGATGGTCGGACACAAGCTCGGAGAGTTCGCCCCGACGCGGACCTTCAAGTTCCACGCCGGCCAAGAGAAGACAGGTAAGCGCTGATGACCGGTCCCAAGACCAACGAACGCCCGGGCACCCGGGCCACGCTTCGCGGCTACCACATGTCGGCCAGCAAGGCCAGGGTTGTCTTGGACCTGGTTCGTGGTGAGGACGTCACGACGGCGCGTGAGATTCTCGCAGGAACCACCCGAGAGGCCGCCGACGTGATCGGCAAGGTCCTCGCCTCGGCGGTCGCCAACGCCGTCAACAACGACGGGATGCAGGCCGAGGAACTGTACGTGTCGGCCGCGTACGCGGACGAGGGTGTCACGATGAAGCGTTTCACGCCTCGTGCTCGTGGACGTGCGGGCAAGATCCGCAAGCGCTCCTGTCACATCACCGTGGTCGTCTCACGACTCGACGAAGACCGTCTCGAGATTCTGCGCGCCGCACGCTCGGCGCAAGCCAGCGCCTCACGTACTCGTCGAGTCGCTTCGTCGCGACGTCGAGCTGATCAGCAGGCCAGTCTTAACAAGCGTGAGACCGCGGCCGAGGTAGCCGAGGCCGCCGAGATCGAGGCTTCGTTGGCTGAGGCCGAGACCCAGGACACCGAGGCCGTAGAGATCGAGGCCGTGGAGACCGAGGCGCCGATTAGCGACCTCGAGGTGGCTGAGGCCGATGAATCGGTCGTCGCAGATTCCACCGACGACGAGACGGTGTCAGAGAACACCACTGAGGAGACGAAGTAATGGGTCAGAAGGTAAACCCCTACGGATTCCGTCTCGGTATCACGACGGACTGGAAGTCGCGTTGGTTCAAGGAGCGCGGCTACAAGGACCTCGTCATCGAGGACTGGAAGATTCGTGACTATCTGACCAAGCAGCTCGAGAGTGCCGCGGTCAGTCGTATCGAGATCGAGCGAAATTCAGACCGGGTCCGAGTGGACATCCACACCGCTCGACCGGGCATCGTCATTGGACGCCGTGGTGCCGAGGCGGAACGTTTGAAGAAGGACCTCGAGAAGATCACGGGACAGAAGAACAAGATTTCGCTGAACATCCAGGAGATCAAGCAGCCCGAACTTGACGCGGCGCTCATCGCCCAGGGGATCTGTGACCAGTTGCTTCGTCGCGTCGCCTTTCGCCGAGCGATGAAGCGCGGCATCCAGACCGTGCAGAAGGCCGGGGCCATGGGCGTCAAGATCCAGGCCTCGGGCCGCCTTGGTGGCGCTGAGATGTCACGCCGCGAGTCCTATCGCGAGGGTCGAGTCCCGCTGCACACGCTGCGCGCCGACATCGACTACGGGTTTCGTGAGGCTCGGACCTCGACCGGCCGTATCGGCGTCAAGGTCTGGATCTACAAGGGCGACATTCTGCCCTACCAGTTGACCAACGACGAGAAGATCGTACGCGAGGCCGCCATGGCCGCCGGCGATGCCGTCCCGGTCGCCAATGCGGCTTCGAGCGCCAAGGGTGTCGTCCGTGCCGGCGGTGGACGCCGTCGCGTGGAGGCGGAGCCCGTCGCTGTGGTCGAAGAGGTCGTCGCTGACCTGCAACCCGTTGACCTGCTCGCTGCAACGCCAGAGGTGGAAGCGCAGTTGAGCGTGGAGGAGGAGATTGAGCGTCGTACTGCTCAAGATCACACCGACACCCCGCACTTTCGAAAGGACGCCGAGTAGTCATGTTGATGCCTCGCAAGACCAAGCACCGAAAGCAGCAGCGCGGCCGCATGACGGGTAACGCGAAGGGCGGCGTCGAGTTGACCTTCGGCGACTTCGGTATCCAAGCCCTCGAGAGGGGATGGATCACCGCGCGCCAGATCGAAGCCGCACGAATTGCCATGACCCGCCACGTCAAGCGTGGAGGCAAGGTCTGGATTCGAGTGTTCCCGGACAAGCCGGTGACCCAAAAGCCCGCTGAGACCCGCATGGGCTCGGGCAAGGGTAATCCTGAGTTCTGGGTCGCCGTCGTGAAGCCGGGACGAATCATGTTCGAACTCGGTGGAGTTGACGAGACGTTGGCCCGAGCGGCCATGGAGCGGGCCATCCAGAAGCTGCCAATCAAGGCCAAGTTCGTCGTGCGTCCCGGTACGCATGGCACACCGGAGGTGACCATCTAATGGCCAAGATCAGAGAACACGTCGCAGAGCTTCGAATACTCGGCGACAACGAGATGGTGGAACGACTGAGCGAAGCGCGTCGAGAGTTGTTCAATCTGCGTTTCCAACTGGCGACGGGCCAGTTGGACAACTCGGCACGTCTGGGCATGGTACGTCGCGACATCGCGCGTCTTTCGACGTTCTTGCGCGAGCGTGAGATCGTGGCGGCTGAAGCCGCGGAAGAAGGTGAGTAGTCATGACTGACTCGACGAACGAATTAAAGCGTGAGAACCCGCGCAAGGTCCGAGAGGGAATCGTGATCTCGGACAAGATGAACTCGACACTGGTGGTCGCGGTCAACGAGCGTGTGAGCCACCCTCGCTATGGCAAGACGGTTCAGCGCACGAAGAAGCTCTACGTGCACGACGAGAAGAACGAAGCGAAGGTTGGCGACGTGGTGCGCGTCCAAGAGACCCGTCCCCTTTCGAAGCTCAAGCGCTGGCGCCTGAGTGAGATTGTGGAGCGTGCCCGATGATCCAGCAAGAATCTCGCCTCAAGGTCGCCGACAACAGTGGCGCGAAGGAAGTGCTGTGTATTCGCGTCCTCGGTGGGTCGCGACGTCGATACGCCTCCATCGGTGACGTCTTCATCGCAACGGTCAAGGACGCCATTCCCGGCGCCGCGGTGAAGAAGGGCGACGTGGTGCGCTGCGTCGTCGTACGCACCGCCAAGGAGAAGCGTCGTCCCGACGGTTCGTACATCAAGTTCGACGAGAATGCCGCGGTGCTGATCAACGATCAGTTGCAGCCGCGCGGTACCCGAATCTTCGGGCCGGTCGGACGTGAGCTTCGTGACAAGAAGTTCATGCGCATTATCTCGCTGGCGCCGGAGGTGCTGTAATGAAGATTCGTAAGGGCGACGACGTGCTGGTGATCGCGGGCAAGTTCCGTGGTGAGCGCGCCAAGGTCGAAGAGGCCCTGCCCCAGAGTAACAAGGTGATCCTCGACGGACTCAATATCGCTAAGCGTCACACCAAGCAGACCGGTGCGACCATGCAGGCAGGCATCATTGACAAGGTGCTGCCCATGCACGTGTCGAACGTTGCGCTCTGGTGCGCTGGTCACAAGGGTCCCGCTAAGGCTGGTTACAAAGATTCAGACGGCACCAAGGTGCGCGTCTGTCGCAAGTGTGGAGAGATGCTATGAGCACGACGACGCGTCCTCGTCTGAAGGTCCGTTTCGACCAGGAGATCCGCTTGGCGCTCAAGGAGGAACTGGGCCTGGACAACATCATGCAGGTCCCGCGCCTCGAAAAGATCGTCCTCAACTCCGGAGTCGGTCGCGCGACTCAGCAGGCCTCGCTGCTCGAGGGCGCTCAGCGCGACCTTGAGCTCATCACCGGTCAAAAGCCGGTCGTGACGAGAGCGAAGAAGTCGATCGCGAGTTTCAAGCTCCGTGAGGAACAGCCGATTGGCGTCAAGGTCACCTTGCGTGGTGACCGTGCCTGGGAGTTCTTCGATCGACTGATCAGTTTGGCCATTCCGCGTATCCGCGACTTTCGGGGTCTGTCGGCCAAGTCCTTCGATGGTCGAGGCAATTACACCTTTGGTGTCAACGACCAGCTGATCTTCCCCGAGATCGACTACGACAAGATCGACGCACCGCGTGGTTTCGACATCACCATCGTCACCACCGCCGTAAACGACGAGCAGGGCCGCGCATTCTTGCGCGCGTACGGCTTCCCCTTCAAGCAGGAGAATCGATAGACATGGCGAAGAAAGCTCTTCGAATCAAGCAGAAGCAGACCCCCAAGTTCTCGACGCGTGCCTACACACGCTGCGAGCGCTGCGGTCGACCACGTTCGGTATACCGCAAGTTCGGGTTGTGTCGGATCTGCCTGCGACAGATGGTGCACGCCGGTGAGATCCCCGGCGTGACCAAGGCGAGCTGGTAGGAGGAACGACATGACAATGACCGATCCCATCGCCGACATGCTCACGCGAATCCGTAACGCGAACGCCGCAATGTTCGACACCGTCAAGATGCCCAGCTCGAAGTTGAAGGAGAACCTGGCGAAAGTCCTCGAGCGCGAGGGTTTCATATCGGGCTTCACCGTCACGAAGATCGATGGCAAGCCAGGCTCCCAACTGGAGATAAGCCTCAAGTACTCCGAAGATCGCAAGAAGACGATCGTCGGGATCAAGCGCGTCTCCAAGCCGGGTCTGCGTATCTACAAGAAGTCCGACCAGATGCCCAAGGTGCTCGGTGGCGTCGGCGTAGCCGTGGTCTCGACGAGCCACGGTCTCATGACCGACCGCGAGGCTCGAAAGGCGAAGTTGGGCGGAGAGGTGCTGTGTTATGTCTGGTAGCCGCACCCATGAAGTTGAGGAGGCCCGCTGATGTCTCGAATTGGTAAGAATCCGATCACGGTTCCCTCGAGCGTGAGCGTGAGCGTGTCTGATGGCGTGGTGACGGTGAAGGGTCCCAATGCGACCATGAGCCGAAATCTGCCCGAGGGCATCACGCTCAGCCAAGACGGCGACGTGCTCAACGTCGAGCGCGTCAGTGACGAGACGATGTACCGCTCGCTGCACGGGCTCACTCGCACGCTGGTGGCCAACATGGTCACTGGCGTCACCGACGGGTGGACCAAGGAACTCGAGATTCTCGGAGTCGGCTACCGCGCCGCCGCCGGGGGGCCGGGCGTGCTCGATCTCGCTCTGGGATATTCACATCCCGTCAAGTTCACCGCACCCGAGGGCGTCACGTTCGAAGTGCCGACCCCGACTCGGGTGATCGTGAAGGGACCCAATAAGGAAGTCGTCGGTCAAGTGGCCGCTTCGATCCGCAAACTCCGTAAGCCTGAGCCGTACAAGGGCAAGGGCGTGCGCTACCTCGGTGAGCGAGTTATGCGCAAAGCTGGAAAGGCTGCGAAATAATGGCACGCACCACTCGCGAACTGCGTCAGCGACGTCACGCACGCATCCGTCGTCGCCTCTCGGGCACGCCGGATCGCCCACGGGTCGCGGTGAGCCGCACCAATAAGCACATTTCGGCCCAGATCATCGATGACGTGGCCGGCCGTACCCTGGTCGCCGCGTCCTCGGTCGAGGCCGGCCTTCGCAGCACCAACGGCGGAAACGTCGAAGGCGCCAAGGCCGTCGCCGAACTGCTGGCGCAGCGCGCTAAAGAGGCAAACATCGACATGGTCGTCTTCGACCGCGGCGGATTCGACTATCACGGCCGGGTGGCGGCCTTCGCCGAGACCCTTCGCGCCGCCGGACTGGAGTTCTAATGAGCGATCTAGAGCAGTTTGAAGAGCGCACCATCAAGGTGAACCGGGTTTCGAAGGTCGTGAAGGGTGGACGTCGTTTCTCCTTCACCGCCCTCATGGTCATCGGAGACGGGAAGGGCCGAGTCGGTCTGGGCTATGGAAAGGCCAAGGAGGCGGGTCTGGCCGTGCAGAAGGGGATCGAGGAGGCTCGCAAGAACCTCTTCGACGTTCCGCTCGCCGGCACCACCATTGTCTATCCGGTACTGGGCGCATCGGGTGCTGGTCGAGTGCTGATGAAGCCGGCGGCTCCGGGTACCGGCGTCATCGCCGGTGGGGCCGCGCGGGCCATCCTAGAGATGGCCGGTGTCAAGGACATCATCGCCAAGTCGCTGGGTTCGTCCAACGGCATCAACGTGGCGCACGCCACCATTGAGGGTCTCAAGCAACTACGACGTCCCGAGGAGATCGCCGCGTCACGAGACAAGCCGGCCGATCACGTCATCCCGAGCGGAACGCTTCGTGCCTATCGCGAACGTCAGCGCGATGGTGACCTGTTCAAGGTAACGGAGAACTAGTCATGACCCAACTGAAGGTAACCCAGATTCGTTCGGGCATCGCCACCAAGCCCAAGCACCGCGGTACGCTGCGCGCGCTCGGACTTCGCGGCATCGGCCAGAGCAACGTGCTGCCCGATCGTCCCGAGATCCACGGGATGATCGCCCGAGTGCCGCACCTGATCAAAGTAGAAGAGGTCAACTAATGAAGTTGCACGATCTCAAGTCACCCGAGGGGTCGACACATCGCAAGAAAATCGTCGGTCGCGGCATCGGTGGCAAGGGCGGCAAGACTGCCGGCCGTGGCACGAAGGGTCAGAAGGCCCGTCGTCAGATCCCTGCGGGATTCGAGGGTGGACAGTTGCCGCTGCTCCAGCGCATCCCCAAGTTGAAGGGCTTCACCAACCCCTTCCGCGTCGAGTTCACGCCCGTGAACTTGGACACGTTGAGCGCCCTTGGGCTGAGTGAGGTGACCCCGGACGTGTTGGTGGCCAACGGTCTCGCGCGCAAGAAGGACCTCGTCAAGGTATTGGGACGCGGCACGCTCAGCACCAAGATGAACGTCTCCGCACACGGATTCTCAGCATCGGCGAAGTCCGCCATCGAGGCCGCCGGCGGAAGTGTCACGGAACTGCCATTGCCCTTCGCTGTTCGTCCTCCCGCCGCGGGCAACCAGCACCAGAACCGCTAAGGCGCAATCGTGCTGAAGCGACTCGGGAACATCTTTCGCGTACCGGACCTCCGCAACAAGGTCCTGTTCACCATCGGGATCATCTGCCTCTATCAGCTCGGTGCGAACCTGCCCATCCCCGGTGTGAGTTGGTCTCAGGTCACCCTGCTCCAGGCCAAAGCCGGTGCGAGTGGCGTGCTCGGTTTCTTGAACCTGTTCTCGGGCGGAGCGCTGACCCGTCTGGCCGTCTTCGGCCTGGGCGTCATGCCCTACATCACCAGTTCGATTGTCATCCAGTTGCTCACCACGGTCATCCCGAAATTGACCGAATGGCGAGACGCCGGTGCAGTTGGTCAAAAGAAGATCACCCAGACCACTCGGTACCTGACCATCGGACTGGCGCTGCTGCAGTCGACGGGTCTGATCTACGCCTTTCACGGCCACGACCAGGCACTCCTCGGCTTCAACATCGACCTGATCCCCAAATTCAGCTTGTGGCTCGGCCTCTTCATGGTCCTCATCATGACCGCCGGGACCGCCTTCGTGATGTGGCTGGCCGAGTTGATCACGCAGCGTGGCATTGGCCAAGGCATGAGTCTGTTGATCTTCGCCAACGTCGTCGCGGGACTGCCGTCGGGCGGACGTGCGGTGTGGGCGGAAGGCGGCCCCTTAAAGTTCTTCACGATCTTGGTGATCTCGATCGCTCTGCTGGTGCTCATTGTTTTCATGGACAACGGTCAGCGTCGGATCCCGGTCACGTTCGCGCGTCGGGTCGTTGGACGAAAAGAGATGGGCGGGAACTCCACGTACATTCCACTCAAGGTGAACCAGTCCGGCGTGATCCCCATCATCTTCGCCTCGTCGGTGCTCTACATTCCGGTGCTGATGTCGAATATCGTGCCCTGGACGGGCTTCCAGAACTTCGTGAACAGTTCCCTGCACCCCACGAGTTTCTTCTACATCGGCTCGGACTTCCTCTTGATCCTGGCCTTCACCTTCTTCTACGTCTACATCGCCTTCGAACCGCACCAGCAGGCTGAAATGCTTCGCCAGCAGGGTGGATTCGTCCCGGGGATCCGTCCGGGCATGCCCACGGAGAAGTACTTCGCCAAGATGTTGAGTCGAATCACCGTCGTCGGTGCTCTCTTCTTGGCGTCGGTCGCCGTGGTGCCGAGTGTGTTGATGGCGTTGTGGAACATCAACCGGTTCCCGTACTACGGCACCACGCTCTTGATCGCGGTTGGCGTGGCGCTTGAGACAATGCGCCAGATCGACTCGCAACTCATGATGCGCAACTACGAAGGTTTCCTGAAGAAGTAGCCATGACGGCACGTTTGAACCTCGTGATTCTGGGAAAGCAGGGTGCGGGAAAGGGAACCCAGAGCAAACGTCTCGCACAGACCTACAAGATTCCGCACATCTCGACCGGCGACATCTTGCGTGCGGCGGTCAAGGCCAAGTCACCATTGGGTCTGGAGGTCGCGTCGATACTCGAGTCAGGCGGTCTCGTCTCGGACGATCTGGTCAACCGGCTGGTGGAGCAGCGTTTCCTCGAGCCCGATGCGGCGCGCGGAGGGCTCCTCGACGGCTTTCCGCGCACCATTGGACAGGCCGAGGCACTCGAGCGGATCCTCGGTCACGACGGCATCAAGCTGTGCATCAACCTCGACGTCCCCGTCGAGCTCGTGACCCAGCGCCTCTCGTCGCGGCGGGTCTGTCAAGAGTGCGGCGCCATCTACAGCGACGTCGATGTCGAAGCGATCTCGGGGACCTGTTCGGTGTGCGGCGGAGACGTGATCCAACGCGCCGACGATCGACCAGAAGCGATCCAAAAGCGTCTCGAGGCCTACGAGCGCGATACCGAGCCCCTGCTCAAGTTCTACGAGTCACGGGGACTCTTGGAGAGCGTGGACGGTTCATTGAGCCCCGATGACGTCACTCGAGCGATCGCTCAGGCGTTGCACGCTCGGGGAATCGCGTGAGGCGATCCGCTTCCGAGCTCGACAAGATGCGCAAGGCCGGAAAGGTGGTGGCCGAGATGCACGAGGTCACGCGCGCCGCCCTACGACCCGGGGTCACCACCATGCATCTCAACGAGCTCGCCGAAGCGGTACTCGTCAAGCGCGGAGCGCGATCCAACTTCTTGAACTACCACGGCTTCCCGGCCGTGATCTGCACGAGTCCCAACGACATGATCGTTCACGGCATCCCGGGCAGCTACGTTCTCGTCGAGGGAGACATCATCTCGATCGACTGCGGCGCCATCGTCGAGGGCTATCACGGTGACGCCGCCTACACCGCGGGAGTGGGCCAGATCAGCGACCTCGCGCGCCGACTCATCGAGGTCACCGAGCGTTCCTTGTGGGCCGGCATCGATCAGTTGGTGATCGGGAACCGCCTGCACGAAGTAGGGCGAGCGGTCCAAAACGTGGCCGAAGCCGCGCGATTCTCCGTGGTGCGTGAGTACGTGGGACACGCCATCGGCACCGAGATGCACGAGAATCCCCAAGTGCCGAACTACTGGCCCGGTACTCCCGGCCCAACGCTGAAAGAGGGCATGGTCTTCGCGGTCGAACCAATGGTGAACGTCGGGAGTTTCGAGACCTACGTCCTCGAAGACGGGTGGGGAGTGATGACTGAGGACGGTCAACTCTCGGCACACTTCGAGCACACGATCGCCGTCACGCAGCATGGTCCGGAGGTCTTCACCGTCGCCTGAGCGGTCACCGGCGCACCGGTCAAGAGGCGTTGGCGGTGGTTGCTCAGTCTTGGGGGTGAGAGCGGTCGTACTGACGCTGGGCGAAGAGCGCGGCCTCGGTGCGACGTTGGAAGCCCAACTTCGCCAGCAAGTTCGACACGTAGTTCTTCACCGTCTTCTCCGCGAGGAACATGACGTCGGCGATCTCGCGATTACTGAGCCCTTCGCTGAGCAGTTCGAGGATGCGGGCCTCTTGGGCACTGAGACTTTCCAAGCGGATGTCTTCGGTGATCTGGCGTCGGAGACGTTCGCGGGCGCGCTCGATCTGATCGTCGCTCAGCAGCATCTCGCCCCCAGCGACCCGGCGGATTGAGGTGACGAGGTCGTCGCCACGTACGTTCTTCAAGACGTAGCCCCGGGCCCCGGCGAGCACCGAGGCGTTGAGGGCGTCGTTGTCGGCGAAGGATGTGAGCATCAAGCAGGCGAGGTCCGGACGCTTCTCTCTCAGCATCCGGCACAGGTCGACGCCGCTGCCGTCGGGCAGTCGCACGTCGAGCACGGCGACGTCGAGGTCCGAGAGGTCGATCACCATCGCGTCTTCGAGGTTCGCGGCCTCGGCGACGACTTCGAGGTCGCTTTGAGCCTCGAGCAGCTCTCGCAGTCCCCGGCGAACGATCTCGTGGTCGTCAACGAGCAGGAGTCGGATCATGTCAGTCCAATCGGTTCGCGGTCCAAGTGACCATTGTGCCACGGCCGATCTCAGATTTGATGGCGCAGTCGCCGCCGAGCTCGCGCGCACGAGAGGCGAGGTTGCGTAGTCCCCGCCCGGGACCGACGTTGGGGATAAAGCCAACGCCGTTGTCGCGCACGATCAGCTCGACCAGGTTGTCCTTGCGTCCCACCGTGATCTGGACCGCGGAGGCCTTGGAGTGTCGCACGATGTTCGACAGGATCTCGCGCAGGGCCTGGACCGTGTGGTGCGCGCAGCGCGGGCCGATCTTCTCATCGAGGCCCGCGGCGACCCTGACGTCGGCGTGCACGCCGAGTCGGCTCGCGACCTCGTAGGTCAGAGCCGAGATCCGCTCCTGAATGGTCTCGCCGCCCCCCTGGTCCTGGTCGATCTCGAAGATGGTGGTGCGTATCTCGTGGATGGTCGTGTCGAGCTCGTCGAGCACGTTGTTGATCCGCGTGCGCACACCATCGTCGAGCACGGCGGCGAGAGACATCTGCAGGGCGAGGCCGACTCCGAACAGGCGCTGGATGACCGTGTCGTGAAGATCTCGAGCGAGGCGCTCACGCTCTTCGCTGAGGGTGAGGTCACGAACCTGATTACGCATCATTGCCTGGTCGATCACCAGCCCGGCCGCGCGCCCGAAGGCGGCGACCAAGAGGGAGTCCTCTTCGTCAAAGGGTTCACCATCGAAGGGGTCGGTGAGATAGAGGTTGCCAAAGACGTGGTTGTCGCCCGTGATGACCGGAACACCGAGGAAGCGGCGCATCGGTGGATGGTTGGCTGGCACGCCCACCGATCCGGGGTGTTCGTTCAGCTCGTCGATGCGCAACACCGAGCGCTGACGGATCGACTCACCGAGCACCCCTCGACCTCGCGGAATCAGTCCAATGGCCTTTCGCTGCTCGGCGTCCAGTCCGAAGGTGATGAATCGAGCGAGGCGCTCGCCGTCGCTCGCGAGGACCCCGAGCGCGCCGTAGCGCGCTCCGACGAGTCGACTCGCCGTCTCGACAATTCGACTCAGTAGCTCGTCGAGTTCGGCGTCGGTTTCGATCAGCAAGATCGCGTCGATGAGCGCGTGCAGACGCTCAGGGTCGTTGATCGCGTGTATCGACATGGGCCAAGCCTGTCACACTCGGCACGAACCCGGACTTTCAGCGACTTCGCTGACCCACCAGCACCGAGAGCGGTATCTGGAGCAGGGCCGCCCCGTTGTCGACCGCCTCGCGCATGCTCGAGCGCAGTTGCACTGTAGCGTCGCCGCTCGAAGCGATGCCCGAGGTCATGACCGACCACGTCGAGCCATCGCCCTCGAGTCCGTCGATCTGCACCGAGATGACGTCACCGCGCCTCGCGGCCAAGATCACGGCATCCTCGTGACTCACGAGCAGGAGGTGATCATCGTCCACCAGTGAAATACGCGCCGGTAACGCCGCCGGGAGAGCCCGTACCGAGAGAACCACGCGCGCCAAATCGGCCCCGGCGAGCAGGTGAAGACAGTCTTCGCGCGACAATGGCTCACTATTGAGAGATTGCCCCCTTGACGTCATCCATCAAGCATGAACCCTTTTCGCTGAAGGGAACTAGGGTCCCCTGTCACATTTTTCCCCGTAGTTTCGGTACTATTCAAGGGTTCTGGCTCCGGCGTCGGGGCCCGCTTTTGCGTTGCGGGCGAAATTCGGTAGAATGGTCAGCCGACCTCTTGGCACGCCCATGAGGTCCATCCGTTAGGGAGTATTCGCTCCTTGACGCCCCGCAGTGCCGTAACAAGGAGAAAGAACCTGAGCAAGCCAAAGGAAGACGCGTTCACCGTCGAGGGAACCGTCGTAGAGCCACTACCTAACGCCATGTTTCGCGTCGAACTGGAGAACGGATACACCGTACTCGCGCACAGTTCGGGCAAGATGCGCATGCACCGCATTCGTATTCTGCCCGGTGACAAGGTCCAAGTGGAGATCACTCCCTACGACATGACTCGCGGACGCATCACCTATCGCTACAAATAGCTCAAGTTCTAGAAGATCGAGAAAGAAACGACATGAAGGTTCGCGCCAGCGTCAAGACCATGTGTGAGAAGTGCAAAGTCATTCGCCGTGCTGGTCACGTGCGCGTGATCTGCGAGAACCCCCGTCACAAGCAGCGCCAGGGCTAGGAGAGGAAGAATATGGCCCGTATTGCCGGAGTAGACATCCCACGCGAGAAGCGTACGGTGATCTCACTTACTTACATCTACGGAGTGGGACCGACCAAAGCCCAGGAGATCTGTGCGGCGACCGAGATCGACGAGTCAACGCGCGTCAAGGACCTCACCGAGGCCGATGTCAACAAGCTGCGAACCTACATTGACCAGAACGTGACCGTGGAGGGAGACCTTCGCCGAAACGTCACCCAGGACATCAAGCGAAAGATGGAGATCAACTGTCTCCAGGGGATTCGCCATCGCAAGGGTCTGCCCGTTCGCGGTCAGCGCACCCGCACCAACGCCCGTACCCGCAAGGGACCCAAGCGCACCGTCGCCGGTAAGAAGAAGGTATCGAAGTAATGGCTAAGCCGACCGCCGTTCGCAAGGGCCGCAAGAAGGAACGCAAGAACGTCGCCTTTGGTGTGGCGCACATCAAGAGCTCGTTCAACAACACGATCGTCTCGATCACCGATCCCGAAGGCAATGTCCTGTCGTGGGCGTCCTCGGGTCAAGTCGGCTTCAAGGGTTCGCGCAAGTCGACTCCCTACGCCGCGCAATTGGCCGCCGAGAAATGCGCACGTGCCGCTATTGAGCACGGCGTGAAGAAGGTGGACGTCTTGGTACGCGGACCGGGTTCGGGTCGTGAAACGGCGATTCGTTCCATCGCCGCGGCCGGCATCGAGGTGGTGGCCATCAAGGACGTCACCCCACTACCCCATAACGGCTGTCGCCCCAAGAAGCGTCGTCGAGGCTAAGGAAGAATATGGCTCGTTATACCGGACCCGTTTGCCGACTCTGTCGGCGTGAGCGCACCAAGTTGTACTTGAAGGGTGAGCGCTGCTTCACCATGAAGTGCCCCGTCGCCGAGAACTCGGACCGTCAGACCCGCGCCTTTCCGCCGGGCATGCACGGTCGCGACCGTCAGCGTCAAGGTTCTGAGTACCTGACCCAGTTGCGCGAGAAGCAGAAGGCCCGTCGAATCTACGGCCTGTTGGAAAAGCAGTTCCGTAACCTCTACGAGGAGGCGAGTCGTCGCCCCGGAATGACCGGCACCAACCTGCTGCAGTTCTTGGAGCTTCGCCTCGACAACGTGGCCTATCGGGCTGGCTGGGGTGCGTCGCGCGCGCAGGCCCGCCAACTCGTGCGCCACGGCCACGTCACCATCGACAACAAGCGCGTGACCATCCCCTCGTACCGGGTTCGTCCCGGAGAAGTGGTGGCGCTCAAGAACGTCACCCGTGAGAATTTCAACGTGAAGCGAAACCTCGACGTCCTGGACCGAACGGTCCCGGGTTGGCTCGAGGTCAGCGACGGTGCGTTCAGCGTCACCGTACGTGTCGTACCCCAGCGCGAACAGATCGACGAGTCGATCCGAGAACAGCTCATCGTCGAGTTGTACTCGAAGTAATCGAACCGTCTACAGACCTTAAGGAGTCCCCATGTTGATCATCCAACGGCCCACCATTGAAGCGCTCGGCGACGAAATCAACAACCGTCAGTCCTTCGGGATTGGCCCGCTCGACCCCGGCTTCGGACACACGCTGGGCAACTCGCTGCGGCGCACCCTACTCTCTTCGATTCCCGGCGCTGCCGCAACGCGCGTGAAGTTCGATGCCGTGCTCCATGAGTTCGGCGTCATCGAAGGGGTCAAGGAAGATGTCCAAGACATCTGCCTCAACTTGAAGGACCTGCTGTTGCGCGTGCACAGCGACGAGCCGGTCACGTTGCGCATGGACAAGCGTGGCGAGGGACCCGTCACCGCCGCCGACCTGTCGACGACCGCTGACGTCGAGATCTTGAACAACAACCTGCACTTGGCCTACCTGACCAACCCCAAGAGCAACCTCACCTTCGAATTGACCGTCGAACGGGGCAAGGGCTACGTCGGAGCCGAAGGTAACAAGGGTTCGTCGACGATCGGCGTGATTCCGCTCGACGCGATCTTCACCCCCGTGCGTCGCGTGAGCTTCGAGATCGAGCCGGTTCGCGTCGAACAGTCCAAGGACTTCGACCGCCTCGTGATCGACATCGAGACCGACGGTTCCATCAGTCCGCGAGAGGCATTGGCTTCAGCGGGCAAGACGCTCGGTTCGTTGGTCGAACTGATCGGCAACTTCGACGAAGAGGCTCCGGCGCTCGAGCTGGGCGACGTGGGTACTGCTCAGGCAGCTGCCAGTGAGCTCGACATTCGCATCGAGGAGCTCGGCCTGACCGAGCGCTCGCGCAACTGTCTCAAGCGTGCGGGCATCAACACCATCGCCCAACTCGTCAACGCCACCGAGCGCGACCTCACCTCGATCACCAACTTCGGTGCTACGTCGCTGAAGGATGTCAATGACCGTCTCGACGAGCGCGGTCTGTCACTTCGAGTAGAGGATTAGTCATGCGCGGTACACCCACCAAAGGCAAGCGGTTCGGGGGCGACAGCGCCCACCAGAAAGCGATGATGGGGAACCTTGTCGCTTCAATGATCGCCGCTGAGTCGATCGTGACCACTGAGGCCAAGGCCAAGGCGTTGCGCCCAATCGTGGAGAAGGTGGTCACCGCGGCCAAGAACTCGCCGGAGGGTTCGGTGCACGCCCAACGCCGCGTGGTCGCCTTCATTCGCGACAAGGACATGACCCACAAGCTGTTCACGGAGATCGCGCCGCGCTATACGGAGCGTCCCGGCGGCTACACGCGCATCTTGAAGCTCGGGCCGCGCCAGGGTGACAATGCCCCGATGGCGCGCATTGAGTTCGTTTGATTCATCCGTAGTCGCCACCCAGCGCTGGCGACTGGATCTGGCCTACGACGGTCACGCCTTCCACGGCTTCGCGTACCAGCCCCAATTTTCGACGGTCGTTGGTGTCTTGAGAGCGACCTTGGCGAGCACGTTGCACATGGACCACGAACCGGTCATCGTCGGGGCCGGGCGAACCGACGCGGGAGTTCACGCCTTCGCCCAGGTGGTCCACGTTGATCTACCGACCAGATTGTTCGCGAAGGATCGTGGCCCCGATTCCGAACGACTCATGAGGTCACTGAACAAGCAACTGCGCGGACGGATCCGCGTCCTCGCTGCGAGGGTGGTTGACGACACCTTTCACGCCCGATTCTCCGCGACGTGGCGCGAGTACCGCTACTTGACCCTCGAGGTGTCCCCGCCAGGTCTCAGGCTCACCAACGCCTGGTCCTGGAGTGTGGAGGGTCCTTTGGACGTGATGGCGATGAATGGCGCCTGCGAGGCAATCGTGGGAACGCACGATTTTCGGGCGTTCTGTCGGCGTCCGACCAATTCGTCACCCGACGAGCCGTTGATCCGCCGGGTCCTCGACGCGCGTTGGCAGCGTCTCGAGGACCATTGGTCGTTGAGTCCCACCAACGCACCGGCCGTTCGCTTCACGATCCGCGCCGAGTCGTTTTGCCACAACATGGTTCGCTGTCTGACCTCCACCGTGGTGTCGATCGGTCAGGGCAGGCTGGACCAGAACACCCTCAAAGTGCGCCTGGAGTCGCTCAATCGCGAGCATTTGCCGCCACCGGCGCCAGCCGAGGGTCTGAGCCTGATCGGGGTTGGTTACGAAGAATTTGCGGGCGGACCCTCAGGTTTTGTAAGGTAGAGAGTCCCTTAGGTGTCCCATCGCGGTGACCTGCCTAAAGATCGCTGAAGGAAGAACTGTGCGTACCTATTCACCAAAGGCCAAAGAGATCACGCGCGAGTGGCGTGTCATCGACGCCGAGGGCCTCGTGCTCGGCCGGGTTGCCACCGTCGCGGCCTCGTTGCTGCGCGGCAAGCATCGCACCTACTTCGCTCCCCACCTCGACACGGGTGACTTCGTCATCATCGTCAACGCCGACAAGGTCGTACTGACCTCGAACAAGGCCGCCCAGAAGTTCGCCTATCACCACTCGGGGTATCCCGGTGGGCTTCGCGCGACGTCGTGGCAGACACTCCTCGACAACGATCCTGCGACACTCGTGTTCGACGCCGTCAAGGGGATGGTCCCCAAGAACCGTCTGGGCCGAGCTCAGATGGACAAGCTGTTTGTCTACGCTGGTGGCGAGCACCCCCACGCCGCTCAGATGCCAACGAAGTACGACACCTCGGCGATCCGCCGAGGTTAAGAGGAGAACTTTCCGTGTCCAAACCATTGACCCAAACCACCGGCCGGCGTAAAGAGGCGGTCGCTCGCGTGCGACTGCGTCCGGGCACCGGCACGATCACGATCAACTCGCGGGCATTTGACAACTACTTCACCTCCGCGACGCACCGTCAGATGGTCATGGAACCCCTTCGCCTCATCGATGCCCAGCAGACCTACGACATCGATGCGACCATCGAAGGCGGTGGGGTGGCCGGACAAGCTGGTGCACTACGCCTCGGGATCTCGCGCTCCTTGCTCGAGATCGATGAGAATGTGCGACCGTCACTCAAGAAGGCGGGTCTGCTGACCCGTGACTCTCGAAAGAAAGAGACCAAGAAGTACGGTCTCAAGAAGGCCCGTAAGGCTCCTCAGTACTCGAAGCGATAATGCCCACGCCCGTGTGCTTCGGCACGGACGGCATTCGAGGTCGAGCACTGGTGGAGATCACCCCCGACTTGGCCTATCGATTGGGTCACGCCGTGGCGCACGTCTTCAAGACCCCGGTCTTCGTCGGTTACGACACCCGAGAGAGCTCGCCGGTGCTCGCCGCGGCGGTCCTCGCGGGCCTGAGCGACGGTGGAGCCCAGGGAGTGAACCTCGGCTACTTCACGACCCCCGGCGTGGCGGTGATCGCCCGTCAACGTGGTGGCGTCGGCGTGGTCGTCTCGGCGTCGCACAACCCATTCCAAGACAACGGCCTCAAGGTCCTCGGTCCGGGCGGCGGGAAACTTGATCACGCCACCGAGAATGCGGTGACCAAGGCTCTCAACGCTGCGCCGCGAGCCGCGCGCGAGTACTTCGAAGAGGTCGCGATCGACCACCGTGCCCAACACGACTACGCGGCGCACCTGCGTGGACTGGTCCCCGTCGACCTGTCGTCGTTGCATATCGTGCTCGACTGCGCCAACGGGGCAGCTTCGCACGTTGCTCACGAGCTCTTCGAATCGACCGGAGCTCGGATCACCGTCATTCACGACGCCCCCGATGGCCGCAACATCAATGAGCACTGTGGCTCCACGCACGTCGAGAGCCTCGTGGCCAAGGTGATTGAACTACGTGCCGACCTCGGACTCGCCTTCGACGGCGACGCGGACCGTCTCGTCGCGGTCGACGCCAACGGGCGGGTGCGTGACGGCGACGACCTGATGGTGCTCTTCGCCACCGACCTGAACGAACGCCAGGTACTCGGTGGCGGGCTGGTGGTGACGACCATGAGCAACCTGGGACTTCGTCGTGCGATGAACCTTGCCGGTATCGAGCTGGTCGAGACCGACGTCGGTGACCGAAACGTCCTGCTCGCACTCGAGCAACGAAGGTGGTGCTTCGGTGGCGAACAGTCTGGTCACCTGATCTTTCGCGATCTCTCACCGACCGGCGACGGCCTGCTCACCGGAATGTTGCTCGCCGAACTCGTCGTACGGCGCGGGCCGCTCGGACCGATCGCCGATGCCCAGTGGAGCCGGTTGCCCCAAGAGCTGGTCAACGTGGCGCGCGACGCATTCGATGCCGAGGCCGTGCACGATCTGTTCGACGAACTCTGCACGGTCTACGCGACCAATCCCGGCGATGTTCGACTGCTGGTGCGTCCGTCGGGCACCGAGCCCGTGATTCGCGTGATGATCGAGGCGCTCGAGGCGAAGTTCGTCGACGAGTTCTGCTCGCGTCTCGCAAACCTCTTCTTCGTGTGAGATCCGAGGCGAAAGGTCCCCGAATGGCCCAGAGTAGGCTGGGTCCATGTGCGGCATCATTGGGGTCGTTGGATCCCCCGACACCCTTTCGACGCTGTTGGAGGGTCTCCAGCGCCTCGAATATCGAGGGTACGACTCCGCTGGCATAGCCCTCGTGCGTCAGGGCCAGACCTGGCGGGCGCGAACGGCCGCGGGTACTGAGTCGGTGGCGGCGCTGCGCTTGGAGTGCGAGTACGCACCCGCCGGCTTCACCTCAGGCATCGGTCACACCCGTTGGGCCACCCACGGAGCACCCGAGGCCATCAACGCCCACCCCCACCTCGACTGCACCGGCAATATCGCCATCATCCACAACGGCATCATCGAGAACCACACCGATATCCAAGAGCAGTTGGAGGCCAAGGGACACGTGTTCACCTCGGTCACGGACTCAGAGGTGCTCGCCCACCTCATCGAAGAGTCGCGGGCCCAAGGACTCGAACTCGTCGAAGCCGTGCGCCAGAGCCTACTGACGGTGCGCGGCGCGTTCGCCTTGGCCGCCATGGACGCCACCGAGCCCGACGTCATCGTGGCGGCCCGAAGAATCTCGCCGCTGGTCGTGGGCACGGCGCCCGGAGTCACCTATCTCGCGAGTGACGTTCCGGCGATTCTGGACCGCGCGACCGCCTTCTACGCAGTCAACGACGACGAGATCGTGCGATTGGGACCCGAAGGCTTTCGCGCTATCGACCTCGAAGGCGCTCCCGTACGACTGCGCCAACTCTCCATTGACTGGGACCTCGAGACGGCGGAGAAGGGGGGTCACGACGACTTCATGTCCAAAGAGATCGGAGAGCAACCCGACGCCGTACGCTCCACGCTGCTCGATCGACGTCGCCGAGACGGCACCATCACCTTTGACGAACTGCGCGTCAGCGACGAGGAACTGCGCGACGTCAAGCGCATTGTCCTGGTTGCGGCCGGTACCTCACACCACGCCGCGCTCGTGGCCAAGTACGCCATCGAGAGATGGGCGCGGGTGAGCGTCGAAGTGGATATCTCGAGCGAGTACCGCTATCGCGACCCCATCGTCGAGATCGGAACGCTGGTCATCGGCGTCTCGCAGAGCGGCGAGACCATCGACACCATCCAGGCAACTCGTGAGGCCCAGCGGCGAGGGGCACGAGTCGTGGCGATCTCGAACATCGTCGATTCGTCGCTCGCGCGTGAGGCCGACGCGGTCATCTACACCCGGGCGGGGCTCGAGGTCTCGGTCGCTTCGACCAAGGCCTTCGTCGCCCAGGTCGCGGCGCTCGAACTCTTCGCCCTTCGACTGGCCCAGCTTCGCGGGACACTGGCGCCCAGTGACGTCGACGGTCTGTTCCAGGGCCTCAATGCGGTGAGCGCTCAGGTGGCCGAAACGTTGTTGCGTCGAGAACGAGTCGAGCAGGTCGCCAGCGAACTGCTCGGATCACACGACTTCTTCTTCCTCGGTCGTCACGTCGGATTCCCGACGGCCCTCGAGGGAGCACTCAAACTCAAGGAGCTCACCTACCTTCACGCCGAGGGCTACCCGGCCGGTGAGCTCAAGCACGGACCCCTGGCCCTGATCGAGCCCGGAGTGGTGGTGGTCGCCGTGGCGACCGATCCCGCGATGCACGAGAAGATCATGTCGAACCTGGCCGAGGTGAAGGCCCGTGGGGCGAGTGTGGTCGTGGTGGCGACCGACGACGACCAGTCGATCGACGCGGTGGCGGACTACGTGCTTCGCGTGCCGGCCACGGAGCCGATGTTCACCCCCATGGTCGACATCGTGCCGCTCCAGCTCTTCGCCTACTCCATGGCTCGCGGCCTCGGACGAAACGTCGACCGTCCTCGCAACCTCGCCAAGACGGTCACGGTCGAGTAGTGGCTACGCGCGGTGTGGGCGTCGACGTGGTCGATGTTGCGCGATTCGCCCTCGCCCTAGAACGTCAGCCCCGAATCGCCGCACGACTCTTCACCGAGTCAGAACGTCACGACGCAGCGGCGCGACCCGAGCGCCTCGCCGCACGATTTGCGGCCAAGGAGGCGGTCTTGAAGTCTCTGCGCGTCGGGATCGGTGCCGCGCGGTGGCACTCGATCGAGATCCAGCGCGACTCGAGTGGCGCACCGTCGGTGCAGCTCCACGGCGACGCAGCTGAGCTCGCCGCGCGCGCCGGTATCGTGCGTTTGCACCTCTCGATGACCCACACCCAGCACACCGCCGCCGCGTTCGTGGTGGCCAGCGACGAAGATGACCACGATGCCCGTTGAGGGAGTGCGTCGACCGGCGTGGGCCGAGATCTCGAGTTCGGCTATTGCCCACAACGTGCGAGTTATCAAGTCGCTGCTCGGTGGCACGCTCTTTTGCGCCGTGGTCAAGGCCAATGGCTACGGCCACGGCGCCCAGCTCGCGGCCAAGGCCGCCCTCGACGGCGGCGCCGACTCCCTGGCGGTGGCCATTGTCGACGAGGGGATCGAGCTGCGCGGCAGCGGCGTCTCGGCGCCCATTCTGCTGCTGGCCGAGATCCCCCCTGACACGATCGCCGACGCTTTGAGCCACTCACTCACGCTCACCATCGGATCCCTCGAAGGAGCCAGGGCCGCGGTCGCCAGCGCCGAACGCCTCGGCGGACTGCACCGGGTGCACTTGAAGATCGACACCGGGATGCACCGCATGGGGGTGGCACCCGAACTGGTTGACGAAGTGGTCGACGTACTGCTCGCGGCGTCGAACATCGACCTCGAAGGTGTCTACACGCACTTCAGCGTCGCCGATGGCTCGAGTTCGACCGACCGCGAGTTCACCCGTAGCCAGATCGCACGCTTCGACGCCGTCGTGCGCTCCCTCGAGGCTCGAGACGTGCGAGTTCGCCTCGTGCACGCCGCCAACAGCGCCGGGGCGCTCGGCTATCCGTCGGCGCGCCTCTCGATGGCCCGCATCGGGCTCGCGCTCTACGGTTACCTGCCCGAGCAATGGCTGGCCAGCCCCCTTCAAGAGCACGCCATGACACTGCGCAGCGCGCTCACGCTGCGCGCCCGCGTGGTGGCGGTGCGCAGGGTCGAGGCGGGTGAGCGCCCTAGTTACGGTCGCCGGCGCGCTCTGGAACGCCCGGCCACCATTGCCACCGTGCCCTTCGGTTACGCCGACGGTTATCCGCGCCGACTGTTCGGCGCCGGTGCCGAGGTACTGATCAATCAGAGGCGCTACCCATTGGCGGGTAGTGTCACCATGGATCAGTTGCTCGTTGACGTTGGCGACGACGAGGTGCACCCGGGAGACGAGGTCGTCCTGCTCGGTCGACAAGGTGAGCAGGAGATCACCGCTGACGATTGGGCACGGTGGGCCGAGACGATCACCTGGGAAATCCTGTGCGGCATCGGAGCGCGGGTGCCACGGGTGCTCGTGGATTGAGGTTGCGATGGACCTTGGTCAGATCGAGTCGTGTACGCGCTGCTCGCTCAGCCAGACGCGTCTGCGCGTCGTCGCGGGTTGCGGTCCGCTCGATGCTCGTCTGGTGGTGATTGGTGAAGCGCCGGGACGAGTCGAGGACGAAGGTGGTGCCCCCTTCATCGGGCGAAGCGGCCAGCTGCTCTTTCGACTCATCGATGAGGAGATCGGCCTCTCGAGGGACCAGTGCTTTGTCACCAATGTCGTCAAGTGCCGCCCACCGGGAAACCGCACGCCCAAACGCGTCGAGATCTCGACGTGTCGGCCCTGGCTCGACGAACAGATGCGAAGGGTCAGCGCCCACGTCGTGCTGGTCTTGGGTAATACCGCGGCTCGCGCGCTGCTCGCCCACACTCGCACCATGGGCGAAGTCCACGGTCGGGTGTTCAACCTGGACGAGAAGAAGGTGGTGGCTACGTATCATCCGGCGAGTGCGCTACGCGCGGGACCTAACCTGGTCCAGGTCATGCGTGAAGACCTGAGAATCGTCGGCGAACTCCTGGAGCGCACGTGAGTTGGCGTCGTTCGTGCGCCACGGCGTTGGCCTGTGAGGCCGCCGGAGAGCAGTTCGCCGAGCTGCTGGTCAGCGGTGACGTCGTGCTGCTCTCGGGTCAGCTCGGGGCGGGCAAGACGACCTTCACGAAAGGAGTCGCGCGCGGTCTGGGCGTGAAGGAGCGCGTGACGAGTCCCACGTTCACGATGGTGCACGAGCATCGATGTCACCACGCTTCGGGGATCGTGACGCTCCACCACGCCGACGTCTACCGGGTGACCAGTCTCGCCGAGGTCCTGGACCTGGCGATCGGTGAACTGGTCGAAGAGAGTGGGGTAGCGCTGGTGGAATGGGGCGAGTTGGCGGCCTCCGTCTTTGGTCGTGACGTGATGACGGTGCGCTTCGAAGTCGACGATGACGAAGTTCGCACCCTGGAGGTGTCGGGAGCCTTGACGATTGCTCGCGGCGAAGCATTCGATGATTGGACGGGCGCATGAACCTGGTGGCGATCGAGACGGCGACGAGCGCGTGCGCGGTCGCGGTACGAACGAGAGGGGGCGATGAGTTCATCCGCGTATTCGACGAGGAGCGCCGACACAACGAGGTGCTGAGCGAAGCCATCGCGCAGCTTCTCGACGAGGCGGCGATCGGAGTTCGAGAGGTTGATCGGGTGATCGTCGATCGCGGCCCGGGACTCTATACCGGACTGCGTGTCGGGCTCGCCACGGCCATCGCGTTGGCCCAGGGGATCGGCGCCGACCTCGTTGCGGTGACGTCGCTCGAGACGCTCGCGTGGGGAGCTTTCAGCGCGGGAGTACGCGGTCGGCTCGTGGCCTGTGTGGACGCCCGGCGCGGCGAGATATTCACCCAACTCTTCGAGTTGGGTGATGGCGCCGAGCAGAACAGCGCTCCTCGGGTGGCTCGGGCGCGCAATGTGGTCATCGAGTGGGCCACCAATGGAGCGCCCGTGACGTTCAGCGGCGACGGGGTGGAGCGCTACCTGAGCGATTTCGCCGCAGTCCCCAACGGGGTCATTCACCATCAAGCGGTGCCGTCGATACGCGCGGCCTTGTCAATGGGGGCTCGGCGAGTCGTTGAGGGCGCGGTCGTGCCGCTGTATCTGCGAGAGGCCGATGCGGTAGCCAATTTCACGACCCGCGAACGACCCCAGTGAGCGACTGGGCGATCCGTCTGGCCGAACGGCGAGACATCACCGAGTTGCTCGCGCTCGAGCAGTCCCAGTTCCCCGAGCCCTGGACTCGAGGGATGCTGCTCGACGAGATCACCAACGTCGAGACGCGTCGCTACACGGTGGCCCTGGAGGGGTCGCTCATCGTGGGATACCTCGGCGTGATGTTCGTCCTCGATGAGCTGCACGTCAACACCATCGGCACGCTTCGTGGTTACGAGGGTCGTGGCATCGCCACCGCGCTCATGGACGACGCGTGGCGTGACGCGCACGAACGCGGGATTCTCCGAGCGACACTCGAAGTCGCGGTGAGTAACGAGCGGGCCCAGCGCTTGTACTACCGCTACGGATTTCACCCGGTTGGCGTGCGCAAGAACTACTACGAGCGCACCCACGAGGACGCGTTGGTGCTCTGGGCCGAGTTGGCGGGAGCAGCTCCACTTGACCCTACGCTGGATCCGTGACGTTGGTCCTGGGTATCGAGACGAGTTGTGACGAGACGGCCGCCGCGCTGGTTGACGACCGTTACCACGTGCACGCCTCAGTAGTCGAGTCGTCCATCGACGCCCACCGGGCCTTTGGTGGGGTGGTCCCCGAACTGGCCGGACGGGCCCACGTCACCACGATCGGACCGGTGGTGAAACGTGCCCTGCAAGAGGCCGGGCTCGATGCACTGTCGCCCCAAATCGACGCGATAGCCGTTACCAGCGGACCGGGCCTCATTGGTTCGCTGCTCGTGGGCCTCTCGGCGGCCAAGGCATTCTCGTTGGCCTGGGGTGTCCCGTTCGTGGGGGTGAACCACCTCGAGGGTCACCTGTTCGCGCCCCTGCTCGAACAGCCCGATCTGGAGTGGCCGCTCATGACCCTGCTCGTCTCGGGGGGTCACAGCCTCATCATCCTGCAGTCGGGTCCTGGTGAACACCAGGTGCTCGGAGAGACGATCGATGACGCCGCGGGCGAGGCCTACGACAAGGTCGCGCGTTGGCTCGGCCTGGGTTATCCCGGGGGTCCCGAGATCGACCGGCTGGCCCAGGTCGGTGATGCGAGCCGTCTCGAACTTCCCGTGTCGATGGTCGGGGCCGGTTTCGACCTCTCCTTCTCGGGACTGAAGACGGCGGTCGTGCGCGCGACTCAAAAGCACAACGACGTGGCGATCGAGGACGTCGCGGCGTCGTTCCAAGCGGCGCTGAGCGAGCAACTGCTGCGCAAGCTTCGTTCAGCGCTCGAGCGCTATGAAGTGCGCGGGGTCGCACTCGCCGGTGGTGTCGCGGCCAATAGCGCACTTCGCGCGAAGCTGAGCGATCTGGCGAGCGAGTTCGCCTTGACCTGTCACCTGCCGTCGCTCGAGATGTGCACCGATAATGCAGCGATGATCGCCGCGGCGGGCCTGCACCGATTCGCCCGTGGGGAATCGAGTCCGTACTCGCTGGGCGCCGATCCGAACTGGCAGCTGGACGGTGCGAGATGAACGCACGCTGGACCCCCTTCGACCTCGCCGATTCGCATCCCGATCCCTTCGAGCAGTTCCGGCTCTGGTTCGAGGACGTGAAGGACGAGCCATTTGAGAGGGAGGCGATCACGCTCGTCACCTCGACGCACGATGGACACCCGAGCGCGCGCATGGTCCTGCTTCGTCACGCGGACGACCACTCGTTTGGCTGGTTCACCAACTACGACTCGCGCAAGGCCCGAGAACTGTCGGAGAACCCCCACGCCGCTCTGCTCTGGTACTGCGAACCTCGAGGTCGCCAGGTTCGCATCGAGGGCGACGTTCGAAAGATGTCTGACGCCGACTCCGACGCCTACTTCGCCAAGCGCCCGCGCGGACACCAACTCGGGGCGCACGCCAGCGCCCAAAGCGAGCCGATCGCTAGTCGCCAGGAGCTCGAGGAACGCGTCGCGGCTGTTCAAGAGCGGTTCGTCGGGCGTGAGGTGCCTCGCCCGAACAATTGGGGCGGCTACCTACTCGAGCCCACGGCTTTCGAGTTCTGGCAGCAGCGTTCGGACCGCCTCCACGACCGGATCATGTACTCACCCGACGCACCACGTTGGCGACGCCAACGTCACGCGCCCTGATCGTCCTCTCGGGCGTGCGCCTGGCGACTCGCTCGTAGGGCGACCGGTCCGAGCACGAGGGCACAGAGCGTCGCGGCCACGCCACCCACTTGAAAGACGGTGCGAGGACTCACCAATGCCAAGACCATCCCACCGGTGGCGGTAGCGCCGATCTGGTCTCCGGTGAAGATCGCCCCGATTGCTGCGAACACCCGGCCGCGAAGCGCCTCGGGCGAGCGTACGGTGCACAATGTGAAGAACGCGACGTTCGCCACACCGGCCGCCACACCGGCCACGGCCATGAGCGGGTAGATGAAGGCGACCCGGCTGACCAGTCCGACCAGTCCGATCATGACGCCCACGACGGTGATGGTCACGAGAATGGATCTGGCGAGATTCACGAGACCCTGACCGAGGCGACCCGCAAGGAGTGATCCAGCCACCGACCCGACCCCGAAGCTGGCGCCGACCAACCCGTAGTAGATGGCCGAGGAGTGCAGGGTCACGGTCACGAAGAAGACTTCGCCCACGTTGACGACGTTGATCGCCAGCAAGAAGACGAGGGTCGTCAGGACAATGGGTCGAAGCAGTCGGTCGTTCCAGAGAAAGCTGACGCCCGCGAGCATCGTGTGCGACTGGGCGAGTTCGATGGTGCTTCTGGGCGACGGGCGACGGTCGTGGCGCAGCATCGTCGTCGCCACTGCGGCCACGACATAGCTCAAGGCATCGAGATAGAGGGGCCAACTTTGGCCAACCGAACCAACCAGAACTCCGCCGATCACCGGTCCGAGCACCGACGCGGCGCCCTGGACCGCTTGCATCGTTCCTTGAGAAGCGGCGATGTTCTCCTCGCCCGCGATACTCGGAACCAGCGCGGAGTATCCGGGGTACGAGAAGGCCACAAAGGAACTGAGCGCCAACATCAGGCCGATCGTGGCGTAGAGACCGTGCCAGTAGCCGATCGCGACGCACACCACCCCCTCGGCCACTCCCAGCAGCGTCAACAGACGTTTGGCGGGCACCCGGTCAACGAGCGAACCGGCGAGGGGCGCGAAGAGTACCAGCGGCAGGGTCCCCGCTATCGAGAGCGCGGCAATGGCCCAGGCGTGTCCGAGCGGGGCGAGGCGCAAGTACAGCGCCGTCATGGCCACCGAGTCTCCGAGGAAGGAAACCGCTCGTAGTCCTGCGAGCAAGCGGATGTCACGGCGTTGGAGTGCTGAGTACGTCATGAGAATGGCGGCGAACTAACAGTGAGCGACATTACCCAACCCTCGCTCATGGCCTCTCCGATCTCGATTCAGCATACGTAGGCGTGACCCGCTGCGCGCTCAGGACCCGTCAAAGATCGCGGTCTGGGCGCAACATTCTTCGCTACGACGAAACGTGGCGAGAGCGGGCGCGTCGCTACTGGCCCTTTGACAGCGAGGTCCTTTGGACCTCGGATTCGCTAATCTATGACGTTGTCAGCAAGCCGTTGGCGTGGTTGAACGGCATTATGAAGATTTTTTTCGCGCTACTCATGAGTAGCGAATGCTTCGTGGTGAGGTTCTAGCCTACGTACGAGACTGTGACGGTGTTACAGGGCTGAACGAGAATGGTTGACGTGCACCAAAAAGAGTCGTTAACGAGGGTCCACATGATCGAGGTGGCGTCCGAGATGATCGGCGAATCTGGAAGTGCCTCTTTTCGGATCGCCGACCTGGCTCAGCGCGCCAACGTTGGTGTTCCGACGATTTACTACCACTTCGAGTCGCGCACGCAAGTCATCGCCGAGGCGCAGATGGCGAACTACTTCAAGATGACCGTACCCCTGCATCGCTACCTCTCCAGCGCCGAGACGGCTCTGTCGCTCAAGGACGAAGCGGCTTTTTGGAAGGCGATCCGCGACAACATGGTCAAGGCGTGGTCGACGGGGTCGATGAACGACAAGATGGGCATCATCAAACTGTTGCTCGACGTGCACGCCGACCCCAAGTCCCGCGATCTGTTCCGCGACCGTCTCGACATCCAGTTCGCGCGATGGGTCGCGGTCGTCAATGACGCCAAGGAGCTGGGTTGGCTCGACGCCGACCTGGACGCCCAGGCGATGGTGGCGGTCTTCTGGTCCGCTTCGGTCGGTCAGGTGATCACCGCTGGCTCGAAATACGTCGATATTTCAGCACGTGGCATCAGTGAGTTCCTGATGCGCATGATCAGCGGCGAGGAATCCAGCGAGTCCGTCTGATGGGGTCGCGCCGCCGGGACCCTTCGGGGATCGGGCTCGATGAACCGTTGAGATTGCCGGCGGAGGACCTTTTGGGACCACCGTTGGCACTCGAACCTCCTGTCTGCTAAATTGGCAGTCGTAAGTTTCGAGTGCTAAAAGCGCAGGAGGCAAGAAATCATGAAGTTGCACCCATTGGAAGACCGTATAGTCGTCCGTCCCAATGTCGCGGAGGCGACCACGGCTTCGGGCCTGGTCATTCCCGACACCGCCAAGGAGAAGCCTCAGCAGGGTGAAGTCCTCGCCACCGGCCCCGGTCGACGCACCGAGAGCACGGGCGACGTGATTCCCACGGGCGTCAACGTAGGAGACACGGTGGTGTACTCGAAGTACGGCGGAACCGAGATCACGGTCGACGGTGAGGACCTGCTCATTCTGTCCAGCCGTGACGTGCTCGCCACAATCTCCAAGTAGTCCTCGCGGCGGGCAGTGCCCGCCGATCCAAACCCACGACCAGACAAGGAAGACGTATGTCGAAGTTGCTCAAATTTGATGAAGAGGCCCGCCGTGGCCTCGAGGCCGGTGTCGACAAGTTGGCCGACGCGGTCAAGGTGACACTCGGACCTAAGGGCCGCAATGTGGTCATCGGCAAGAAGTTCGGCGCCCCGACGATTACCAACGACGGTGTCTCGATCGCTCGCGAGATCGAACTCGAGGACCCGTTCGAGAACATGGGTGCCCAGTTGGTGAAGGAAGTGGCTACCAAGACCAACGACGTCGCCGGAGACGGGACGACGACGGCCACGGTGCTCGCCCAAGCCCTGATCAAGGAGGGCCTGCGAAATGTCGCCGCCGGTGCCAATCCGGCCGGTCTCAAGCGCGGGATCGAAAAGGCAGTAGCGACCGCGGTGGAGTCGATTCGCACGCAGAGTCAGTCGGTGGAGGACAAGAGCCAGATCGCCCAGGTCGCCACGATCTCGGCAGCGGACACTTCAATCGGCGAGGTCATCGCCGACGCCATCGACAAGGTCGGCAAGGACGGGACCGTCACGGTCGAGGAGTCGAACACGTTCGGTATCGAGCTTGAGTTGACCGAAGGAATGCAGTTCGACAAGGGGTACCTCTCGCCGTATTTCGTGACCGACGCCGAGCGCCAAGAGGCCGTTCTCGAGGATGCCTACATCCTCTTCACGAGTGGCAAGGTCTCCGCGGTCCACGATCTGGTTCCGGTGCTCGAGAAGGTCATGCAGTCCGGCAAAGCGCTGTTGATCATCGCCGAGGACGTCGATGGGGAGGCACTAGCCACCCTCGTCGTGAACAAGATCCGTGGAACGTTCACCTCGGTCGCCGTCAAGGCTCCGGGATTCGGTGAGCGTCGCAAGGCCATGCTCCAGGACATGGCGATACTCACGGGCGCTACCGTGATCTCTGAGGAGATCGGTCTCAAGTTGGACTCCGCGACGGTGGATCTCTTGGGTCGAGCCCGTCGAATCGTCGTGACCAAGGACGCTACGACCATCGTCGACGGAGCGGGGTCAGCGGCTGACGTAGCCGGTCGCGTTGCGCAGATCAAGCGTGAGATCGAGGATACCGACTCGGACTGGGATCGTGAGAAGCTCCAAGAGCGCTTGGCGAAGCTCGCCGGAGGTGTGGCCGTCGTCAAAGTCGGCGCCGCGACCGAAGTCGAGCTCAAGGAGAAGAAGCACCGGATCGAAGACGCGCTCAGCGCGACTCGTGCCGCGATCGACGAGGGTATCGTCGCCGGTGGCGGGACGGCCCTGGTGCGCTCGCGCTCTGCAGTCGACGCACTGATCGCGACCCTGGTCGGCGACGAGGCCACCGGTGCTCGCATCGTGGCCAACTCGCTCGAAGCACCGCTTCGCCACATCGCGGCCAACGCCGGATTCGAAGGTGCGGTCAAGGTCCGTGAGGTGTCAGACGCGAAGGGATCGTTCGGTCTCAATGCGGCCACTGGTGAACTGGTCGACCTCGTGAAGGCCGGCATCATCGACCCCGCCAAGGTCACCCGTTCGGCCCTACAGAACGCGGCGTCCATCGCGGCGCTGTTGCTCACGACCGAGGCCATTGT
>JABEUR010000004.1 GCA_013044405.1 Acidimicrobiaceae bacterium | reverse complement strand
TGGAACCCCTTGGGGCTATAGCTCAGTCGGTTAGAGCGCGTCACTGATAATGACGAGGTCGTAAGTTCGATTCTTACTAGCCCCACCACGAGGGATTCGCACAAATGGAGCGAAACCATTCGTAGAATTCTCGGCCAACCATTGGTAAAATTGGGGTCCGACCATTAGTAGAAATCAGACTGCCCGGTTCTTCGATGAGGAAGAGCGGGGCTACCGAAGGCGCAGGAGCTCGTCGCCAGCGGGAGCCTCGCCAACCTGGAAACATATCAACCGATCAGTACTTCGGTCGGTGAGCGCCCAAACCAGATTCCCGTCGCGACTTCACGAAATAGTCATTCGGTCTCTCGACATCGTGGGTCCCAGTTTGGATCCGACGACAAGCTTCGTCAACAAGGTCAGTGGTCGTAAGTAACGGACACTCCACAAGTTCAACAGCCACCGATCGAATTACTCCAGCTGCGAGCCGACGTACATTCCGGATCGCTGTTGACGGTTCCAGGTGCTGCTTCGCGCCGATCCCGAACCGAGAAAGGCTGAGTCTGAGAAGTATCTGGCCGCTTTTGGGTGCGCTTGCACTATTTCACATGTGAAGTAGAATGTGAACTGTGGGAATCGGTGTGGTTGAGAGCCCCTTTGGTGGCGAGGCATTAGACGAGATTCGTCTGAGGGATTCGCCGTTGGTTCGCGTGCTGACTCAAGTTCGCTTTCCTGTCCTAGGGACCCTCCGGGATGGGGACGCGCTTGCGGTTTTTGGTCGTGCGCTGGCCGATGACTATCCAATCATTAGAGACGAACGAGGAGTCGGTTTTCTCATTGGTCCCGAAGGCGTCGCGCAAGGCCAAAATACCGAGGTCATTCACCGATGGGTGTCGGGTGATGATCAATGGCAGGTGTCCCTAGGTTCCACTTTCTTGGCACTGGACACTTCGGCGTACGTCAGCCGTTCCGGCTTCTGCGAAAGGTTCGACACGGTTCTTTCCGCATTTACAGAAGCTGCCAAACCTCCCAAGTTCGAACGGGTGGGTGTGAGGTACGTAAACCAGATTGCGAATCCAGAGCATCTTGCAAAACTAAAGGACCTCGTTCGCCCTGAGGTGTTCGGGGCGATGACGATCCCAGAGCAATTCTCCGTCGAACTAGCGCTGAGTGTTTGTGAGTCGCAATATGAGGCTGGCGATCAATCGTTGCGGGTGAGGTGGGGATCCATCCCCGCTGGCGCAGTGCTAGATCCTTCGATTCCTCCAGCGCCCGTACAAAGCTGGGTTCTAGATTTAGACGCCTACCAAACGGGCAGTTTGGGAACTGATGCAGGGGACCTTGGTGATTTGACTCGGCGCCTTGCGGAGAATGCTTACCGCTATTTTCTATGGGTAGTGACGCCAGAGTTTCTCACGACGTTTGGAGGAGTGTAAGAAATGCAGCGCTCAGTCGAACTCCCTGACGCCACGGTCCGGTCGATCTCGGTATTGGGCAATCTGTCGCGCAGATCGTATGGACTCGAGCGCGTATATTTCACGGTCTTGGGGACCTCATCACTGGTTCGGTTTCACTCTGCAGACATTTGTGATTACGTCGAAGGTGACGTCCTCTACCTCCCCCAGGATCACTGGACATCGACCGCGTTGGCGGATGAAGCATGGTCGGTCGCATTCCGACAGGTTGCACGAACCGGGCCGACGGACGTCCAAAGTTCGGCTGAGTTGGTTCAGACCCTTCATGACGAATCCGCGTTGACGTGGGATCAGTTGGCAAAACTCTTCGGAGTCTCGCGGCGCGCAGTGCATCAATGGGTGGCGGGCGGCCGCATGAATGCGGCGAACGCAGAGCGTTTAGCGTATCTGCTTCGGGTGGTTCGCGATCTTCCTGGTAGCGATCCCGACGCACGACGCTCAGCACTCTTCGCACCCAACATGACAGGAGGCAGAAGCCGCTTTGATGCTCTAAGGGCTGAGAATGCGAGCCGACCGGATGACATCAATGCGTCAGCCGGCGCGTTCGAGAAACGCGTCGACTCGCTCCCCGATCGCCGGTAGTGGTTGTCGCCGATGACGTGGCGGAGTGAACGAAAATTCTTCCGTCGAGTCGTTGAAGAGTTCTCGGCCCCTCATGACGAAGGATTACTACGAGACCGCGACTTCGCTGCGGGAACCATCGTCGACACCAAGGAACTAGTTGTGACAGGACCCGGTGGTAAGCCGTCGCGGATTTCCACGCCTCACGGCGCTGTCATCGTCTCTCAGACCTGCGATGTGGTCTTGGCAAAGTGCCATGCAGTTCAGCTCGCACGCGTTGCGCTGCTCGATGGAAGTACTGCTCTAGAGGCTCTTGATCGCCAACGACCAAGGTACGTGCCTTTGCCCGCTGCCGGTCCGCACTTGTTTGCAGACCTAGAGTACGTAGGTTCTGTCCACAAGGACCTTCTCGCGAATCTCCACGGCCGCGACGGTGTCCGCGGCGACACCCAGGTCAGGGAGTTTGGTCGCGACGTTGGGCGAAAGTACTCGCGATACGCATTTCCCGACGAGGTTGAACCTTGGTTGCACCCGCTAAAGGAGGTGGTCAATGAAAAGTACGACAGCAGCGATAGTCCCACCGGGAAAGTTCTACAGGACGTTGTTGAGCTACGAGTAGAAGCGTCGAGCGGCTGGTCGGCCGGATCGCCTTACTCCCTGACCCTTATCGTCATTCTCAGCGCGGGGGCTTTACCCGATTTTGCGGATCCGCCACCAATGCCAGCCGAACTTGCGGATTGGTTCGAGCACAAAAGGAGAACGACACACGAGGTCGCCGAACGCCTCATCCAGGCGCCGACCAAAGAGGACGCATGGCACCTATGGCACGGTTTCGGCCGGACGCTGACAGATCGGTGCAAGCCGCGGCCCAATGCATCTGATGAGGTCCGGAGTGCGGTTGCCGAAGGAGAGTTAAGCGTTGAGGTACTCGGCGAAGACGAGTTCTCCCTGGCTCGGATGCGACGCAGTGAGATGCTCGATTTGGATCATCTGTCGGATCCACCACCTAGGTAGATGGCAGTGACGGCTCCTCGTAAATCGGATCAATATCTGACCGCAGCCGTCGAGGTGGCTCGTTGGTTGGAAGGCGTCTCGCTGACTGATGACCACGGTGACACGAGTTGGCCAGTGAAACCCGAGATTTCGGAAGAAGATCTGCCGAGTCTGGGTTGGGGTGGCTTGGGGCCGATCGTGTTCTTCGCTGACGCGTATCGCACCCTTGGGGAGCGCCGTTGGCTCGACCTGGCGAGCTCGGGTGGGAGCCGTCTGCACAATCTCTTGGACACCCTCGATCCCGATCTGCCACCCGGTCTGTTCACCGGTCTCGCCGGCTGGGCTGTGGTCTTTCATGAGCTCGAGCGCGTTGGCCTCGACTTCGCGGGCGACACAGCGAAGGTCGTCACAGTGCTACAAGACCGAGCGATTCGAGGTGGCATCGGCGTTCAGTGGGCTGACACGACTGAGGTGTTGTGGGGGACGGCGGGGATTGGATTCCTCATGCTGACAATTGGCGTCGAGACAGTCGGGGATGACGCGCTGGTGCTTGCAGCGGGTGCGGGTGACTGGCTACTGAGCCAGGCGCACAGCGTTGGCGACGGATTGCGCTGGGATCTCGGCGCAGGACCCTTGCGAGAGCGCCCCGGTTCGGCTGAACTTTGGTTCCCGAACTTCGCCCACGGAACGGCCGGGATCGGTGCATTCCTGGCTCGCCTAGGCGAAGCGACCAATGATGACCGCTACATCGAGGCGGCACGGAGAGCGGCGTCGTGGGTTCTCAGCACCTGCCGGACCGAGGGTGACACCTGCGCCGCTCATCACCACAACACCTCCGTTCGAAAGGGCGACTCCATTGGACCGGCCCGGCAACCCTGGGACGACTCGCCCATGTACACCATGGGTTGGTGCCACGGTCCGCCGGGCCTTGGCTGGTTCTTCCAAGAGCTTGCATTGGCCACCGCCGATGCGGAGTGGAATGGGTGGATCGAGCGCACGGCCAGGACCGTGAGGACCAGTGGAATCCCAGAACGCCGCGAACCCGGGTTCTGGGACAATGTGGGACGTTGCTGCGGCTCGGCTGGAGTCGCTGAGTATTTCTTAGACCTTCACACTTGGCGCGACGACCCAGACGATCTCGCCTTCGCGCTACTGCTTGTGGACGATGTACTCGCGCGGGCGACAGCAGACGAAAACGGGATGCGTTGGCACAACGTCGAGTTCCGACGAGACACCCCTGAGTTGCCGTCGGAGACGACTTACTTTCAGGGTGCATCTGGAATCGGACTCGCGCTCTTGCGGCTCTCCCGCCATCTTGATGGCGATGACTCCTCCGTCAATTGGCCGCACGAGCCGGACTGGACGAGGAGAGCTCCCTAGCTGCTGCGGACGTTGATGGTCGTTACTCGAGGAGTCTGCCGTGCGTCAGTGTGATGGCCGACCCGTGCTGCTAGGTCGTCGATATCGCGAGTGCCCAGTCAGTCGAAGGTCTAACCGCGGATTGGTGAGGGACTCCACGTTTTATGGTGAGCATTCGGGTCGAGGTTGGTGAAATGTCTTGGGCGTCGTGGTGAACGAAAAAATTGGGATCTCCAAAGACCAGTCATTGCAAGCGCTGTGCAATTCTACGAATGCCCCACCACGGGGGATTTGGACAAAGATCCCCCAACCATTTGGACAAAGGTTTGGACAAACGACGTCCCGCGTCACCTCGCTGAACTTGACTG
>JABEUR010000166.1 GCA_013044405.1 Acidimicrobiaceae bacterium | reverse complement strand
TCCACTGATGTTGTGATCTTCACAACATCACACCCGGTCTACCATTTGTTGAATTCAGAACGTTGCTTCTGCCCACGTATCGAACGTGCGGTCCGGTAATGAGTGAAATTCACGAGATGCGACGGCGAATCCACCAGAAGCAAATACCACTGAAGATGAGAGCCAGCCCAAGGAAGAGTGCCATTTCGTACCACTGGAACGTCCAATAGCGACTAGCCGGCTGGTACACCAGGACCTCCCGGAGCTTGCCAATGCAGGCAGCCGAGCCTCTGCTGTGAAGGCACGCTCCTTGGCTGAGGAAGTTGCCGCTCACTGCGTGACCGGCCTTGTCGACGATCTGATCTGAGAAGACCCAGTCACCAGGGTGGCCGCCAATCACACTCAATGGCCCGTTGTTTGTCTGGTTGAAGTTCATGCCGGAGGTCATGTGCAGAGGAATATTCGTGCGAATCTTGGGTTCAAGGTTCGGTCGCACCAAGAACGTAACGGCGACGCGAGCGGCAACGAAGCCCACGAGAGCGATTGCCATTGCGGGCAACGTCTTGCGAATCAGCACACCGGCCATGACTCCGAGCGCGAATGCGAAGGCGGCATAACCGATGGGCACGATGCCTCGTTCTGAGAAGACGGGGAACTGGGTTATGTTGACTCGGTCGAATGGGCCCGACCACCACGTGATCATGAGGCTGAAGAGCCCAGCGACGGCCATGCTGACAAGACCGACGAGGCCGAGCTTCACGGCAATCCAGCGAGTACGAGTAACGCTCTGTGTCCACACCAAACGATGTGTGCCCGTTTCCAACTCGTGCGCCACGAGCGGAGCGCCCCAGAAGATTCCGATTAGGGCGGGCAGCACGATGACGACGTTGCCGAGATCCTGCAGAAGGCGGTAACCGGAAAGGAAAGTGGCGGTCGCAGAGGAGCAGTCGCCATGCGCGCCGCACGTCGCCACGGTTGTGTCGTAGAGATGGGTGATGTGTGGCCCCGTCACACCCAACACCACAGCGAGCACGGCCAACGCACCAAAGGCAACAGCGGCCTGCATGCGAAATTGCAGCCAAGCGAACCGGGTCATGGAATCAACCTCAATCCACGTTGAGGCTCGCGCTCGGAGTGCGCCTGGCCCATGTAGGCGAGCACAAGATCATCCAGCGTGACTGGCATGACGGTCCAACCCGGATCGAGGATCGGCTCGTCGCTATGAACGAGGAGCGTTGACTGCTTATCGGTGTGGCTCTCCTCGATGACGTGCTGGCTCGCCGGGAGGCTCCGCGGGTCGCGGCGGGGTCCGGAGAGACGGTGATGGGACGCCAGCAATGTCTCTACCTCTCCGGCCAGCTGGACGTGCGAGGCTTCCAGCACGACGAGGAAATCGCATACTCTTTCGAGATCCGCCACGAGATGCGAAGAGAGCACGACGGTGACGCCGTGTTCGGCGACGACTTCCATGAGGCCTTGCAGGAATTCACGACGGGCGAGCGGGTCCAATGCGGCCACCGGCTCATCGAGGAGGAGAAGCTCGGGACGTTTGGCGATTGCCAAGGTGAGGGCGACCTGGGCGCGCTGACCACCGGACAGCGAACCCACTTTCTGGCTTGGGTCGAGTCCGAGCTGCTCGATCCGACGCTTGGCGAGATCACCGTCCCAGGTCGGATTTAGCCAGGCGCCCATCTTGAGGTGCTTAGCGATCGACAGCCCTGCATATGTCGGAGTGGCCTGCGCAACGAAGCCCACCCGTGCAAGTTTCGACGGTCCGTCGCCTGCTCGCCCGCCGAGAACAGTGATCGTGCCCGAGGTGGGCGTCAGCAACCCAACGGCGAGATGCAGCAGTGTGGTCTTGCCCGCCCCGTTCGGCCCCACGAGCCCGACGACCTTGCCGGTGGGAATTGTCAACGTGCAGTCGTGCAGTGCCCAGCGCCGGCCATACTTTTTGCCGAGACCGTTCGTCTCGAGAGCCGCTGTCATGCCACGGCCTCTGAGAAGGAGTTACGAATCGCAGTGCGGTAGATCGCCTCGATGTCAACGGAACTGAGGCCTGCGGCGCGGGCCGAGTCGAGCCAGTTGGTCAACGTGCCAAGGAACCGATTGAGTGCAGCGGGATCGGTGTCGGGAAACGATCGAATGACGAAAGTGCCCACACCTGGACGAGGTTGGACCAGTCCTTCGCGTTCAAGGTCCCGATAAGCCTTGAGCACCGTGTTGGGGTTGATCGCCAGCTTGGCAACTACTTGCTGGGCCGTTGGCAACTGGTCACCTGGCTCAAGGAATCCAAGCTGCAAGGCCTGGTGGACCTGCTGGACAAGTTGGAGATAGGTAGCGACCCCTGATGTCGTATCGAGTTGAAATTCGATCACGTAAATACTGCTTTCACTAATTGCTTAGTGGAAGAGTATCATGGGCAAAGGTTCAGCGCAAGCCAACTCACGACGCTCGCGAAATGGTTCTCGCGTCCTTCTCGACCTGACATCCGATTGCTCACCTCGTCAGAGTTTGAGGCACTGGTGAGGCGAAAGGGACCGCTTGGCGTCGTTGCGATTTCGAGAGGTTAGGCAGATGTTCGCTGGCAATCGGGACCGCTCGGAATCCTGTTGACATTCCCATTAGCGCGGAATACATAGAGAGGGGGCATTCCCCCAAACTGCACGGGGATCGAGCAAACCGTGCTCGGGACGCCACTCTTGCTTCCGGATGGCTCAATTTGGCCGTGCAGGCGAAGCGTCCTACCTGATGAACTGGGGCACAAGGGGGTTCGAGTCCCCCTACCTCCACCAAGTTCTAGTTGGGTCCCCGAAGGTTCTCCCGCTACCTGCTAGGAGAACAATTGGTTCAAGCGCGGTCACAATGACCAAGGTCGCAAGCCCGCGCTAAGTACTTTGACGAGCGACTTGCCCGATTCGTAGAGAGACCTAGCTGTTAGCTACGAACGTCTTTCGCTTGTACTGCCAGATCGCAAGGGCATACATGATGACGAGAATGCCAGCACTCCAGACCAGTGCCAGCCATACTTTGTTACCGGGCGTACCAGCAGTGAGCAACGAACGCATGGTTTCAATGATTGGAGTGAAAGGCTGGTTTTCAGCGAAGCCACGTAAGACTGGCGTCATAGAATTTGTCGGTACAAATGAGGGGCTAATGAAGATTAACAACAACAGAATGTAACTAAACGAACCTGCGCCCTCAGCCGACTTCGCCCACAGTCCGAAGAATATTGCCATCCACGTCGTCGCCAGCGTGAGAAGGGCGACCAGTCCAGCGAATAACAGCCACTCAACGAGTCCAGCACTGGTACGGAAGCCAATAGCAAAGGCCACTGCTAGTACTAACACCGACGAAAACAGGTTGGACAAGGTTGAAGACAATGCTTGCCCACTCAAAATGGAGGAGGGGGCTACAGGCATAGTGCGAAATCGGTTGATGATTCCTTTTTGGATATCGGTGTTTAGACGAAACGCCGCATACGCAATGCCGCTAATCACCGTCATCACGATGATTCCCGGAGTGATGAAGTCAACGTACTTGATCGAACCGGTTTGATGAGCGAGTGCACCGCCTAAGACATAGACGAACATCAGCATCAACGCAATTGGCATCAGCACGACCGTAATGATGGTATCTGGGCTGCGAACAATGTGGCGCAAACTTCGTTTGGCCATCGTCCAGGAATCCTTCAGCGCTCGCATGATTATTTCTCCTCCGTTTTGTTGCTCGTAAGCTTGAAGAACACGTCGTCAAGAGTTGGTATTTGCTGTGAGAAGTCAGTCGGCTCAAGCTTCGCATCGCGGAGACGAATGAATACTTCGGCGATCTTCGTGGTGTTGCCACCGGTCTCGACGGTAAGCGTCAGGTCATGTTTCTCGGTGATTGAAAAGTCGTGTTCTAATGCCTCGACCGCTGTTGCGAGTTGCTTTTCGTCATGAAAGGTGAACCTGACCAGGCCACTTGGTACGAGCTGCTTCAGCTCGCTAACGGTGCCGTTAGCGATAATTTTGCCATGGTGTAGTACCGCGATTGTGTCGGCTAGTTCGTCTGCCTCATCGAGGTATTGCGTCGTCAGAAATACTGTCGTGCCATTCTTGGCCAGCGTTCGAACGGTCTGCCACATCTCATTGCGTGCCTCCGGGTCAAGCCCATTTGTCGGCTCATCTAAAAAGACTATTGATGGACTGCCAATCAGACTCATGGCAATATCGAGTCGTCGTCGCATACCACCAGAGAATGTCGTAACTCGTCGATCAGCGGCGTCGGTAAGATTGAACTTTTGCAGAAGGTCGACCGCTGTCTGCGTCGAGTTACTCACGTGACGCAAATCGCCGATGAGTTCGAGGTTTTCGCGGGCCGTGAGAATGTCGTCTACCGCTGCGAACTGACCAGTAAGGCTTATGTGCTGGCGTACTTTATTGGGAGACTTAGTAACATCGAAGCCGCCAACTGTGGCGTTGCCCGCGTCTGCTTTGATGAGCGTCGTCAGGATGTTGATGATTGTGGTCTTGCCCGCGCCGTTGCTCCCGAGTAGCGCGAAAATGGTTCCCTTCTCAACCGTAAAGTCGACTCCTCTGAGGACGGCATTCTTCTTGAAGGACTTCTCTAATTCGCTAACCGTAATCGCTGGCATCATCATTTCCCCTTGCTCCTTTTCGCCACCCGACTCTTTTGATGAACGGCGTTCCATTCCTCGTAGAGCCGGGGCAATCTCTCTGCCATAAAATCGTTGAGAGAGATAACAATCTCGAGTGCTTGTCGTCGTTCCGGGGAAGTGCTTCCTATAAGTTCAAGTCCCTCACGCGCCAAACGCGCCATTTCTAGGTACTCGGTTGGGTCGAAGCCCATGTTGTCCCTACCGAGCGGGTTGAGACTGATGAGATCGGCTCGCGTGCCTGCGGGACGGGAACGATGGATCAGTTTTTGTGTCTCCAGCATCTTGACTGCATTGTTAATAGCGCTACGGCTAGTTAGAAGGGTGTCGGCGATTTCGTTGATTGATTGCTGCGCGGGCTCGCAGACGTACAAATAGCCAATCAGGCGGCCTGCGACAGGCGGAAAGCCGTAGCGATCAGCATAAAAGCGCCCGAGATGGTCACAGAAAATAAGTACTTTGTCTCGATCCATGTCCTCAGTGTACACAACAATGTGTAATAACACAAATATGTGTTATTACGTCCAGACTTGTCTTCCTGTTATCGACTGAGTTATCGGTCTTCATGAAGCGATCAGTTCGACGCTCACGTGCTCTTCATTTGGCTTTTCATTTGGCCCAAGTGCTTGAGCATTATGGCCGTGACCAACCTGCCAGCAACACAGGGCATCACGAATTCGACAACTACCGATCACGCAATTGCTAAACGATCTCGCCCATGTGTATCGCGTACATGAATTTCGCGTCCTCGAAGGCAATTCCTCACTGAGTTCGCGGAAATTCCAAGTTGCTTGGCGACCTCCAGGAGCGAAAGTCCGGACGCGCAGAGGCGCACCATCAAATTGATGGATTCGGACGTCGGCGACTGGCGTCGCAAGCGCAGTCTCGGTCGCATGACGCCAGTGGAATTTGAAGCCGTGTTTCAGGCCGTTGACGAAGGCGATGTCGCGGCGTGAGACTATGGAAAGCAACTGTCAACTAGATCGACAGCAGCGCCCATCGTGGGCTGGAAGGCGGCGCGCTCGATGACCGCGGACCTCGTGGTGGACGCGCTCAACATGGCGGCCTGGACTCGTCGGCACCTCACCTTCGACCAATTGAAGTGTCACACGGACGCCGGATCTCAATACGTTTCCATTGCCTACACCGGACGGTTGGAGGAGTTGGGTGTCACCGCCTCGATCGGCACCGTCGGTGACAGCTTCGATAACGCCATGGCCGAATCGATGTTCGCGCTCTTCAAGACCGAGTTGTTTCGCAACCCCGCCGTCTTAAAGCGCATCGGTGGCCACTGGAAGGGATTCGACGACCTCGAACTCGAGACCACCAAATGGGTCTCGTGGTTCAATGAGCAGCGTCTTCACGGAGAGTTCGGTGATCTCACGCCCGCCGAGGTCGAGGCGAACTACGCTGACAATTTCTCAGGCCACAGCGGCCTGAGAAAATGAAGCGGACGAGCCTCTACAAAACCCAGGCCGAATCAAAGTGAATCGTGCGGGGAAAGCTGTGAAGCAAATCCTCTGAGCCAACATCTAGGCCTGCCCGAGTTGTAAGTCGAACACCTCGACATCACACCCTCGAAACTGAATAATGAGGTGACCTTGAAATGTACCTTGGTCTAGCCAACTGTCTAGCCACGACGTCAAACGTGAGTGGACTTCAGTGGACGTTGGTGGACATAGCACTTCGTCCGGCCAACAAATCTGGACGACGATGGACGTCAGTGGACGTTCTGGAAACACTCTCAAGGTGCCGGGATCGAGACCCGGGCGGCCCACTAGTTTCCGCTAGAAGACTTTGAACGTTCACGCTCGTGCAT
>JABEUR010000165.1 GCA_013044405.1 Acidimicrobiaceae bacterium | reverse complement strand
TCCGCATTTCGCAAGATCTCGGCCCGTTCACGGGTCACCTCTCCGACGATGCGAACGCCCAGCCCGGGTCCGGGAAATGGCTGACGCCACACGATCTCGCCGGGGAGACCGAGCTCCTCACCGACGTGGCGCACTTCGTCCTTGAACAGGTTGCGCAGCGGCTCCACGAGTTCGAACGAGAGGTCCGCGGGTAGACCACCGACATTATGGTGACTCTTGATATTGGCCGCGTGGCCCGACCCCGACTCGATGACGTCGGGATACAAGGTGCCTTGGACCAGGAATCTAGGACCATCCCCACCGCGGCCCAGCTCGCGCGCCACCGTCTCGAACTCGCGGATGAACAACTCGCCGATGATCTTGCGCTTGTGCTCGGGATCGGTGACCCCCGCTAAGGCGTCGAAGAATCGGTCCTGGGCCTTGACGTGGATCAGCTCGACCCCGAACTGGTCGGTGAACGTCGCTTCGATCTGCTCGCCTTCGTCCTTGCGCATCAGTCCGGTGTCGACGAACACACACGTCAACTGTGTGGCGACCGCCTTGGTCACCAGCGCCGCCGCAACCGCGGAGTCCACCCCGCCCGACAGGGCGCACAGGACCTTCTCGCCTCCGACCTGCTCACGGATCAGCGCAACCTGTTCTTCGATGATCGAGGCGTTGGTCCACGTCGGAGCGATACGTGCGACGTGGTGCAAGAACGATTCGATCAGCTCCTGGCCCCGCTCGGAGTGCACCACTTCAGGGTGGAACTGAACGGCGTGAAGTCGTCGCTCGACGTCCTCCATGACGGCCACCGGAGCCTCGCGTGTCGAAGCGCTCACGCGAAAACCCTCGGGCGCCCGGGTGATCGCGTCGCCATGACTCATCCAGCACGTGTTGGTCTCGGGCCACTCGTCCATGAGTACCGAGGGACCGGTACGGCGCAACTCGGTGCGCCCGTACTCGCCGTTACCGGTGTTGGCCACTTCGCCACCGAGTTGAAGCGCCATGAGTTGGGCGCCGTAACAGATCCCGAGGATCGGGATGGCGAGTTCGTAGATAGCCGGGTCGAGGGACGGAGCGGGCACCTCGTAGACCGACTTCGGACCGCCCGACAGGATGATCGCCGCCGGAGACTTGGCCCGCACCTCTTCGGCGCTGATCGCGCTCTGGACGATCTCTGAGTAGACGTGTGCCTCGCGCACGCGCCGAGCGATCAGCTGGGCGTACTGAGCGCCGAAGTCAACGACGAGGACGAGGTCGCTCAATGGCCCATGCCCACACCCTGGGAACGCTGCAGCTGCTTTCCTTCGGTCTGGAGTGAGGGGGCGAGCATGATCTCGGCCTTCTGGAACTCCTTGAGCGTCTCGTAGCCACAGGTCGCCATCGACGTGCGCAGGGCGCCAAAGAGGTTGAGGCGCCCGTCGTTCTCATGGGCCGGTCCGAGCAGGACCTCCTTCAAGGTCCCGCGCACCTGGGTGCGCACGCGCGTACCTCGCGGCAGCGTCGGATGGAAGGTGGCCATCCCCCAGTGGAAGCCGCGCGCCGGCGCCTCGACGGCGCTGGTGAGCGGTGAGCCGATCATGACCGCATCGGCTCCGCAGGCGATCGCCTTGGCGATGTCGCCGCCCTTGCTCATCCCGCCGTCGGCGATCACGTGCACGTAGACGCCCGTCTCGTCGAGGTGGCGCATGCGCGCGCCAGCGACGTCGGCGATCGCGGTGGCCTGGGGAACACCGATGCCGAGCACGGCGCGCGAGGTGCAGGCGTTGCCGGGTCCGACGCCCACGAGCACACCGGCCGCTCCGGTGCGCATCAGGTGCAGTGCGGCTTGGTAGCTCGCACATCCGCCCACGATGACGGGCAACTCGAAGTCGCGGATGAACTTCTTGAGGTTGAGCGGTTCGACCGTCTTGGAAACGTGTTCGGCTGAGACGACGGTTCCTTGAATCACCAGGATGTCGAGGCCGGCGTCGAGGATCGTCTGGGCCATCCAGTCCGTGCGCGCCGGGGTTACCGAAGCCGACGTCGTCACGCCCGCCAACTTCATCTCACGAATACGTTCGGCCACCAGCTCGAGCTTGATCGGCTCGAGGTACATCTGCTGCATTCGAGCGGTCGCCTTGTCGTCGTCGAGCTCGCCGATCTCCTCGAACAGCGGCATCGGGTCCTCATAGCGGGTCCAGAGTCCCTCGAGGTTGAGCACGCCGAGTCCGCCCAGTCGTCCCAGCTCGACCGCGGTCGTTGGTGACATGGCACCGTCCATCGCCGAACCCAGGACCGGCAGTTCGAACTTGTACGCGTCAATCTGCCAGGAGATGTCGACGTCTTCGGGGTCTCGCGTTCGCCGTGACGGCACGATCGCGATGTCGTCGAAACCCCACGCCTGTCTCGCCGACTTGAAGATGCCGATCTCTACTTCCGCCATATTGACCTCCGCCTAAGGAAACCGCAACCAAAATGGGTCGCTCGTTGCCTCCAATCTACTGGACGCAACTACGCCCAGACTCGGTTGGCGTCGGGCCATTGGACATCGGTGACGATGCAGAGCAGTTCGGTCAGGACCCTGGCCGTAGCCCCCCAGATCAGGTCGTCAGGGACACGAAAGAAGTACATCGGGAAGTATCCGTCCGAGTCGGAGCCGGGTCGACTCACCTGGCGACGCCAACGCTCTTCGAGGAATGCGCCGTCGCTCAACAGCTCACTCAGCGAGACCGTGAAGGCACGGTCGACTTCATGGGGATCGATCACCATCGACGGTCGTTGCCGCAAGGTGCCCACGAACGGCCAGATCACTGATCCCGACGCGAAGGTGACAATCGGACTCAGCCACGCCGTGGGGTGCACCTGGGACTCGGCGATTCCCACCTCCTCGCGGGTCTCGCGAAGCGCCGTGTGCAGTGGAGTCTCTCCCGGGTCGCTAGCGCCTCCCGGTAGGGCGATCTCCCCACGGTGGAAGCGAAGTTCGAACGAACGACGCGTCAGCACCACGTTCACGTCGCCATCCTCCTCGAACAGCGCGGCCAACACAGCCGAACGGCGCATGATGGGCTCACCTCGGAGATCAGCAATCGCAGTCATCTCCGCGGGGTCTCCGGGGACCTCACTGGTCGACAGGTTCCGGTTCGACCGCTCGAGTCGATCGATCACCGTCTCGAGACTGAGTGAACGACGGCGCTCGATCGCCAGGTGTGCCCAGGGAGCGGGTCCGCCCTCGGCGATCTCGTCGGGTTCGGGTACCGACTGTGGATAGATGTGTCCATCGAAACGAGCGGACCCGTCCGAGCTCGATGCCACTCGTTCTCCCCTGAATT
>JABEUR010000047.1 GCA_013044405.1 Acidimicrobiaceae bacterium | reverse complement strand
TCTCAGGCGGCTCAACGAGAGGCGGCCGGCCGTCTCGCAGCGCTCAGTTCGGACACCGTCGCCGGACTACGGATCCTGCGCGGAGTGGGCGGAGAAGAGGTGTTCTACGAGAACTACCGCCGCCAGAGCAACCGGGTACGCATGGCCGGTAACCGTATCGCCAATCCCCAAGCCGGACTCGAATCCGGTCAGGTGCTCCTGCCCGCCTTGCTCACCAGCATCATCACCTTCTTGGGGGCGCGTGACGTGATGAACGGCTCATTGCAACCAGGCCAGTTGGTGGCCTTCTTTGGTTATGCGACCTTTCTCACTACGCCGCTGCGCACTGCCATCGAGTACGTCATCGCCTCGACGAGGGCGTTCGTCGGGGCGGGCAAGGTGCTACGGATTCTCAATGTCGAACCACTCATTGAAGAGCCCGAAAAGCCTTTGATCTTCCCGACACGAATTGATCGTCTCGAGGACAGCGCTACGGGCATCGTCATTGAACACGGACAGCTGATCGGTGTCGTCACGGAGACCCCCGCCGAAGCGTCCCAGATCTGCGATCGCCTGGGTCGATTTTCACCAGACAGCTCTGAGGTCTTCGTCAACGGGACGCCCTTGAACCGCTTTTCGCTTCGCGACATCCGATCCAACATCGTGCTCAGTGACATCGAGCCCCGTCTCTTTTCGGGTGAACTACGGTACGAACTGCTCCTTCACGGCGCGCAGTCAGACGACTTGATCCTCGACGTGCTCGACGCCACGAGTTCGCTCGACATCCTCGATGCTCTCGACGACGGACTGACTACGGTCGTTGAGGAACGTGGCCGGGGTTTTTCGGGCGGTCAGCGCCAACGTCTCAGTCTCGCTCGCGCAATCCTGACTTCAGCCGATTTACTCATCTTGGTCGAGCCCACGTCGGCGGTGGATACCCATACTGAAGGGCGAATCGCGGGACGCCTGAGCGAGGTTCGGCGTGGTCACACCACGCTGGTCGCATCGACCAGTCCAGTCATGCTGGCCCAGATGGACACGATATTCGTGGTCCTCGACGGTCACGTGGTCGAGCGCGGAACACACTCAGAACTTTGCCGCAGCAGTACCGCGTACCGCCAGATCGTCCTGCGTCAGGACTCGCCGTGAGCCAGTTACCGATCGCCTCACCATCCGTGGTGCGTACCTACGCCTGGAAACTGATCAATCGCCATCGCTCCGCGTTGATTCGCATGCTGCTGCTCTATGCGACTGCGGCGGTGATGTCCCTCATCCCGGCTTGGATCATCGGCCAGATCACGAATCTGGCCTCGGACCACCAATTGACCAGTCACAAAATCTCACTGCTCGTCGGGGGACTCCTCGTCTCGTCGTTGTTCTACGCGGGACTCTCATTTCTTGCTCGGCGACGCAGTTACGTGTTGGGCGAGACGATCTTCGCCCAGTTGCGCGAGGAGTTCCTCGCCAGTGTGTTGGGCCTTCCACTGGTCGAAGTGGAGCGTGCCGGCACTGGCGACCTCTTGAGTCGCACCACCAACGACATCGAATCTCTCGCCCGCACGGTACGATTCGCATTGCCCGAGTGGCTGGTGGCCATCATCCAGGCCGTACTGACTTTGGTGGCGATGCTCCTCGTGAGCCCGCTCGCCAGCCTCGCCAGCTTGGTCTCGTTACCGTTCCTGTTCTTATCCACTCGCTACTACCTGAAGTACGCGACGCCGGGTTATCGGCGCGAACGGATCAGTTACGCCACGATGTCGGGAACAGTTTCTGAGACCGCAGAGGGTGCGCGCACCGTGGATGCCCATCGACTCGCCGAACGCCAGTCAAAGAGGATCGAGGGCAACATTCGTGAGTCCTTCTACGCCGAGATGTACACCCTGCTCATGCGCGTGCGATGGTTCCCGACGGTGGAGAGCGCTTTCGCCCTGGCCGTAGCGTCGACGCTGGCGTGGAGTGGCTGGTTGACCTTGCATCATCGAATCTCCATCGGAGTTGCGACGACGGTGACGCTCTACGTGGTACAGATCAACATCCCCCTGGACGGCATCATCTCGTGGCTCGATGAACTCCAAATTGGTCAGACCTCTCTCGCACGACTGGTCGGAGTCTCGGTCGTCAAGGACGACCGGCCCCAAAGCGGTCCGGACCCGAGCGACGAAACGATCGTGCTGCGTGACGTTCACTACGCCTATCGAAGGGGCCACGACGTTCTCAATGGGGTCGACCTCGAGATTCGCCCGGGAGAGCGCTTGGCAATCGTTGGTCCCTCAGGTGCGGGAAAGTCTACGATTGGTCGCCTCATCGCGGGTATCGACGCTCCGCGCATTGGTGAAGTGCTCCTTGGAGGTGTGGCGCTACGTGACCTACCGCTCTCGACGCTGAGGCGTCACGTCGCCCTGGTCACCCAAGAGCACCACATCTTCATTGGAACGGTCCGAGAAAACCTGGCGCTTGCCGAAGCCAACGCCAGCGAAGATCAAATCCTCCGTGCGCTCGAGGCCGTCGACGCCAGGGAATGGGTCGATGCGCTTCCACACGGTCTGAGCACCGAACTGGGTACAACGGGATTCCCCATCACCCCTGCCCAAGCGCAACAGCTGGCGCTGGCGCGCCTCGTTCTGAGCGACCCGCACACCTTGGTGCTCGACGAGGCAACCGCACTCTTAGACCCGCGAGCAGCGCGCCACCTCGAGCGTTCGCTCAGCGCGGTGCTGAGCGGGCGAACGGTCATCGCCATCGCCCACCGACTCCACACCGCCCACGACGCCGACCGCGTGTGCGTCGTACGCGATGGCACCGTCGTGGAATTGGGAACCCACGACGAGCTGGTGAGTCTGGACGGCGAATACGCAGCTCTATGGAGGAGCTGGCGCAGTGACCGGGTTGAAGACTCGTAGGCTCTGGGTTTGTGAGTTCACCATTGCGCGGCGCCGAGATCGACGCGTGCATCCATCGAATCGCTTTGTCGCGGGCCGAACCATCGGCGGCCCTTCGAACACCGATCTCGCCCGAACAAGAGCGACGACAGAGCGAGGCCGATCGCCATCGCCGAGAAGTGATCGAACGCCTGAAGTCGCTGCACCCTGATGCGGTGAAATCCATCGGGCCGCAACACACGGTCGAGTTGATGGGTGGGGGCGTCGCGTTGATTCTCCAGCCTCGCATCATCGACAACCCATCGGCAAGACGTAGCGCGAGTGTACAGGCATTGCTCAGAGTTGGTCGAAGCGGCCAACAGTTCTCGTATTGCCCACTGATCGTGAAGAACCACGAGGTCACCGAAATCGCCTCCTCGCGCAGTTTGCACGAAGGCAATTTCGAGCGGCTCCTTCCCACCGATGTGGTGGTACGCAAAGGTATCGGACTTCGCTCGACGCCGACGGTTCGACGAGATGGTCTGATCCTGTCCGGAGCCGTCCGAATCCTGCAGGGAGTCGGCTACTGCGACCCTGGGAATCGAGGTGCCATCATTGATCGCCATCAACGACTCTGGTGGTTGGACCTCGCAGAGACGAACCTGCCCCGGATCAATTTGGCCGCCTACGACGCACTGTACCGAGAGCGAATCGACGTACTTCGGGCCCTCGATGAATGGTCTGACGTCGGAGGGCCGTTCCCGACGTCGCCCTATTGGCACCGCGAGTGCTTGACCTGTGAGTTCAGTTCTCACTGTCAAGGTGAGCTGGAGAGCGCCGACGACGTCTCGCTCGCGCGTTTCACGAACTTGAATCAGCAGCGTGCCCTTCGCCAGGCGGGGATCGAGACACGAGCGAAGTTGGCTCGACTGGATCCGGTGCGCGCCCAGCGGGCCAGACTGGGGGGGCCGCCTGACCAACTGCACAGCGAGGACGTGCTCAGCCCCGTCATCGAGAGGCTGGACGAACTCATCTATCGAGCGCGTGCCCACGTACGTTCGAGCTTTCTCAGAATCGTCGAGCCGCAGAGCATGGGTTGTCCCACCGCCGATGTTGAAGTCGACGTGGACATGGAAAGCTTTGATGACGTCACCTATCTCTGGGGAGCTCACGTGACGCTGAATCGTCCCGTCGCTGATCTCGAACCTGGTTATCACTCCTTCGTCGAATGGAAGACTTTGGACCGCATGAGCGAGTCGCGGGTCTTTGTGGACTTCTGGACATGGTTCAGCGAAGTGCGCCAACAGTGTCACGACCAGGGCCGAACGTTCGCGGCGTATTGCTTCTGGGCTCAGGCCGAAGACGGCGCGATGAATCGTGCAGTCTCCAACTCGCTCGATGGCGGCCCCACGATTGAGGACCTCGAAGCGTTTCGCCGGAACACTCCCCCGGAGTGGTTTGACCTGCACGATTTCGCCAAGCAACAGATCCAAACCGAGGGCCCGCTCGGATTGAAGCAGTTGGCGTCGGCCGCGGGATTCGAGTGGCGAGATGAGAATCCCAGTGGCGAAGCGTCAATGCTCTGGTACGAAATCGCCGTCGGTGGCGATTCATCACTGTCCGCGCTGTCACGCCAACGCATCCTTGAATACAACGAGGACGACTGCCGCGCTACCAAGGCCCTGCGCGATTGGTTGAACGGACCAGCCAAGCAATTGGCTCATCGAGACGACCCGATATAGGGCTCGGCCGGTTCATTAGCATTGATGGGTGGCTCAAGAAAACCCCGTGTTCTCCAACGACGCCACGACCATGGTCGCCCGACTGCTCGGGGTGCTCAACTCTGGGGTCTCGATTGCCAACGCCTGGCTACTCGCCGTGTCGATCTCAGAGTTGGCTCGAAATCGAGTCAGCAGCGGACTTTGGTTGCTGGGCGCCGTCGTGGCCATCCGATTGGCACTGACAATTTCACTGGCTGAGTGGAACTTCCGCGTTCGCCGGTCGATCAGGACTCATTGGCGAACCACGCTGCCGGGCCATTTGGCGATTCCCCGCCTCGAACACGAACGCGCCCGCGGAGATCTGGCTCTGGCGGTCGATCACGCTTCTGAGGCTCCGCTCTTGGAACTGCTTTCGACGAGTGCACGGGTCGCGATCGTGGGACTCGTCATTGTCTTCTGGGCCGCCGGTTGGATGGCGGCTCTGATAACGCTCGGGCTCTTGGTCTGCGCCATCCCGCTCTATGTGCGCGCCGGACGGCGAAGCGAGGCTATGGCGATTGAGTACCAATCGAGACGTGCGATTCTCGAGTCGCGCCAACTCGAGCTCTTGACCCACGCACCCGAACTACGGGCGTTAGGAGCAGTCTCGTTTGGCGCACGAGAGATTGGCGCAATATCTGAATCGGAGCACAAGGTCGCCCTTCGAGCCATACGGATCGCCCTCGAGTCCTCGCTGGTTACCGAGTTTCTCAGCGGTGTCAGCATTGGCCTCGTCGCCATGGTGGTCGGCTTCGCCTTACTCGGCGGACGCATAACGCTCATCCACGCATTGATCGGCGTGCTCGTCACCAGCGAAGTCTTCTTGCAGGTACGTCGATTCGGCTCGGAGTTTCATCGTCGTGAGGATGCGGCGCGCTCGCGCAAGCTCCTTAACGAAGTACGGGACCGAACGGTGCAGGGAGAAACTGGAGAGCTCCTGACAAGTTCTGATGTCGTGACGTTCGTCAACGACCAGGCGGTGAGCCTGCGGGTCGTGCCGGGTGACCGGGTCCTGGTCAGGGGTCCATCGGGTTCGGGCAAGACCACCTTAATCTCGAC
>JABEUR010000046.1 GCA_013044405.1 Acidimicrobiaceae bacterium | reverse complement strand
TCCCAAGGTGCCGAGATCGAGACTCGGGCGGCCCACCATCAACCGGTGAACGTTCAGACTCGTGGATGCCAACGGTTGCGGTACTTCCGAACGAAATCGAAGAATATTGGACTGACTCGACCGTGCAGGGTGATCTACTGGAAATCGTCAAGGTGGTGGTGCGACGCTATGGGCCCCATTTCAGACCTGACATTTGTCAACCCTTTGAAGCCGGACCAACTGGAGAGAACACCGTCTTGGGAATGAAACGGCCCCGCTCTCCGAGCGCGATTCAGAGCTGCGAAGCGAAATATGAGAAGACGAACACTTCACGACGATTTTCCTTCTGATGGTTTAGGACGCGAATTAGATTCGAACTGCCGTACCCTTTTCACACCACCGACCATCGAGCGAACGGAGAGTCCGTCCATGCCCACCACTCCTGCACAGCTCACTCTCCAGCTGCTCGTCGAACTGGACGAAGTCACACCCACCGTCTGGCGCCGGGTCCTGGTGCCAACGGGCGTGAGGATGTCGCGACTACACGACATGATTCAGGCCGCCACTGGCTGGACTGACTCGCACTTGCACGCCTTCACCGTCGGCGACGCGCACTATGGAATGTGCTTCGACGAATACCCCGAGGGCGAGATCGACGAGCAGACCGTGACGGTTCTTCAGGCGTTGCGCGGGCAGAAGTGCTTCACCTATGAATACGACTTCGGCGATGGCTGGGAGCACACCATCACCGTTGAGGCCGAGTTCCGCACACCCCACGTTCTCAAGTTCGCCCTCTGCCTTGCCGGTGAAAACGCCTGTCCGCCCGAGGACGTTGGCGGACCGGGTGGATTCGAGTACTTTCTCGAGGCGTTGGCCGATCTCAAGCACGAAGAGCATGAGAACTACGTGCGCTGGAACGGCGGCGACACTTTCGATCGCACCGCGTTCAGTCTGATCGAAGTCAATGCCGCGCTTCAGAAGGTCCGGCAACGCTCTAGCCGGGGACCGGAACCCTGGTAATAAGGTCACTCGACACGTGTCAACTCAATGGGTCGACGAAGGACAGAGTTGCTTGGTATTTTCTGATTTGCTCTATTTCTGCTAGACTAAATCCGTATTTGTTCTACTGTTAGGAGCAAAATCGTGGATAACAGTACCTCGACTGTCATTCTCAGCGGCGACCTGCCTCGTTCAACACTCTCGCAGATGTCGGCGCGAGGGGCCGTTAGGCGGCTGGCGACGGGCGTCTACACAACTGACACGTCGAGTACGCCCGAACGAGTGGTCCGGCGAGAGTGGCGGTCCATCGCCGGTCGTCTCTTTCCGGACGCCACCATTTCGGACCGTTCCGCTCGAAGTGCCGGACCCGTCGAAGGAACGCTGTACCTCGTCCACCCTCACAACGACCGTACGCTCGCCTTGCCCGGGCTCACCATTTTCTTGCGCCGCGGGGCTCCTCCTCTGCCGGGCGACATTCCTCTGCCCGGCGGTCTGCACCAGGCATCGCTCGCCAGAGCGCTCTCGGAGAACGCGATCCCTTCCAGAGCCCGCGGTGGCGCACTCTCACGTCGGCTCACTCGCGACGAACTCGGTGAATGGGTGGAGCGCGCAGCGAGGTTTGGTGATGACGACGAACTTGGTCGGGTTCGTGATGAAGTGCGCACCCTAGCGCCACTACTCGGGGTTAGCGCCAAGGATGCCCTTGACCTCGACAACCTACTCGGCGCCGCTCTGGGCACCAGGTCGCTCGCGGGCCTCCCGCGCTCACTTCGACAACGTGCCCTCGGCATACCCTACGACGCCGAACGAATCGAGCGATTCGACGCTTTGGTCGCCGCTCTGCGATCGGCAGCCCCCCAGAACCATCCCGCCACTCCGCTCGAGCCCAGCCGTCTCCCCTTCTATGAGGCGTATTTCTCGAACTACATCGAAGGCACGGAGTTCACCGTCGAGGAAGCTGAAGATATCGTCTACCGGGGAATCGAGCCCACTGGACGACCTCAAGACGCCCACGACGTGCTCGCCACCTTTTGGCTCGTGAGTGACCTCGCTGAAATGGGCCGACTCGCGGACACTCCTCAAGAATTCCTCGAACTACTCCAACAGCGCCACGCCCGGATTATGGATGCGCGCGCCGAGAAGCGCCCCGGACTGTTCAAGGAGCGTGCCAATCAAGCCGGAGCGACCGTGTTCGTCGACCCCGAACTGGTACGCGGAACCCTCATCGAGGGATTCAGCCGTCTCGACGACCTGGACAGCGCGTGGGAGCGGTCGATCTACGTGAAGTTCCTCGTGTCCGCGGTGCATCCATTCGACGACGGCAATGGGCGCTTGTCTCGAATCATGATGAACGCTGAGTTAGATGCCGGTGGACAATCACGAACGATCATCCCAACGGTCTTTCGTGACGACTACATCGGCGCCTTACGTCGCTTGGACCGTGCCAATGATCCCTCGGTGTTGATTGACGCGCTACGGTTCGCGAACGACTGGACCGCTCGCATCGACTTCACCAATACCTCAACCGTCCGCGCGCAGTTGGAGTCGACTAACGCATTCGCCGAAGAGGGTGGCACTGAGCGTCTCCGGCTGCCAGCCTTCCGTCATTTTGTCGCAGCAGAAGAAGAACCGATGCGCAACGAAGTTCAACAACTCGAGGGGAGTGGCAACCCTGATAATCAGACACGAATCGCCGAGCAGCGCCCCACGTTCGATTCATCCGTGAACTTTGACGCAGGAGCGGACCACTCACCCAGCCTTGATTGGTAACGCAAAGATCCCACGCAATTTCCCACAGACCATTCCGACTTCACCGGACGAATCCGACCACACCGGACAACTCTTCTTAGATTCTCGGATGATTCCGACTCCACCGGACCAGTCCAACCATTCGCATCCCTCTTTTAATCCCAAGGTGCCGGAATCGAGACCCCTGGCCCACCAGTCTCACAGGCCCACCAGTAAAACAAAGGGGTTTAGATCTGTATAGAGGGTTCTGAGTTGGGAGAAATCCCACGCCCTATCCCATGGTTATCCCCGTCAACGAGTTGCCGCTAAGTCGGACGACTCGAATCGACGTAGTGAGGTGATCTCCGACATTCTTTGACATCATTTTCATCCTCCGCGGACTTCCTGGTGGTCTGCATCGGTCGCAGACAGTAGGGACTCGGCCAAAATTCCAAGGAGATCTACTTCCGCTCTGTTTGCGGTGTTCCGCCCATTTCGACAACTCAGCTATGTCGGCCATCGGGGCGAGCGCCATTGCCATTTCACCAGTGAACGCCAGCGGGTCATCTCGCGTTCAGTTAAGGACCCAGCGCCGTCATCGGAATTACTGCAACCCCATCTGGCCGAAGGTAGCCGTAACCACCTGGCGTGATCACACCGAGCACGCTTGGTTCGCCGGTCAGCGCGTTATCGATCTTGGACGCAAACTTCAAAAGTGATGCGGCTCCTTCATCAATTCGTGCCGCTCCCAGTTTCACCTCGAACGCTCCCCATCGGCTATCAGGAAGTTGCACGATTACATCGACTTCTAGGTCACTCTTATCTCGGTAGTGAAACACTTCTCCATCCAGCGGTTGGGAGAGCACGCGCATATCACGGACCACCAACGATTCGAACAACAGGCCTAGCGCCGCAAGGTCTCTCACCAGTCGATCAGTAGTAGCTCCGAGCGCCGCAACCGCCAGGGACGGGTCAACGAAATGGCGCTTCACCGAGCGGCGTAACGTGGTACGCGACCGCAGATGTGGTGACCACGCTGGCTGGTTTTCGATCACCATCAGTCGTTCCAGCACATCGAGGTAGTCAACAACCGTATTGTGCGCCAACGGTCCATAATCTCCCCCGGCATCAGCGGCCAAGACGTCGATGGCAACTTCTGTAGCGACGTTGCGCGCGAGTGATCGTAGGAGGCGCTGAAGACGCTCGGGATCTCGATGCCCACCGGCAACCCGCTGAACGTCGACGTGGCGAATGTTATCGAGGTAGTCACGTATAGAGTGCGCTGCCGCGCGTGAACTCAGTTCGAGGTGTCGTGGCCAACCGCCTCGCACGATGAGATCAGCGAGATCCGCTATCGACAGATCTCGCTGCTTCGAACGCGGCGATTCGCCCTCCATGAGCCGCGCGAGAGAAATCGTGCCGGTGGAATGACCTGTCTCAAACACTGTCATTGGTCGCATTTTCAAGATCGAGAATCGGCCGGCGCCGCTGTGACGGTTGGTGTCATCGTTCGGAACTGACGAACCGGTGAGTATGAACTGTCCAGGTACCTTGCGCCGGTCAACCTCTCTGCGAACTTCATTCCAAATGCTTGGGTGTTCTTGCCACTCGTCGAGAAGCCTCGGAGTGGCTCCTTCAAGTACTTGCGATGGATCGATGGCCAGCGCGAGT
>JABEUR010000045.1 GCA_013044405.1 Acidimicrobiaceae bacterium | reverse complement strand
GTTGAACGACTGGACGATGGCGAGGCGCTTGAGGAACTTCGCGTGACGCTGCGCGCTGAGCGGCTTGCGGCCGTCCTTCGCGTCGATCATCTCGCGCATGACCTTCTCCTCCTGGTCGAGGTCCATGCGGTCGATCAATTGCAAGATGGCGTCAGCGCCCATGCCGCCCTCGAAGTACTCCCCGTAACGGAAGTCCATCTCGCGGTAGAGGACCTCGTCCTCGATGATCTGACGTGAGTGCAGACCCTCGAAGGTGTCGAAGGCCTGTTTGGCCAGCTCGCGTTCTTCGGCGAAGCGCGAACGCACTCCGTCAAGTTCCTTCTCGGTCCCGCGCTGGAGAGCTCGCAGCTCGGACTCCTTGGCCCCGTCGGCCTCGAGCTTGACCGCACGAGCCTCGATCTCCTTGAGCTTGTTGTCCAGAGCCTTGACCTCGCGCTCGGCGATCTCGAGCAACTCCTCTGAGAGGGCCTGGCGCAACTCGGACAGGTCGGCGTGGCGGCGATCGACGTCGACGAAGGTGACCATGTGCGCGGCGAAGTAGATGACCTTCTCCAGCTGCTTGGCCTTGAGCTCCTCTTTGGGAGCGGTACCCATCAGCAGGTACGCCAACCACGAACGGGTGCCGCGCAGGTACCAGATGTGGACCACCGGCGCCGACAGCGCGATGTGACCCATTCGGTCACGACGCACCTTGTCGCTGGTCACCTCAACGCCACAACGCTCGCAGACGATTCCCTTGAAACGCACCCGCTTGTACTTGCCACACGCGCACTCCCAAGCCTTCTGCGGTCCGAAGATCTTCTCGCAGAACAGACCGTCCTTTTCAGGACGCAACGTGCGGTAGTTGATGGTCTCGGGCTTCTTGACCTCGCCCGAGGACCAACTGCGGATGTTCTGAGCAGTGGCGAGGCCGATGCTCAGCTCATCGAATTGGTTGACGTCTAAGGGGCTCATGACAACTTCCTTTCGGCGGCACGTCGAGCGTCCTCTTCGTCGCTGCCACGCTCGGGACGACTGATGTCGATACCCAATTCGCGCGTGACGGAGAAGAAGTCCTCTTCGGTGTCGGCCAGATCAACGTGCGCACCGACCTTGTCGCGCACTTCAACATTGAGACAGAGTGACTGCATTTCCTTGATGAGCACCTTGAACGATTCGGGGATACCGGGCTCGGGCAGGTTCTGTCCTTTGACGATTGCTTCGTAGGCGCGCTCGCGTCCCTTCATGTCGTCGGACTTCACCGTCAACAGCTCTTGCAGGGCGTAAGCGGCACCGTAGGCCTCCAAGGCCCACACTTCCATCTCACCGAAGCGCTGACCACCGAACTGAGCCTTCCCGCCGAGGGGCTGGGCGGTGATCATCGAGTACGGACCGGTGGAACGGGCGTGGATCTTGTCGTCGACCATGTGGGCGAGCTTCAAGATGTAGGCGTAGCCGACCGAGATCGGGTTGTCGTACTTCTCGCCGGTGCGACCGTTGAACAACGTGACCTTGCCATCGTTGTCGCCGGCCAGGAGGCGCTTGCCGTTGGCCCCGTCGACGTTGAGCGTTGCGAAGGTCTGTTGAATCGTTGGCTTGTCCTTGGCCCGATCAGTTTCATCCCAGTGGGCGCCGTCGAACGAGGGGGTGGCCACGTAGACCGCGGGCTCGGTACGAGGCCGGGTCTTTCGGTACGGTCGCCCGGTCGGATCGGACTGGTCGGAGTGACCCGACGTGCCAACCGAGGGGTTGACCTCGATCCCCGCCCACCCGTGACGCGCAGCGTATCCGAGGTGACTCTCGAGCACCTGTCCGACGTTCATTCGACTCGGCACACCGAGCGGGCTCAAGATGATGTCGACCGAAGTCCCGTCCTCGAGGAACGGCATGTCCTCTTCGGGCAGGATCTTTGAGATGACTCCCTTGTTGCCGTGACGACCAGCGAGCTTGTCGCCCTCGGAGATCTTTCGCTTCTGAGCGACGTAGACCTTGACCAACTGGTTCACCCCGGGCTGCATCTCGTGGTCCTCGTCGCGGCTGTAGACCTTGACGTCGATGACCTTGCCGGACTCACCATGGGGAACCTTGAGCGAGGTGTCGCGCACTTCGCGCGCCTTCTCCCCGAAGATTGCTCGGAGCAATCGCTCCTCGGGAGACTGCTCCGTCTCACCCTTCGGGGTCACCTTGCCAACGAGGATGTCGCCAGGCTCGACCTCGGCACCAATGCGCACGATGCCGCGGTCATCGAGGTCCGCGAGGATGTCGTCGGGCAGGTTCGGGATGTCGCGCGTGATCTCCTCGGCACCGAGCTTGGTGTCACGGGCGTCGATCTCGTACTCCTTGACGTGAATCGAAGTCAAGACGTCATCGCGCACGAGGCGCTCATTCAAGATGATGGCGTCTTCGTAGTTATAACCCTCCCACGGCATGTAGGCCACCAGCAGGTTCTTTCCCAGAGCGAGTTCGCCGTTGGAGGTACTGGTTCCATCAGCCAGGAGATCACCGGTCTTGACGATCTCGCCACCGAAGACCAAGGGCTTCTGGTTGATCGAGGTGTCCTGGTTGGAACGACGGAACTTGTTGAGGTTGTACTGCTTCTTACCGAGCGCCTTGCCGTAGCGGTCGGTGACGTCCTTCTCGTATTCGACAATGATGCGGTCACCCGACACGACCTTGACCACGCCATCACCTTCGGCGATGAGGACGTCGCCCGAGTCGAGAGCGGCTCGTGCTTCCATTCCCGTACCCACGAATGGGGCTTCGGGCATGATCAGCGGAACCGCCTGCTTCTGCATGTTCGCGCCCATCAGCGCGCGCTGGGCGTCGTCGTGCTCAACGAAGGGGATCAGCGACGTGGCCACCGAGATGACCTGTTTGGTCGACACGTCCATGAGTTCCACCTCGTCGGGCTTGACGAAGTCGATCTCGGACGTAGTCGATGACGACTTGTTCGAAGAGCCGACGCGAAGACCGGTACCGACCGGACCACGTCGCACGAGCACCCGCTCGGCCATCAGGCGGCCGTGCTCGTCGACCTCGGTGTTGGCCTGGGCGATGACGTAGCGCTCCTCCTCGTCAGCCGTGAAGTACTTGATCTCACCGGTCACCTTGCCAGCGGTCACCACGCGATACGGCGTTTCGATGAAGCCGTATTCGTTGATACGCGCATAGTTGGCGAGGTACCCGATCAGGCCCACGTTGGGGCCCTCGGGCGTCTCGATGGGACACATGCGACCGTAGTGCGAGGAGTGGACGTCTCGAACCTCGAGCCCGGCGCGCTCACGCGACAGACCACCGGGTCCCAGCGCGGACAGGCGGCGCTTGTGGGTGAGACCCGACAATGGATTGTTCTGGTCCATGAACTGGCTGAGCTGGGAGGTCGCGAAGAACTCCTTGATCGCCGACATGACCGGTCGGATGTTGATCAGAGTCTGGGGCGCGATCGCTTCGACGTCTTGGGTGTTCATGCGCTCACGCACGACACGCTCCATGCGCGACAAGCCCGTACGCAGTGCGTTCTGGATCAATTCACCAACGCTGCGAATTCTTCGGTTGGCGAAGTGGTCCTGGTCGTCGATGTGATAGGTCGTCTCTTTGGCCGTGCGGTCGCGCGCCAGGTTGAGCAGATAGGTCGCGGTAGCGAGTACTTCAGCCTTGGACAGCACGTGCAGGTCCGCGTTAGGACGCTCGAGCACGTCGCCGAACAGCTCGACGTTCTTGGCGACCTCCGAACCCAATTTCCGGTCGAGTTTGTAGCGACCGACCCGACTGAGGTCGTAGCGCTTCTCGGAGAAGAAAGCGCCCTCGAAGTACTGACGGGCCGCCTCAACGGTCTGCACTTCGCCCGGACGCGCTCGGCGGTAGATCTCGAGCCAGGCGGTCTCTTGGCTGGCGCGCAGGAAACCCTCGGGGCTGTCTTCGATGTTGTACTTGTCCATGTGCTTGGCGATCTCGAGATGCGCCTTTTTCCAGTCGGAGTGGAACTGGTCTTCGAGGAAGTCGAAGTGCGCGACGAAGCGCTCGAAGAACTCCTCGTCCATGGCGGTGTCGAGGGCTCGCAAGAGCGTGAAGATCGAGATTCGCCGCTTGCGCGCGATGCGCGCTCCGGCGTTGGCGGCCTTGTTCTTCTTCTCTTCGAGGTCGACTTGGAGCCACTCGCCGCGGCTCGGGTGAATCGTTCCTTCGAAGGCGACCTTCTCGTCCTTACCCGGCTGGAAGAGCACCCCGGGTGAACGAACCAGTTGGCTCACGACCACGCGCTCGGTACCGTTGATGATGAAGGTTCCCTGTTCGGTCATGATCGGGAAGTCGCCCATGAAGACGGTCTGTTCCTTGATCTCACCGGTCTCGGAGTTGAGGAAACGCGCGCGTACGAAGATCGGTTGGGAGTACGTAGTGGCTCGCTGGCGACACTCCTCCACGCTGAACTTCGGCGGACTCTTGAGGTCAGCGTCGTCGGGATCGAACTCGAGTTCCAATGAGAGCCGACCGGTGAAGTCAGTGATCGGCGAAATAGCCTCAAAGGCTTCTCGCAATCCCTGCCTCATGAACAGATCGAAGCTGTCTCGCTGAATTTCGAGGAGGTTAGGCAGGGGGTGAGCTTCACCCAATGCAGAGAAGTTAAAGCGCTCCGGGCTAGTGGACCGAGACGTCAACGGTCTATCCTCCGTGTGAGTGGGTGGCTACTACAGGCATTTCCCGTCTCCGAACACGAAACGGCGTCAGGGGATGACAAAGTTGAGTGCAGGAACACGGTCTTTCGACTCTAGTGGCAAAAGTGGCCGATGCGCAAATAGCGCTCCCCGATTCGGAGAGACGCGCCCGACCAATGAGTTTTCGCTCACCCTAGACACGTTCGAGCCCGAGGTCAAGAACCTTCGGATAAGAAAGTCGCCCCGGCCGTATGGACGTCCGGGGCGACTTTCTTGTAAAACCCTTAAACTACTTGACTTCCACCGTGGCGCCGGCGGCCTCGAGGGCGGCCTTGGCCTTGTCGGCGTCAGCCTTGGAGACCTTCTCGAGGACGGGCTTGGGGGCACCGTCGACGAGGTCCTTGGCTTCCTTCAGACCCAGGTTGGTCAGTGAACGCACTTCCTTGATCACCTGAATCTTCTTCTCGCCACCGGACGTCAAGATCACGTCGTAGTCGCTCTTCTCTTCGGCTTCGGCGCCCGCATCGGCACCTCCACCGGCCGCCGCGGGTGCGGCCACTGCTACGGGAGCCGCCGCAGTCACGCCAAACTTCTCTTCGAACTCCTTCAGCAATTCGCTCAGCTCAATGACGGTCAGCTCAGCGATTCCATCGAGAATCTGCTCCTTGGTCAGGGTTGCAGCCATGGTGATTCCTTTCTTTTCTTCGTTTCGATACTGCGTTGATGTTGGTTATTCGGCCGGTTCGCTCGCGGCATCCTCAAAAGGAGCCTCGGGGGTTTCGACGTCAGCGACGACCAATGGGGCCGCCTCCTCAACCGCGACCTCCGCGACAGCTGCCGCGGCGTCGTCGCTCGCTGCCGCAGCAGCTTCCTCGACCCCGGCCGGAGTCTCGGCGGCTGGCTCGACCTCGATCGCAACCGGAGCAGCGATGCCGCCCTTGCTGTCGATCAAGGCAGATAAGCCGTAGGCGAGGTTTTGCGGGACGGCCTTGAGTAGGCCGGCCATCGTGCGTAGCGGTGAAGCGATGAGCCCAGCCAGTTGGGCCAACAGCACGTCGCGGCTCGGTAGGTCCGCTAAAGCGCTCAGGTCCTTGGACGTCAGCGACTTGCCATCGAGCACGCCACCTTTGACGATCAACTTCGGTGACTCCTTGGCGAAGTCGCGAAGCGCCTTGGCGACCGCCGAGACGTCGCCATCGACGAAGGCGATGGCCGTTGGCCCGACGAGGAACTCGCTCATGGGTTCGACCGGAGTACCGGCGATTGCTCGGCGCACCAGCGTGTTCTTGAAGACCTTGTAGTCGGCGTCGAGAGCCCGCAGCTGGCGACGAAGGGCCGAGATCTGGGCGACGGTGAGCCCCCGATATTCGGTCACGACCGCTGTGGTCGTGCCCTCCACCCTCGACTTGACCTCGTCGACGGTGGCCACTTTGGTGGGACTGAGCTTGTTCATATGGACTCCTTCACCGGATGCCGCCCGGTACGGGCCTCGACATCCAAGCGAACGAATCTCCCTCGGGAAATCCGAACTCCTCGTCAGGCGGACCCTTCGGTCACTTATGCGGGCGAGCCCGCACCGGATGTCTTCGGCGTTCTTCTAGATTTGTAGCACGGACTTCGTGCGGTCAAACATCGTAGCGACGAAGGGTTCTCCTCGTCAAAACGGACCTCAGGCCGAGGCGAGCACCTCGTCGACTTCGCGGGTACGCGTCGGGTCAATCTTGACTCCCGGGCCCATTGTCGAAGACACCGTGATGCTCATCAAGTAACGGCCCTTGGCACTGGCGGGCTTGACACGGACCACTTCGTCGATCACCGCCTGCACATTGCGCGCTAGGTCCTCTCGACTGAAGCTCACCTTGCCCACGCGCAGTTGCACGTTGCCGATCTTGTCCGTGCGGTACTCGACGCGGCCACCCTTGAATTCCGTGACCGCTTTGGCCACGTCCATCGTGACCGTACCCGTCTTGGGGTTCGGCATGAGTCCTCGAGGTCCCAGCACCCGGCCCAGTCCACCGACCTGGCCCATCAGATCAGGCGTTGCGATGGCAATATCGAAGTCAAGGAATCCCCCCGCCACCTTGGCGACCAGATCCTCCGCGCCAACCTCGTCGGCACCTGCGTCTCGGGCCGCCTGAGCGGCCTCACCGGCAGCGAAGACCGCGACACGGTTGGTCTTTCCGGTGCCCGCGGGCAACGACAATGTCCCTCGAACGATCTGCTCGGCCTTACGCGGGTCGACGCCGAGGCGAATCGCGAGCTCGACGGTCTCGTCGAACTTGGCCGTCGACACGGTCTTCACCTTGTCGAGGGCCTCATTGATCGTCAGCAACTCCTCGCGATCGACCTGGGCCAGGGCATTCTTGTAGTTCTTACCGTGCTTCATTTCTGTCTCCTAGCCCGCCACCGAGATGCCCATGGAACGAGCCGTGCCCGCCACTTGCAACTTGGCCATCTCGAGGTCGTCGGTGTTGAGGTCCTTTAACTTGGTCTTGGCGATCTCTTCGATCTGGTCCATTGAAACCGAGGCCACCGTTTCGCGACCCGCCGTGTGAGCGCCCTTAGGCACACCAGCGGCCTGGCGCAGCAGCACCGGCGTCGGCGGGGTCTTGAGAACGAACGTGAACGAACGGTCCTCGTAGATCGAGATGTCGACCGGGATGACCGTCCCCTTCATCGACTCGGTGGCCGCGTTGTACTGCTTGCAGAACTCCATGGTCTGGATGCCGTGCGGTCCAAGGGCGGTACCCACCGGCGGAGCGGGTGTGGCCCCTCCCGCCTCGAGCTGGATCTTTACGACTGCAACAATCTTCTTGGCCATGGCCTTCTCCTTACACCAGTTCTCTAGAGCTTCGTGACCTGTGTGAAGTCAAGCTCCACGGGGGTCTCACGTCCAAAAATATCGACCAACACCTTGACCTTGAGCTGGTCCTCGTTGATCTCGGCCACGTGACCCGAAAATGTGGCGAACGGGCCGGTCTTGATCTGAACGGTGTCGTTGACTTCGAATTCGTGGGTCGGCATACGACGCTTGGCGGCCGGCTGCTCGACTCCTTCGACGTGGGGACGGATGATGTTGTCGACCTCACGACGCGTCAGGGCCGTCGGTCGCGTCTTTTCCGCACCGACGAAGCCGGTCACCCCCGGCGTAGAGCCGATGACGTAGAAGATCTCCGGATCCGGCTCACAGCGGATCAACAAGTAGCTCGGGAACATGCGCTTGGAGACCGTGACCTTTTTGCCCGACTTGAACTCGGTGACGTCCTCTTCGGGCAGGTAGATCTCGTAGATCTGATCGTTCAACTCTCGGCTCTTGATGATGTTGTTCAGGGCGCCGATGACCTTCTGCTCGTGCCCGGCAAAGGTATGCACGATGTACCAGCGGCCCGGTCGGTCGAAGGCACTCTCGACAACGGGTTCGTCCGAAAGACCGTCGTCGATGATCGTGACGTCCAAGATGGTGTCGTCGACGGTTTCGACGTCAACGGGCATCTCGTTGGTGGTGGTCTCGCTATTGCTCATGATCGCCTTACTTCTGGAAGAGGAACGTTACGAACTTCGAGAAGCCGTAGCCGAGGCCGAAGATCAACGAGGACATGAAGACGAGGACGAAGAACACGATGGTGGTGTAGTTGATGACCTCGGGCCGGGTGGGCCAGGCGACCTGGCGCATCTCTTCGCGGATCTCGCGCAGGAACTGGCTGATGGAGGTTCGCGGTCCGCGGCGCCGGGCTACGTCTTGCGCCGAGGTGCGACGCGACGTGGCGGCGCCGTCGGCACCCACCTGTCCCTGTCGCTGCATCTGGCGCTTCTGTTCGCGGTTCATCTCAGTCTCTCGTTCACACTTCGTAAAAATCGGGTCGAAAACATCTTCGAGCAGGGCAGGAGGGACTCGAACCCCCAACCACCGGTTTTGGAGACCGGTGCTCTACCAATTGAGCCACTGCCCTTCGCTTGCACCCGTCGAATCAACGGGTGGTCGTAGGGAAGATGAATCTTACCATCCTCCCCGAGGAGTATCCCTAGCGGGTCTCCTTGTGCAAGGTGTGGCGCCGTTCCCACTGACAGTACTTGGACATCTCGATACGCTCACGGTCGTTGACCTTGTTCTTCATCGTGATGTAGTTGCGGCGCTTGCACTCCTCGCAGGCCAGGGTCACCTGTACTCGCTTCTCATTCTTGGCCATCGTTCTCTCCTGTCGTCACTGCGTTCACTGCCCGGACCCCACGGGTCCTGCCTGGTAGCGGCGGCGGGAGTCGAACCCGCGACACCACGATTATGAGCCGTGTGCTCTAACCACCTGAGCTACGCCGCCTGGCGAGCCCCCTGTCCGGATTGAACGGACGACCTCCTCCTTACCATGGAGGCGCTCTACCACTGAGCTAAGGGGGCTAAGTATCAAAAAGACACGGAGGCGAATTGTACTCCGTCAATGGCCGATGTTTCCAACCGGCCACGGGTACCCTTGACACTCATGAGGACGCGCCTGGTAGAAGTCGACGACGCGAGGGCTCTGATGGCGATCTACAACCCCGAGGTCATCGAGACGACGGTCACCTTCGACCTGGTCCCGCGTTCGCTCGACCAACAGATCGACTGGATACGCGCCCATCAGGCGACCCACCCGTGCTTCGTGGCGGTGAACGAGACCGATCTGGTCGGTGAGGTGGGCGCCCGCGACGAGATTCTCCTTGGATTTGCTGTGGTTTCGCCCTTTCGCTCGCGACCCGCATACGCCACGACGGTCGAGAACTCCGTCTACGTCCATCGCCAAGCTCGAGGACGAGGCGTCGGCGAGGTGCTGCTGCGCGAATTGATCAACACTGCCAAGGAATCGGGCTTCCATTCGCTGATCGCGCGAATCGTCGGCGAGAACGATGGGTCGATTCGCCTGCACGAGAAGTGTGGATTCACCTTGGTGGGGACCGAGGTCGAGGTTGGCCGAAAGCACGGGCACTGGCTCGACGTCGTCGAGTATCAATATGTTGTACCTGACCAGAGGGTCAAACCGTAAGTTCGAGTTCCTTTTCGGGCCACGACCACTGCGTCCATCGTCCCATCGGCAGGATGAGCACGCCACCGAGGATCGCCACCGCGAGGGCGATGAGCAGCGGATTGCTGTGCACGAGCCCCGCGAGCAGTTGGCGGCCCCCGGGCAGTCCAATGAACGGGCCCGTGATCGACAGGGCGAGCAGCCAGAAGTGCTCACGCCCCTTGTAACTCGCGGCGAGCAGCACCAACCCCCAGGCGAGGTACCAGGGCTGCACGACGGGTCCCAGTTCGACGAAGAGCACCAACGACAGACCCAGTGAACGCACCCATCCCCTGCGTTCGCTGTGCCAGAGCAGCCAGAGGGAAAAACCCACGGCGGTCATCAGCCCGACGAAGCGCGTCACGGACAGCACCGAGGTCACCGAGACCGACTGGAGTCCAATGGCGTGCAACGAGTTACCTAGGGCCATTCCCACCGCCGTCGCCGGAGCCGCCCACGAACGCACCGTGCCGTTGGAGAGCAGATTGTTGACCCAGCCGAAACCGAAGCCGGCGAGCAGGGTCCACAACTCCAGGGTGGCGCTCGCCACCAAGACCGCAATACCGATCGGTTTCAAGCGTTGGCGTATCGAGGCCCGCGGCCCGAGCCACGTCCAGGCGACGTAGGCCAGTCCGAGGGCCGCCGGCGCCTTGATCGCCGTGGCGCTAGCGCAGAAGAAGAGAGCCCACACGGGGCGTTTCTGAACCGCCAGTGCAATGCCCACCACCAGCAAGGCCGCCATGATGGCGTCGTTGTGGGCCCCGCCGATCAGGGTCAACAGGACCAGTGGATTCATCGCACTGAGCACGAAGGCTTCGCCGGGGTCGCGACCGAGTCCACGCGCGAGCAGTACCACGCCGTATCCGATCAGGGCGACGGCGAAGGTCTCGAGCAGGCGCAGCAACACGACGGTGGCCAGTGGGTGATGGTGGGTCACTTTGGCCATGGTGCCGTCGAGGAACAAGAAGAGCGGACCGTAGGGAGCCGGAGCGTTCTGCCAGAGTGGGTCGACCGGGAGGTTGAAGGGGGTTGCCCCAAGGGTGTAGGGCCCGAACAAGTACGGACTGATGTGGTGACTGGTCATCTCGCCTTGGGCGGCGTAGCTAAAGACGTCACGTGAGAACATCGGCGGAGCGACGACCATCGGCGTCGCCCACAGCAGCAGGGTCCACCACAGCGACTTGATCGATGCGCCGCCATGGAGCTTCATCACCTCAGCGAGGCGCAGCCAGACCCTCATCAACAAGAGCAGGCCACCGTAGACCAGCACGATCGACAAGATGAACTTCGTCTCACTGGGGGTTCCGGTCTGACCCGCTACTGGTTCGCCGAAGAACCAGGTGTTCACCATGTCGAGTTTGAACGGCGAATTGGTGAAGGAACCACCCGCCAGGATCAGCAGCATGGCAACGAAGCCCAAGAGCGCCGGTTGCCAGATGAAGGACCACCCTTCGAAGGGGCCCGGGGTGAATCGACCAAGTGGGGTGTAGCGATGCTCGAGCATCTGAACGCCGGTCTCGAAGCGTCCAGCCACTCGTTCGTACTCTCGACGAACCACGTGGGCCAACTTCTTCAGTCGATTCACGCAGCTCCTTTCGTCTTGAACAGTGCCACCGTACTCGGACCCAACGAGTCGAGACGTGGTCAATCCAGCACTCGCTGAATTGACCTTGGTGGGCCGGGAGGGATTTGAACCCCCGTAGGCAAAGCCGTCTGGTTTACAGCCAGATCCCATTGGCCGCTCGGGCACCGACCCGTGGAGAATCCTACTGCCGTGGCTCCACCCACATCCAACCGGCCAGAAACATCTACGATCGGTGCATGCCTAGTTTCGACGTCGTTTCTGAGATCGACCTCCAAGAGGTACGCAATGCGGTAGATCAGGCCAATCGAGAAGCCGGTACCCGCTTCGATTTCAAGGGGACCAACGCCACGATCGAGTTCGGGGAGAAGGAGTTGGGCCTCAGTGCCACCACCGAGGATCGACTCCGGGGCCTGTACCAATTGCTCGAGGAGAAGCTGGTCAAGCGCTCGGTCTCACTCAAGACGCTCGATCCGGGCAAGATCGAAGAGGCGAGTCGCGGGAGCGCTCGCCAGAAGGTGACCCTGAAGGCGGGTATCTCCCAAGAGATCGGTAAGCAGATCAACAAGATCATCAAGGACATGGGCATCAAGAACCTCAGTTCCTCGATCCAGGGCGACCAGGTCCGAGTCACGGGCAAGCAGCGCGATGACCTTCAATCGGTCATGGCGAAATTGAAGGAGGCGAGCCTCGACGTGCCCCTCCAGTTCACCAACTTTCGCGACTAGCTCCTCGTTGTCTCCTCAGCGGCGAGATGCTCGTCGATCTCCTCGAGTTCGTGGACCCGGAAGATTCGGTTGAAGACCATCATCTTGAGGACCCAGAAGATACCGAAACTGAAGAGGTTCGTGAACGACACCAGCGCGGTGTTGAACAGGTGGGCCCAGTGGTGCGTGTGGACCTCGTGACGGGCCCAGAATGCGCCGATCTGCGAGACCGCGATGCCCAGAGCCGTCATGGACCAGAACGGCAGGATCTCGGAACGAAAGTGACTCCGTCCCCGCTTGCCCCAGGTCCAGAGCCGGTTCAGGTGGTACGCGGGAAGTGAGGCGATGAGGTTGCCAGCGAGGGTCGCCCACATCACCCCGGGAATGATCTTGAAGCCGTAGAGCACCGAGATCGAGGCGAAGGAGACCGCGGTCGAGACCACTGAAACCGCGGTGAAGCGGATGATCTTTTTGCCCTCATGGGTCTTGGACCAGACTAAGACTGCTCTCGCGCGCTGCAACATTGGAACCAGCCTACTCCGGCTACCGCTTCGTGCAATGGGTCGGGATGCAACAATGGGACCATGTCCCAAGCCCTCGACCTCCTGGTGGATCTTCTCGATCTCGAGACCATCGAAGTGAACACCTACCGTGGGCGTCATCCCCAAGAGGAGCGCCAGCGCACCTTTGGCGGACAAGTCGCCGCCCAGGCCCTGATGGCCGCGGGACGCACGGTGGAACGAGGTCGGGTCCACTCCCTGCACTCGTATTTCTTGCGTCCCGGCAATCCCAAGATGCCGATCCTCTACGAAGTCGACCGCATCCGCGACGGCCATAGTTTCACCACCCGACGAGTCGTCGCCATCCAGCAGGGCCGCGCGATCTACAACATGCAGGCGAGCTTTCACACCGACGAATCGAGTATCGAACACCAGTTCGTGATGCCCGAAGTCCCCAGCCCCGAATCCATCGCGCCACTCGCCGAACGGGTCCGAGGCGCGTCCGGTGAGATCGACGAGTGGTTCAAGCGCCAACACCCGATCGACCAACGCTTCATCGGCGAGCTTCCCTGGAGCCCACTGCGCAATCGTGAACCACGTCAACAGATCTGGATCAGGGCCGACGGCACGTTGCCCGACGACGCTCTCCTTCACGCCTGTGTGGTCACCTACGCGAGTGACATGAGTCTCTTCGACGCGATCTTGGCCCCGCACCAGATCCGCTGGGACGATGACAGTTTCATGGGTGCGAGCCTCGACCACTGCATGTGGTTCCACCGCGACCTGCGCGCCGACGAGTGGCTGCTCTACGACACTGATTCACCGATCGCCCACGGCGGGCGTGGACTCGCGAGGGGCTCCTTGTACAACCAAGCCGGTCAACTCGTCGTTTCGATGGTGCAAGAAGGACTGACCCGGATCGCCAAGCCACCGACGAAAGGTTGACCATGGGACTCATCGAACGCATCGCCGCCTACTCAGCCTCCACTGACCACTTCTTGGGCGCCATCGTCGCGGTCACCGCCGAGAACCTTGACCGTCATCTGCCTGGCGAATGGAGCGCACGCCAAGTGATCCACCACGTCGCCGACAGCGAGACCCAGAGTTACGTCCGTCTCAGGCGCCTCCTCGCCGAGCCGGTCGGTTCGGTCATTCAAGGCTACGACGAGGCCGCTTGGGCGCAGTGCGCGTCACTGGGCTACCGGGACCTACCCGTAGAGCACTCCACTGGGGTCTTTCGAGCCGTGCGCGAGGCGTCGCTTGACGTACTGGGTCGGATCAACGCCGAGGACCTTACTCGCTACGCAGTACACAGCGAGTCCGGTCGTTACACCTTGGACCAATGGCTCGAGATCTACACGCGCCATCCCCTGGACCACGCGGCCCAGCTCGTTCAAGCGATCAGCGCCCCCTGAGTGAGGTCACGGACGCTGGGAAATCGGCACGTAGTTGCGTTCTGTCTCGCCGATGTAGAGCTGGCGTGGCCGAGCGATCTTCACATCCTGGTCGAGCAACTCCTGGAAATGCGCCAGCCAACCTGACGTGCGCGGGATCGCGAACAGGACGGTGAACATCTCTGGGGGAAAGCCCATCGCCTGGTAGATCAGACCGGAGTAGAAGTCCACGTTCGGATAGAGGCGCCGCGAGATGAAGTAGTCATCCTTGAGCGCGATCTCCTCGAGCTTCAAAGCAATATCGAGCAGTGGGTTCTTCCCGGTCACCGTGAACACATCGTCAGCGGTCTGCTTGATGATCTTGGCCCGTGGATCGTAGTTCTTGTAGACACGGTGCCCGAATCCTTCGAGCTTGGTCTTGCCCGCCTTGACCGTCTCGATGAAGGCCGGTACGTTCTCGATGCTGCCGATCTTGGTGAGCATCTTCAAGACCGCTTCGTTGGCACCACCATGGCGCGGTCCGTAGAGCGCCGCGGTCGCCGCCGCGGTCGCCACGTAGGGGTCTCCGTGCGAGGAGCCGACCACGCGCATGGCGGTCGTGCCGCAGTTCTGCTCGTGATCCGCGTGCAAGATGAACAACACGTCCAGGGCCCGTGCCAAGATCGGGTCGGCCTCGTAGCGAGGTTCGGCGACCTTCCACATCATCGACAGGAAGTTCTGGGTGTAGCCCAGGGAGTTGTCCGGATACACAAAGGGCATTCCCACCGAGAATCGATGGGCCGCGGCGGCCAAGGTCGGCATCTTGGCGATCAGGCGCACCACCTGGCGGTGCAGGATCTCTGGATCGTCGAGGACCTTGGCGTCCTTGTAGTAGGTGGAGAGCGCAGCGATGGCCGAAACCAGCATGCCCATGGGATGCGCATCGTAATTGAAGCCCTCCAAGAAGCGCTTGCGCACGTTCTCGTGGATGAACGTGTGATAGGTGACCTCGCGCTCCCACGCGGCCGACTGTTCGACGGTGGGAAGTTCTCCGTGATTAAGCAGATAGGCGACTTCGAGGTAGGTCGACTGTTCAGCCAACTGCTCGATCGGATAACCACGGTAGCGAAGGATCCCGGCATCACCATCGAGGAACGTGATCGCCGACTCAGCAGCAGCGGTCGCCATGAATCCAGGATCGTAGAACCAAACTCCAGGCACGACCTTGGAGAAGTCGGTGGCGGCAATTCCACCGTTTTCGATGGGGATCTCTCGAGTCTCGCCGGTGCGGTTATCGGTCACCGTAATTGACTGCGTCATGATTCCTCGATTCAAATTGGCTTGCTGGTCCATCGTATGCCAACTCGTCGGCAAGCCAAGTCGCTCAACCATTCCCCGAGGGTGACATCTTCACCTGGTACGTGCGTGTTCGAGGGAGGCCGCCGCCCGCCGGTGCCCCCGAGATCGTGATCGTCAACCTCGCGCGCTCGCTCGCCAGCGTGTGAAACAGATTCGGCACGAACGCGTAAGCCCCTAGTGGCCCGAGCAAGGCGCTCATGGTCTGACTCTGGGTCACGCCCGACGTGGGTACGAACGAGATGTGCAGCGTCACCGGTTGCTCGACGAATGCGGTGTTCTCCACCGAAATACCGATCTGCACCGTCGTGACTGGTGGTAACAGGAGCACTCCGGCCCCGGCCGGGAGTGGCGACGGATTCACCGATACCGCGGCGATTCCGACGCCGCGTCGCAGCGAGAGATTCGGCGAGCTCACCAGCGTGGCGAGCCCACGGGCGACGTAGTACTTGGCACTGGCCATGGTCAGTCCGGGAAGCACCACCCGACCCGGTTCTCGGGCCAACGACCATCGAGCGACGTCCCACTGTTGGACGGTCACCACCAACGACTGACCGGGATCGGCGACCGCCTGACTTCTCACCGGTGCTGGGGTCCACGGCAGGGTGAGGCGTCTGGCAATGGCGCTCAGTAGGTTCTGATAGTCGTCGACACGCTGCTCGGTGAGGTTGGTGACGACATCGTTGACGTGATGGGCCAGCACCGGACTTCGCAGCATCTTGGCGTCGGTGTTCCATCCACTCAATGCCTGGTCGAGCTGGATCAGTCGAGCTGTGAAGACGGGCCGCGAAAGCGTGCTGGCGTGAGCCAGGAGATAGTAAAGCCTGGCGTCGAAGTTGTTCTCGCTGGTCACGAGACCATCGACCATCTGGCCAAAACTACGATTCTCGCTTCGTCGCGGACCAATCGCCGCGTGGGCGGCGCGATTGATGTCGTTGGCGAACAGCAACACGAGCAGCGTGATCGTCAGGGCTACCAGCAGGTACACGGATTGTCGACGACGTCGAGCGCGAGTACGGGCCACGCAGAGAACTTACTCGGAGCCTTTTTCAGCTCGGTTCGTCGAATTCCTCGAGCTCGAGAATCTCTGACACCCCTTCAGGTAGGGGATTGTCGGCGTCGACGCCCCACTTGGTCTCGTTGAGCGTCGTGGCCAGCTCGTTGAGCGCGCCCAACTCGGGCAGGTCCTTGGCCCGTTTCGCCCCACCCAACTTGCGCACCTCGAGGGCGGCTGGGATCAACCGGGACTCGAAGGACCTGACCAGCCGGTTGTACTCACCAACGCTCGAATCGAGGGCTCGACCCATCCTCGACATCGGTTCAGCCACCAATCTGATCCGATCGAAGATCGTCTCGGCCGTCTGGTAGATCCGCTCAGCGTTCAGCGCCACCTGATGCTGACCGAGCACCATCGCCACCGACCACAACAACGACCACAGGTTCGTCGGTCCCGCGATCAACACTCGCTCCTTGGCGGCGTAGGTCACGAGGTCGGGGTCTGCGTCAAGGGCGGCGGAGATCGCGAAGTCGCTCGGAACAAAGCAGACCACGAACTCTGGAGCGGGCGCCACTGCCGCCCAGTAGCCCTTCTCGTTGAGCTTCTTCACGTGACCCCGAAGGTCTTTAGCGTGCTTGGCGAAGAGCGCCCGGCGTTCTTCGCCGTCGTCGATGGACAGCGCAGCTTCGAAGGCGTCGAAGGGAAACTTCGCGTCAACGGCGATGCTGGTTCCGTTCGGCATGCTCACCACGCAGTCGGGCCTCTGGGTGCGACCAGCGTCACTGGTACTCGTGACCTGCATGGTGTAGTCGATGTTCTTGCGAAGACCAGACATCTCGAGCACGTTGGCGAGCTGGATCTCGCCCCACCGGCCCCGCTGGTCGCTGCGCCCCAGCAATTGGTTCAGTCGTCGAGTCTCGCTCTGGGACATTCTCTGCGCCTCGAGCAACTCCTCGGCCTTGCCCTTCACTTCGGAGAGTGCGCCAGCATTTCGAGTGTTGAACTCGGCCAAGTTGCGCTTGTACTCGTCGAGAAGGTCCTCGAGCGGACGAAGTGTCGAGTCCAATTTGGTCTCGCGTAACTTGTGCAGCTCCTCCTGGGACCGGGTGAGCCGATCGACCGTCTGATCGAGGACTCGAATGGAGAGACTCTCAAAGGTCTCGCCCAGGTTCGTCAAAGCCGTCTCATGCTCAGCGCGTTGGCGCTCGAGGAACTGGTTCGCGGCCGCCAGTTCGCTTTCTCGTAGTGACAGCGCCGACTCACCACGCAAGACGTCCTCACGCAGTGTTTGAACCCGGCGCACGAACAGTGCCCACGTGAGTGCGGCACCTAGGACGACCCCGGCGACACCCACCAGTAGTGCAACCATCTCAACCCCTTCAACTGGACACCCCCCACCCTAGGGAGCGCCTGTGACGCAACGGTAACCTCTAAGCATGTATCGGCCCTTCAGCTCTCGTCACGAACCGGCCGAGAGCGAGGCGGTCCTGACCAGCCACCTCGAAGATCTGCGTCCTCAGGTGGTTCGAATCTTCGCCATGGTCGGTGAGGCGATTGCCGGCGCGACCCACGCCTTGCTCGCCGGTGATCGCGAACTCGCCAAACTGGTCGTTGAGCGCGACATCGAGATCGACAAACTGGTCGATACGGTCATCGACACCACGGAGTACCGACTCTTGAACGACGCGACACTTGGGCTCGACGACCGTCGTCATCTGTTGACGCTGTTGCGCATCTTGCCCGAAGTCGAGCGCAACGGCGATCTGGCCGAGCACATCGCACGACGTGCCGCGCGTGGACTGGGCAGCGAGATGTCACCTCGAAGTCGTGGTCTCATCGAGCGGATGGGCGAGGTCGCGAGCACGATTTGGCGTGAAGCGACTGACGTCATCATCGACGGCAAGCTGGAAGCAACCGGCGCCATCGAAGACATCGACGACGAACTCGACGATCTTCATGTCTCGTTGACCGCCGAACTGACTTCGGGGTCGATGACGCTTCCCGTGGCGGTGGAACTCGCACTGCTCGCGCGTTTCTACGAACGCTTCGGCGACCACTGCGTCAACCTGGCGCGGCGCCAAGTCGGTCGAGGTGGCGCGGACTAACGAAGCGCCAGGATCGCCTCGGCGATCTGGACCGCGTTGAGGGCAGCCCCCTTACGAAGATTGTCGCCACTCACGAACATCGACAGTCCGTTGGCGACCGCCTCGGCACGACGGATTCGACCGACGTAACTGGGGTCCTTGCCGGCACTCAAGCGTGGGGTCGGCAGTTCGTGAACCACCACTCCAGGAGCGCCCATCAGAAGTTCGGTCGCCTCTTCGGGCGAGATAGGTCGGTCGAAACTCGCCGTGATGGCGAGCGAGTGTCCAGTGAAGACCGGAACCCTGACGCACGTGGCGTCAACCAGGAGACCGGGGATCTCGAGGATCTTGCGACTCTCGTCACGCAACTTCTGCTCCTCACCCGTCTCGAGAGACCCATCGTCGACAATCGTTCCTGCCAGTGGGACCACGTTGTGCGCAATGGTCATCGGGAACTTTTTGCCTGGCGCCATGGCAAAGGCGGAGCCGTCGAAAGTGAGAGAGCGAACGTCACCCGAAGCGGTCGCTTCGAGTTGTGACGCCAGTTCATCAACGCCGTCGCGACCCGCCCCACTGACGGCTTGATAGGTCGCGACGACCATCGAACGAAGACCGCCCGCGACGTGCAAGGGCTTCAACACGGGCATGGCGGCCATCGTCGTGCAATTGGGATTGGCGACGATGCCTTTGGGAATCTCAGCAAGGGCGTGGGCATTGACCTCGGGCACGACCAACGGAACGAGTGGGTCCATGCGCCACGCTGAAGAGTTGTCAATGACGACAGCCCCGGCTTCGGCCAGTCTGGGCGCAAGAATCCTTGACGACGTTGCCCCTGACGAGGCCAGCGCGATCTCGATTCCGCTGAAATCTGCAGTCGCCGCGTCCTCGACGGTCACCGATCGCCCCCGCCACTCCAAGGTCGTTCCCGCGGAGTGTGCCGAACCAAAGAAACGGATCTCGTCGACCGGAAAGTTCCGCTCGGCCAATATGGCACGCATGACGGTTCCTACCTGGCCCGTCGCCCCGATGATCGCTACTCGCATGCCCAAAGTCTAGGACTAGGCGGCGTCAAGTCCGAAGGCGCTATGCAAGGAACGCACCGCGTCAGCGACTTTGTCCGCACGAAGAACGCACGATATGCGAATTGAGCTGGTCGAAATCATCTCGATGTTGATCCCGTGCTCAGAAAGGGTCTCGAACATCAGCGCAGTGACCCCGGGATTCGATTTCATGCCGGCACCAATCAGCGATACGCGCCCAATATTGTCGTCGCTGGTCACGAAGGCGGCACCGATCTCGTTCTTAACCTTCTCGCAGGCCACTGAAGCAGCTTCGAGGTCGACCTTGGCGACCGTGAAGGAGATGTCGGTGAGGCCATTGGCACTGGTGTTCTGGACAATCATGTCCACATTGATACCCCGGTTGGCGAGTTCTCGGAACAGTTGAGCCGCGATGCCCGGACGGTCCGGGACGCCGCCCACGGTCAGTTTCGCCTCCGAAGTGTCGTCGGTTACGGCAGATACCACGGCCTCTTCCATAGTGGGGTCCTCCTCCACAATCCATGTTCCTGGTTCCCAGGTGAAACTCGAGCGAACGTGCAGTGGTACCGAGTGACGCCGCGCGAACTCCACCGAGCGCAACATCAGCACCCGACCTCCGGTGGCGGCCATCTCCATCATCTCGTCAAAGGAGACTTTGGCAAGGCGTCGCGCCCTCGTAACGACTCGCGGGTCGGCCGAGAACACGCCAGTCACGTCGGTGTAGATCTCACAGACGTCGGCCTTGAGTGCCGAAGCGAGGGCCACGGCCGTCACGTCCGAACCGCCGCGTCCGAGCGTGGTGATGTCCTTCTCGGTTGACACGCCCTGGAATCCAGCGACCACTGGAACCAGTCCGTCTAAGAGTGCCTCTCGGATCCGGTCGGGACGCATCTCGAGGATCTTCGCGCGAGTGTGGTCGGTGTCGGTGATGATGCCTGCCTGGCTCCCAGTGAACGACGCCGACTCAACACCACACGCCCCCAGTGCCATCGAGACAAGAGCCATTGATATACGCTCGCCGGCAGTCAGCAACATGTCCATCTCACGCGGGCGACGGGTGGGTGAGACATCGTCCGCGAGTCGAATTAGGTCATCAGTGAACTTACCCATCGCCGATACCACGACGACGACTTCGTTCCCGGCCGAACGAGTGCGCGCAACGTGTTCAGCCACGGCGCGAATTCGTTCGGCGTCTCCGACCGAGGTTCCGCCGAACTTCTGAACGATCAACGCCATAGGGTTCAAGGTTAGTTGAGCCATCTGGGAGCCTCCGGTGGCCTAGTAAAGTCGCATCCATGGCAACTTCCAAGCGTGAACGGCAGAAGGCGGCTCGCCGCGAGAAATTAGAGCGGATGCAAAAGGAGGCGAAGCGACGTCAGAACATGCGCCGAGGCGTCATCGTCGCCATCGTCGCCATCGTCGTGCTGGGCACCGGTGCCCTCTTGTTCACGGGTGGTTCGCCCACCACGACATCAACGACCACCTCATCAACGGCCTCAACGACCACGTCGACCATCAAGGGCGGTGCCGCACCGGGCGGGATCAGCCAGGCCCAGGCCAACGCCAAAGCGGTCGCCGCAGGTTGTCCGGCTTCGACCAGTACCCGGGTGAACACCCTCACCTGGCCCAAGCCTCCCGCCATGACCATCAACACCAGCAAGACCTACTACGCACACTTCGTCACCACTGCTGGTTCCTTCGTGGTCAAACTCGACGCCCAGAGCGCGCCGATCACCACCAACAACTTCGTCTTCCTCGCCGAGCACCAGTTCTACAAGTGCGTCATCTTCCACCGCGTCATACCGGGATTCGTGGTCCAAGGCGGCGACCCCACGGGAACCGGCGGCGGCGGTCCGGGCTACACCATCAAAGATGAACTTCCCAAGGCCGGTAATCCCACGTACCCGCTGTACTCGCTGGCCATGGCCAACACCGGATCGGCCAACACCGGAGGCAGCCAGTTCTTCATCGTCACTGGACCATCGGGCGAAGCGCTGCCCAACACCTATTCACTCTTTGGTCAGGTGATCAGCGGCCAGAACGTCGTGAAGATCTTGAACGAGGCCGGAAGCGCGAGCGGCGTCCCACCAACGGTGACCCACCGTATGCTCTCAGTGACAATCAGCGAGGCCTAGATCAATGAGTGACAACATCCCCAACCCCGATGGAACGAGCGAGAAGCGCCAGCGTTTCGACGCGCCTCCCCCGATGATCATCGACCCGTCCGCCAACTACTCGGCCTCCATGGTCACCTCAAAAGGAACCCTCGAGATAGTTCTGGACGCGCTCGGTGCCCCAGAGACCGTGAACAACTTCGTGTTCCTCGCGCGCTGGCACTACTACGACGGGATCATCTTTCACCGGGTGATCCCTGGTTTCGTGCTCCAAGGCGGCGACCCAAGCGGGAACGGCACCGGCGGTCCCGGATATCGATTCGCCGATGAGCTACCCAAAGCGGGTCGCTACGAACTGGGTTCATTGGCCATGGCCAATGCCGGTCCGAACACGAATGGCTCCCAGTTCTTTGTGATCTCGGGGCCAGACGGAGTACGTCTACCCCCGCTCTACGCACTGTTCGGCAAGGTCGTCAAGGGTCTCGACGTCGTCTCGACGATCAATGATCTGGGCACCCCGTCAGGTGCACCCCGCGAAAGGGTCGTCATCGAATCCGTTACGGTGAACGAAGCTTAGAGATCCACGACTTCGTGACCCCTGGTCACGGTGACATCCGCAGCGAGCACCTTCCAGTGCTCACCGTCGTGCCCGAGGACCCCCGATGGGCCAATGACGGCGAGCAGCTGATCTTCTCGAAGCAATGATCTCGTTCGCTCGAGTTGCTCGTCGCTCGCTTCGACGCACATCGTCAGACCAGGTCGCCAACCCAGAGCAGTGGTTGGTGCGCCACCTCGAGGATCGATCATGACCTCACCAATAACCGTAGCGACCGATCCCACCGCGACGAGTCGCCTCGCGGTTCTCAAAGAGTCCCCGAAGGGAGAATCCCTCCATACCGTCCTCGCGTGCAGCACCGATCCGTCACTCAAGATCACCAGATCCGCTTCGCTGGCGCGCAGCACGAAATGCGGCTCTCGGGCGCTCTGGCGGTCGGTCACCATCAGCCCCTCCATGCGCAGACTCAATCCCTCCAACGCCTGAGCCACCTCGATGGCGCCCTGGGCCGCACCGGTGAAGGCGGCGGCGGTGGGCACGATGACGGTGTCCGCTCCTCCAACTTCGCCCAAGAAGTCGGCCTCCAAACTGGCCCGAAGGGCGGGCAGGGAACCCACCACGAGCGTCGAGAACGTCATGGGACGAGTCTCGCATCTCCGTGATGCTTTTACCGACCAGTAATGTTCCACCATGAGCTTTGACAAGGTCGGTGTGCTGGGATCGGGAATCATGGGCAGTGGCATCGCCGAGGTGGTCGCCGGCGCCGGTGCATCAGTAGTAGTTCGCAGCAGGTCTCAGGCAACGGCCGACGCAATGCTCGCCGCGCTCGAGAAGTCACTCGCCAAGCAGGTGGAGCGCGAAAAGCGAACCGCGAGCGACGCTGATGCGCTACGCGCGAGGGTGAGTGCGACCACGCGACTCGCGGACTTGGCCGACTGCGACCTGGTCATCGAGTCGGTGGTCGAGGACTTGGACGTCAAGCGCGCGCTGTTCAACGAACTGAACCACGTCGTCAATCCCTCGGCGATTCTCGCCACCAACACCTCGACCCTTTCAGTCATCGAGCTGGCGATGGAGACCTCGAGACCGGAACGAGTCTGCGGCATCCACTTCTTCAACCCCGCTCCGGCGATGTCACTGGTCGAAGTGGTTCGCCCACTGTGCGCCAGCGACGAGACTATGGCGGCGGTGACCGAGTTCGTGTTGGCTTGTGGCAAGGAGCCGGTCCCGGTCAAGGACCAAGCCGGATTCGTGGTGAACGCCCTGCTATTCCCCTATCTGAACAACGCCGTGCGACTGCTCGAAATGGGCGTGGCCACTAAGGAAGGGATCGATACCGCGATGCGCGGAGGTTGCGGGTTCCCGATGGGGCCGTTCGCACTACTGGACCTCGTTGGCCTGGACACTTCGCTCGCGATCCTCGAGGCGCTCTACGATGAGTTCGCCGATCCGAACTTCGCCCCGATGCCCCTGCTTCGTCGGATGGTGAGCGCCGGTACCCTTGGGCGCAAGTCGGGCACGGGCTTCTACGATTACCGTCGATAGTCATTGACAGGAGACGACATGACTGAGCGCGCCAAGCCGTGGGTAATGCGCACCTATTCGGGTCATTCGACTGCGGTGAAGTCCAACGAGTTGTACCGCTCGAATCTGGCGAAGGGACAGACCGGCCTGTCCATCGCGTTCGACTTGCCGACCCAGACGGGCTACGACCCCGACGACCCGGCAGCCGCGGGAGAAGTGGGCAAGGTCGGCGTACCAGTCGCCCACCTGGGTCACATGCGCCAACTACTCGATGCCATCCCCCTCGGCGGGATGAACACGTCGATGACCATCAACGCCACCGCCGCGTGGCTCTGGGGGCTCTACATCGCCCTGGCCCAAGAACAAGGGGTGGACGTGGGGACATTGTCCGGCACCACCCAGAACGACATCGTCAAGGAGTACCTGAGTCGGGGCACGTACATCTTCGCACCCGAGCCTTCCAAACGACTGATCGTGGACATGATCGCCTACGGCATCAACCACGCGGCGAAGTGGAACCCGATCAACGTCTGTAGTTACCACCTCCAAGAAGCCGGTGCGACGCCGGTACAAGAGATTGCCTACGCCCTCGCCACCGCGATCGACGTCCTCGACGCCGTGCGCAACTCGGGCAAGGTCGACGTGGCCCAGATGCCCGAAGTGGTTGGACGGATCTCCTTTTTCGTGAACGCTGGCGTTCGCTTCATCGAAGAGGTCGCCAAGATGCGTACCTTCACCGCCATGTGGGACGAGATCTGTCGAACCCGCTACGGCGTACAGGACCCCTCACTTCGCCGCTTTCGCTACGGCGTACAGGTCAATTCGCTCGGTCTCACCGAGCAGCAGCCCGAGAACAACGTCCAGCGCATCGTGCTCGAGATGCTCGGTGTCACGCTCTCGGCCGACGCCCGGGCGCGGGCCATCCAGCTGCCTGCGTGGAACGAGGCCCTCGGTCTGCCGCGACCGTGGGACCAACAGTGGAGCTTGCGTATGCAGCAGGTCCTCGCCTTCGAGAGCGACCTGCTTGAATACCCGGACATCTTTGCCGGCTCGCTCGTCATGGAGGCCAAGGTCCGCGACCTCACGATCTCGGCCCAGCGCGAGCTCGACGAGGTCCTCGCCCTGGGCGGTGCCTTCAGCGCCATCGAGGAGTTGAAGAGCCGTCTCGTCGCGAGTCAGTCCGAGCGCGTCGCACGGATCGAGTCGGGAGAACTGACCGTGGTGGGGGTGAACCGCTTCAGCGAGACCGCGACTTCCCCGCTCACGAGCGGTTCGTCACTCGAGGCGATCATGACCGTGGACCCCGACGTGGAACGCCAGTTGGTCCAGGACGTCATTGCGTGGCGTGAGGCCCGCGACGCAGCGGCGGTCGAGGCCGCGCTCAGCGAGCTCATCCGAGTCGCGCGCAGTTCTTCATCGGCCGACAACATCATGGTGCCGACCATCGCGCTCGCGCGAGCCGGTGGCACCACGGGCGAATGGGCTTCGGCACTACGCGGGGTCTTTGGCGAGTACCGCGCCCCTACCGGCGTTCGCGCGGGCGTCGCCAGTCGCGGCGCGAATTTCGCCAAACTGGTCCAGCGATCCAAGGCGCTCCGGGAGCGTCGCGGATCGCCGCCCAAGCTGCTCGTCGCCAAGCCCGGACTCGACGGTCACTCCAATGGTGCCGAGCAGATCGCCGTGGCGGCGCGCGACGCCGGTTTCGAGGTCGTCTATCAAGGCATCCGACTGTCACCTGAAGAGATCGTGGCGGCGGCGCGCGACGAGGATGTCGACGTGGTGGGCATTTCGATACTCTCGGGCTCGCACCTGGCACTGGTGCCCAGGGTCATCGAAGGGTTGCGCGATGCCAGAGTCGAGGCCTTCGTCGTCGTGGGTGGCATCGTTCCCGATGACGACTCGCGACTGCTGGTCTCTCACGGGGTTGCCGCCGTCTACACGCCCAAGGACTTCTCGCTGAGCGCCATCATGGACGACCTGTTGACGATGGTCGAATCGACTATCTGAGTCGGCTGGGACGGCGAAGCGAGAACGGTCCCCGATTGAACCAACGGCCCGAGAATCGCCAGGCCGGTGTCTCGTCGTTTTCCACAACGTGATTAGGACTCAGCGAACTCATGGCCACGGCCACGGCCACGATCACGGCAACCTCGGCCGGGTCGACTTGGGGACGCGGTGGCAAGTCGTGGTTCACAGCGGCACGTTCCCGTGTTTGCGCTTGGGCAGGTCCTCTCGCTTGCCGCGAAGCAGGTCCAAAGAGCGGGCGAGGACCCGACGGGTATCGGCCGGGTCGATCACGTCGTCGATGAAGCCCCGCTCGGCGGCGATGTAGGGCGTGGCGTAGCGCTCCTCGTAGTCGTCGATGAGTTCTCGGCGCAGAGTCACGGGATCGTCGGACTCGATGAGGTCACGGCGGTGGACAATCTCGACCGCGCCTGAAGAGCCCATGACGGCCAGTTCCGCCGACGGCCACGCGAAGGCGAAGTCGGCACCGATCGACTTGGAGTTCATGACGACGTACGCCCCGCCATAGGCCTTGCGCGTGATGATCGATATGCGCGGCACCGTCGCCTCACAGAACGCGTAGAGCAGTTTGGCGCCATGGCGAATGATTCCGCCGTACTCTTGGTCGACCCCGGGCATGAATCCCGGGACGTCGACGAACGTGACGAGCGGGATGTTGAAGGCGTCACAGGTTCGCACGAAGCGGGCGGCCTTCTCACTCGAGTCGATGTCTAAGACGCCGGCGAGTACCTGGGGCTGGTTGCTCACGAGACCGATCGTGTGACCATCGATTCGCGCGAATCCGCAGGTGATCTGCTGGGCGTAGTTGGCGTGGACTTCCATGTAGTCGCCGTCGTCGACCACCGAGGTGATGACCTTCTTCATGTCGTATGGCTGGTTGGGTGAGGTGGGCAGCACGTCGCGAAGTTCGTCGCACGAACGGTCCGCCGGGTCGCCCGACAGAATACGCGGAGCTACCTCGAGGTTGTTCGACGGCAAGAACGACAACAGGTACCGGACCTCGTCGAGAACGCTCTTTTCGTCAGGCAGCACAAAATTGGCCACGCCCGACTTGGTGGCGTGGGTCATCGCCCCACCGAGTTCCTCGAGGGTGACGTCTTCGCCAGTCACGGTCTTGACGACGTCGGGGCCGGTGATGAACATGTGACTGGTGTCACGCACCATGAAGATGAAATCGGTGAGCGCTGGTGAGTACACGGCGCCACCAGCGCACGGGCCCAAGATCACCGAGACCTGCGGCACGACGCCCGAAGCCTGCGCGTTACGTCGAAAGATGCCGCCGTATGCGTTCAGCCCCGCCACTCCCTCTTGGATGCGAGCGCCCGCTCCGTCGTTGAGTCCGATGATTGGAAGACCCATCGTCGTGGCGAGGTCCATGATCTTGTGGATCTTCTCCCCGTGGGTCTCGCCCAGAGCGCCACCAAAGACCGTGAAGTCCTGGGAGTAGACACAGACCTTGCGCCCGTCGATCGTGCCGAACCCCGTCACGACCCCATCGGTGTAGGGACGCGAGTCCTCCAGACCCATGCCCGAAGCGACGTGACGGGTGAGCATGTCGAGTTCCTGGAACGAGTCTTCGTCGAGCAGATATTCGATTCGCTCACGCGCCGTCAACTTGCCCTTGGCCTGGTGGCGTGCGATGGCGACTTCGCCACCGGCCATCCGCGCCTCAGACTTGCGAGCCTCGAGTTCAGCGAGGCGTTCTGCCATGGTGTGCTCCATAGTCAGCAAGGCTACCCAACGTGGTGTCAGTCCTCAGACTTGGTCGCCTGACTCGTGCGAGGCTTCAGTGGTTCTGGGGATCCTCGACCAACTCGATCAACGTCCCGAAGGAAGTCTTGGGATGGACAAAGGCCACGATGGTGCCTCGCGAACCCGGACGAGGAAGGTCGTCGATGACCCTGGCACCGCTCGCCTTCACCGCTTCGAGTGCGATGGCGCAGTCCGCGACTCGATAGCCCACATGGTGCAGCCCCTCACCGAACTTCTCGAGATACTTAGCCACCGGTGAATCGGCGCGGGTGGGCGTGAGCAGCTGAATATAGGAGTCCGATACGCGCAAGAGCGCCTCGGCGACTCCATCGGACTCGACGCTCTCACGGTGCTCCACGCTGGCCGCGAAGACGTCTCGATACCAGGCGATGGCGGCTTCGAGATCGTTGACCGCAATGGCAACGTGGTCGATCTCGGTGAGAAGCGAATCCATGGCTACTCCTTGTCGTGACGTCGAAATACGCTCAAGCGCCGTTCACCGACGCGATCGCGCAGTTCATGATTGGTGATGCCGAGTCCTTCTCGATCGGCGGCGCAGAGAATGCCGATCTTGCCCTCGTGTTGATTGTGATGGACCTCGTAGGCGGCCTCTGCGCTTTGCTCGAGGGCGAACACCGCCGACAGCGGCGGTACGACCTTGGCATCGATGATCGTTTGATTGGCAGCCCAAGCTTCTCGGTAGTTCGAGAAGTGCGAACCCTTGATGGTCTTCAATTTCATCCACAGGTGGCGGTTGTCGTACTCGATCATGTAACCGCTCGTGGCGGCGCAGGTCACGATGGTGCCACCACGCTTGGTCACGAAGACGCTGGCCCCCATGGTCGAACGCCCGGGATGTTCGAAGACGATATCGGGGTCGTCGCCCACTAGCGAACGGATGTCCTTGCCCAGACGACGCCACTCACTCTCGTCTTGGGTGTGCTCATCCTTCCAGAACCGGTAGTCCTTCTCACCCCGATTGATCACGAACTCACAACCGAGCTCGCGAAGGGTTTCGGCCTTGTTCTCGCTCGAGACCACGCCAATGGGGATACCACCAGAGTTGAGGACGTGTTGGACGGCGAACGACCCGATGCCCCCCGATGCCCCCCAGATCAGTACCTTGTCTCCCTGGGTGACCGGAGCACCGTGGCGAGAGACGAGCATCCGATATGACGTCGAATTGCACAGAGCGTTGACGGCTGACTCTTCCCAGGTGAGGTGCGTGGGCTTGGGCATCAGCTGATTCGCCTTGACCACCGCAATATCGGCGAGTCCGCCGAAGTTCGTCTCGAAGCCCCAGATCCGTTGGTTGTTCGAGAGCATGGAGTCGTCGTGACCACTCGGGTCCTGGTCGTCCACGTAATTGCAGTGCACGGTGACTTCGTCGCCGATCTTCCAATTGCGTACGGCCGAACCGGTGCGCAAGACAACTCCCGCGGCGTCCGATCCAATGACGTGATAGTCCAGAGCGTGGCGTCGACCCCAATACGACTCTCGTGCCAGTCGATCGAGGAAACCGAACGTGGACAGCGGCTCGAAGATGCTCGTCCACACCGTATTGAAGTTGATCGACGACGCCATCACCGCGATGAAGACCTCATCAGGAGCCAGTTCGGGCAGGGCGACTTCGTCCACGTGCAGGCTCTGGCGCGGGTCCTTGTCCTTGGTAGCCATACCCGCAAACATGCCCTGATCCTCACGGCGAACGAACACGGCTCGAGTCGTCAATGGCATGTCCGTGGCCTCGAGCACTGCAGGGGCGGCACCGGCTCGAACGGCGTCAAGAATCTCACTCATCTGGGCGAGGATACTGGTCCACGGCACCCATCGAGCACCATTGGCCACGTAGTCCTACGGTGAGACCCGTGGAATTGGTTCGTTGGCCTACGTAGTTTCAGGGTTGGCGCGGAGAGTTCGCTGACCCATCATGGAAGCATGTCTGCATTCATCGGATTCTTGGCGGCGATGCTCATCTCGATTTCGTTGATCGCGATCGTCGCGACCGCGCTCGCAGCCCTGTCCGTCGTGCGCTCGACGCTGCGCGCAAATAGCCGCGACCGGGCCCTGCGCATCGATCTCGAGCAGGCCCTGGACGAGATACTCAACACGGCCGCGAACGGCACTCGAATCCTCTAGATTTCAGCTTCGACAGGCTCCTTGACCGCAAAGGTCGTGGAGTTCACCACCCCACGTAAGGTGCACCGGTATTCTTTCGGAATGAAGCTGAAGCTCTCCAAACGAGGCGACTATGTCGTGCGTTCAGCTCTCTGTCTCGCCAACAGTTACGACGCGCCGAATCCGATCAAATTGCGCCAGGTCTCGGTGGACATGGGCATTCCGCGCACCTTCGTCTCCCAGATCCTTGGAGACCTGGTCCAGGCCGGTATTGCGACCTCCTTCTTTGGAGCCAACGGTGGTTTCCGCTTGACCCGTCCACCTTCGCAGATCACCGTGCTCGAAGTGGTCGAGGCCGGCGAGGGGTCCCTCGAGTCCGACACGTGCGTGCTCGGAGACGATCCATGTCAGTGGGAGTCGGTGTGTCCGATGCACGAGACCTGGACGGCAGCGAGCGCCGCGATGAGGGCCGAGTTGGCGTCCACGACGTTGGCGACGTTGGTCGAGCGCGACCGACTCATCACGGCGGGTGAGTACCACGTCACCGGCCACCGCCAGAACCCCCAGGCACCGACCGTCGAGCTCACCGATTCGGTCCACGTCGAACGAGACCTCGCTCGTATCGCCCAAAGACTCAACAGCGGTGGTGCGTGGCTCATCCCCCACCTCGACGCGGCCCGTGACGACGGCGAGGCAATCGTGATGCGTATTGGGCCAGGAGATTCACACTGGTTGACCAAGACCGTGGCCGTGCACCTCGGAGAGTCGGTGAGCGGGCCAAACGGCTTCGTCGTGCCGATCCGCTGGGAAGCGACGGGGACGGCTGGACTCTTCCCGAGACTGGTCGGCACGCTCAGCGTGAGTGAGATCGATCCGGAGCGCTGCGAACTGACGCTCTCAGGCCGATATCGCCCTCCGCTGGGCCGTGCCGGTCAGGTGCTCGACGACACCGTACTCACCAAGGTCGCGCGCGCGACCTTTCGTTCGCTACTACGTCGCCTGGCCAACGCTCTCGAAGACGACCAGGACTGATCAGGCGACGCCCACCGCGGATCGTTCAGCGACTGAGAAGCGCGTGGCGACGCGATTGGCGAACGCCTCGGTCTTGAGCGGATGGATCGTTCCTGACTGGTCACGAGGACCGAAGGCATCGCTCGCCAGGACCACACCACCCTTCTCCTCAATCATCGTGGTCAGCTCTTGCACGCTGCTTCGCGGGTTCACCCCGTAGGTGCAGAACACCGCAACCCGCCGCCCGCCCAGGTTGGGCAGCGCCGAGATCCATTTCTGCATCGTTCGCGCCGGGTGTACGCGGGCCACCACGAGTCCCTCGACCCACGTACCGACGACCAGCGAATCGCTGGCTGCCAATTCGCGAACACCGACCTTCTCAATCGCCATGACCTTCACATCAGCACCCTTGTTTCGAAGACCTTCGCCAACCGTCTCGGCCGCGCGCTGGGTCGTGCCACCCTCACTCGCGTAACAAACGAGCACCCGCTGGCCGTGTCGCTCGCTCAGC
>JABEUR010000044.1 GCA_013044405.1 Acidimicrobiaceae bacterium | reverse complement strand
GGTCGAGGTCGAGGTCGAGGTCGAGGTCGGGGTCGAAGCGCGTAGCGGCACCACTCGATTGGACTCGACCGAGAACGCTCCACGACCTGAGCGGTTGGTGGCCGCCACGGAGAACAGGTAGATCGTGTCTGGTCGGAGGTTGCGGATGAGACATCGGGTCTGGTGGCACGAAACGAGGCGAAACTGGGGGATCACCTTGATGACGAAGTCTCGAATGGGGCTGCTCCCCTGGGACAGGGACGTTCGAACGAGATAACGACTGAACCGACTCCGGCCACGGCATGGACCAAACGCGGTGCAGATGGGCGTGACCCGGCGGCGAATCCGGGCGTCGAAGCGAGCAACGAAGACACCAGCACGAGCGCCATCGCCATGAGTCGCAGGGCTCGCTGACGAAGCGCCACTGGCGAACGCTGCGGGGACACGCGGCGGTCTTCTCGTGCGCGGTCCACCACCCTGACACTACTCACGCTCAGCTGGTGTCGATTGTCGGCTTCGGCCGGCCCGGGGGGCAGTCGAGCGACCGGGTGACCACTCGTACTCCCGAAACTCATCGACCATCAGAATCGTGACTTTCCAAGGCCCCACGTTCGAGGCTCGACGTGTGGGCAACTCGCGCCGCCTTGGCGTTGGCATAGTTTAGAGGAGTGATTCGTCTCTATGATTCGGCCCGCTCACAGGTCCGTGAGATGGAGCTTCGCGACCCTGGTCGTCTCACGATGTACCTCTGTGGTCCCACGGTCTACGACCTTCCCCACATCGGACACGGACGCCAGATGCTCGTGTGGGACATGGCACGACGTTGGTTCAGCTTTCGCGGGCTCGAGGTGCGCTTCGTCTCGAACATCACCGACATCGACGACAACATCATCAATCGCGCGACCCGCGAGGGCACGAGCGAGAACGAGGTCGCGTTGCGCTACGAGCGCGAATGGTTCTCCGCCATGGGGGCCCTCGGGGCGGCCGACCCCGACGACGTGCCCCACGCCACCCAGTACGTCGAGGAGATGATCGAACTGATCTCGAGGTTGCTCGAAGACGACGTTGCCTATCGAACCAGTGACGGTATCTACTTCGACGTTTCTCGCGTGCCCGACTACGGGCTGCTCGCCGGTCAGCCCCTCGAGAGCTTGCGCGCCGGTGCACGTGTCGAGGCCAACGACGACAAGCGCTCCCCCTTGGACTTCGCGCTGTGGAAGAACGCCAAGACGGGCGAGCCGAGCTGGTCCGCGCCCTTTGGCGAGGGTCGCCCGGGATGGCACACCGAGTGCGTCGTGATGTCGCTGGGTCTGCTCGGCGAAGGATTCGACTTGCACTGTGGTGGCTTCGATCTCAAGTTTCCACATCACGAGAACGAACGGGCCCAGGCGCTGGCCGATGGACGGGCCTTCGCGCGTCACTGGGCGCACCACGGTTGGGTCATGGTGGGCGAGGAGAAGATGAGCAAGTCACTGGGCAACTTCACCTCGCTCACCGATCTGCTCGAGCGAACCGACGCCCGGGCCTATCGGTTGCTGGTCCTTCGCTCGCACTACCGTTCGCCCATCGAGGTGACGCCCGAGACGATCGCCGACGCGGAGCGAGCCCTCTCGCGCCTGGACGCCCTGGCGCGGCGCTTCGATCTCGCCGCGCTGTGCGATGAGCACATCGAGGTCGCATCGGATCATCCCTGGGACGAGACCACCGGTCCGATACTCGACGAGTTCGCGCACTTGCTCGACGACGACCTCAACACGCCGCTGGCGATTGCGCTGTTGTTCGACACGCTCAGTAGCGCCAATGCCGCAGCCGACCGCGGCGACTACGAAGAAGGCTCTCGACTCGCCGGTGCGGTGAACGTGCTGTTCGCTTCGCTGGGACTCGCCCTGGACGGCCTACGAGCGACGATCGACGCCGAGTCGGCCGCTTTGGTGGCGGCGCGTGAAGGGGCCCGGGCCCGACGTGATTGGGCCGAATCGGACCGGTTGAGAGACGAATTGGTAGCCCGGGGCTGGGTGGTCGAGGATTCGGCGACCGGTACGTTCATACGCCGGTAATAAATTCCTATTGCCTCGATCCGGCGTCACCAAGTAGCCTGTGCTATGAGGTTGCCGTTGTGGTTCCCTCCGGATTCGGCGCATGCCGTTTTCAAAGAAACAAGGAGGCCCACAGTGGCTGTAGGAACCGTCAAGTGGTTCAATGACGAGAAAGGCTGGGGATTCATCGCTGTCGATGGCCAGCCCGACGTCTTTGTTCACTACTCGGAGATTCAGGGCGAAGGTCGCAAGACCCTCGTCGAAGGTCAGCAAGTCGAGTTCGATATCGAGCCCGGCGATCGTGGCCCACTCGCCAAGCGCGTCGTCCTGAACTAACCAAAACTATTTGCAGTTTCAGCCGCCGCCCTCGGGCGGCGGCTGTTGTTTGTGCAGCCCGTCTCGGCGGGGGCTAGATTGGGTTACCCGTGAGTAACCTTCAAACCACAGCCAAGGACCGATATGTCTGAATTCTCAATGGAACTGAACGACGACCAGAGGACGCTCCAGGAGTGGGTCCACGGTTTTGCCCAAAACGTGATCCGCCCGGCCGCCCACGAGTGGGACGAGCGTGAAGAGACGCCCTGGCCCATCATCGAAGAGGCCGCCAAGATCGGCATCTACAGCCTCGACTTCTTCGCCAACGCCATGACCGACCAGACGGGGCTCTCGATCATGTTGACCCTTGAGGAGTTGGCGTGGGGAGATGCGGGGATCTGCATGGCCCTGATGGGCTCGACCCTCGCGGTGGCGGCTTTGATGGCCAATGGCACTCCTGAACAGCAGATGGAGTTCATCCCCCAGTGCTTTGGCACACCGGGCGACATCAAGATCGCTGCGTTCGGCGTGTCCGAGCCCGACGCCGGCAGCGACGTCTCGTCACTTCGCACGCGGGCGCTCTATGACGAGGCGAGCGATGAGTGGGTCCTCAACGGCACCAAGACCTGGATCACCAACGGTGGCATCGCCAACCTCCACGTGATCGTGGCCTCGGTCGATCCCGAATTGGGCAGTCGCGGACAGGCCTCATTCGTGGTGCCCGAAGGGACGCCCGGGATTCGAATGGGCCAGAAGTTCCAGAAGATGGGGATCCGTGCGAGTCACACCGCTGAGGTCGTGCTCGAGGACTGTCGGATCCCGGGACGCCTCTTGCTCGGGGGCAAGGACAAACTCGACGAGAAGTTGGCGAGGGTGCGTGAGGGGAAGAAGGCCTCCGGCCAGGCGGCCATGGCGACCTTCGAGGCGACTCGACCTTCGGTCGGCGCCCAAGCGTTGGGAATCGCGCGCGCGGCTTATGAGTACTCGCTCGACTACGCAAAGGAACGTCAGCAGTTCGGACGGGCGATCATCGAGAACCAGGCGATCGCCTTCAAGCTCGCCGACATGAAGATGCACATCGACGCGGCGCGCCTGCTCGTCTGGCGCGCCGCCTGGATGGCCGCCCAGCGAAAGCCCTTCCTCAGCGGTGAGGGATCGATGTCCAAGCTCTACGCCGGTGAGACCGCGGTGAAGGTCACCGAAGAGGCGATCCAGATCATGGGTGGCTACGGTTACATCCGCGAACACCCCGTGGAGCGCTGGCATCGCGACTCGAAGATCTACACGATCTTCGAGGGGACTTCTGAGATCCAACGCCTCATAATTGCGCGCGCCATCTC
>JABEUR010000043.1 GCA_013044405.1 Acidimicrobiaceae bacterium | reverse complement strand
TTAATCGGTATGTGAACGAACTAGACCAACACCGCGATCTAGTTCTCGACGACGAGCAGTGCTGTCGACACGGGTCGCTCGACACCGTGCGCGGGTTTGGTCAGTGTGCGTCCTTGAGCATAAAGAGTCGTCGAAGCACCCCCATCGAGGTCGAGAGCGGTCACGACATTGAGCGACTTAAGTAGATTTACCAGTTGGGTCGCGGTGGCGCCCGACACACCGTCCTTGCCGTCGACAGTCATCAAAACGGTAGCGCCCGACGCCGTCCAACCGATCACCGTTCGTGCGTATGGCTTGGACATGTACGTATCCGCACGAACTATCGGCGTGACCACTCCGTGATTGATGAGAATTGGATGGCCCCCGATGTTGTCGCACCCGGAAGTCGAGGTGGTAGTCAGCGTCACGACATCGCCGACCCGAAGCGTTCCAAGCACCGAACCACTCGGCGCTGAGATATCGACCTGCCCTGCGGAGACTTTCAGCGCCATGTGAGTCTGCGCTATGAGTTGGAGCTGCACGGTCGTATTGATGGTGGTTGGGCTGACGGAGCGATTGATCTGGGTGAACACATAGGTTTCCCAACCGCTAGCCGACGGGGTACGAAGAGCGTACGGTGCGCTGAAGAGCAGAGTCCCGGCCAATGGGAGATGGACCCTCAGATACGACATCGGTAGCTCCTGATTGATGGCGGTGATCGGAACGCTCACGCCGTTGACGTCGACAGTGCTACTCCAATTGAGCCCTTCGCTGACCGAGCGCCCAACGAGATCGACCTGCTGATGTGCGATTTCGGGCGTATGGAGGAGAACGCAATCTTGGATAATCCCGCCCACTTCGTCACCGGGGTCGGGTTCGCCCGGGTGCGTCAGGGCAAAGAAGTCACCGTTGACGGCCGCCACGCAGCCCACCGTGGACCGGCACATCGAACTGGGAGTCTGCACGCCACCATCGATGGCGTGATGGGCGAGGACAATCTTGAGCGTGTACTGCAATCCACTGAAAGTGATCACGTGGACCGGCCTGAGCACGCCGAAGCGGCGACCGCTGATCATGAATATGTGAAGACCAGGTTCGCCGTTTGAAACGGCGGTAGTCGAAGTTGTCTGCGAAGCGACCAGGGCGCCCGTCAGTGACGCTGCAGTAGACGTTGCAAGACCGATAGTCGCGGCGACGACCGCAGTGGCGACCGCTATGCGAAAACTGAAACCATGAGCACTCCTTCGCAAGTCCCACTTCGATAGCGAAGAGCCGTGAGATAAACTGTTCCTCAGATTGTGGAGCACACGCTCACGATACGACGATACTGGCGCGCGATCACGATCACGGTCTTCACCACGTGCCACGAACTATATATACCTAGTTCCACATAAATACTTATGGGGTATCCATCTGACTTCCACCGAAGTAGGGTCTCCAAATGGCCACAGTCGGCGTCCACTACCCCTCATCAGAGCGTGAGTTCCGGTCATGGTTCCGAAAAGACAACGCTTGTCTTGATACCTCGACTGGCTGAGGGGCGATGGCCAGCGAATTTATACCCGATGTGGCAACGTCAGCCCGCCGAATGGTGTCACAAGTCACGTGGGGCGGTTTCCGGCTTGCAAAACTCATGTGTCACGCACTGCCGTCATCATCTTTCAATACGTGCGGGCTCCTCTGACGACCTGGTTCACCGCGGCATGGATGCTCTGCGTGGACAAGTGAGGAGTGTCAGCGTCTTCTCTCCAGCGCTGCTTAAATCTCGTGGCCGGACCGCGTGGATGATGTAGGACCGATACCGCTTTGCGATGGCACGCTCGAGTTCGGACAGGTTGCATGGTCGCGTCGAGGACGACGAGACGGTGCTGGGAGGAGTGAGAGGCCGCGGTGCTGTCGACAGGGTCGTAGAAGTCCCCGGCGGCTTTTCCTCGTCTCGAATACCGTTGTCACCTACTGCAATTTCGATGTCGTTCCCCTCAGTTTCTGGAGTCAATACCAGTCAATTCTTGGATGCCACGTGATATGGCGTGTCACGTGGCATCCAAGAACGAGTCCATGTGACCACGGCTTGTACTCGCGCCAACGTTTCGAGTTGTGAGATTCTCGAAACTTTTTGCGCGCAGCGCTCTCTTTGGTGCTACGTTGCGCAGTAGGACGTCAGGACCCAGCTTCCTTGCCAGTGCACCGTGGTGTACGACAAAGAGAGGCCGGTAGGTCATGGTTCCATCGCAGCGCATCGCCAGCGCCTTTTCAGAGTTCGGCGAAGTTCTCCGTCAACGGTCCGCCATCTCGAAGACCGTCCGACACAGTGCTTCGTGTAGCACTATCTGCGGTGTGCCGCCCTAACTGGCGCGACCGCAGGAACTGCGAAACCGGCTCGTGTCGACGTGCTGCAGTCCTCCTCGGACTGGCACAACGTCTTGACCAGCCTGTCGTTCTCCGAACGCTCGGACACCATCTTCCCCGACTTCATTGCCAAATACTTCGGGAGACAGGACCGGGACGATGGACAGCGAGCCTTGCGGCGCAGCGGCAGTACGAAGTCCTGAAGGAAGGGTCACGGCAACGGGCGACAGCGATGCGCCTGGCGTCGTCACCGTGGAAAGGGCCTTCGCAGAGTACCCGTATTAGTCCGAAGTCCTCGGCCGAGAGCCAAAACCCCCATTCGGCTCTCGGCCGAGGTTCGGACACCCACTTCGCCCATCAACCTTAAGGATCCAATGAGACGACCGGATAACACTTTTGGCTCAATCGAGCAATACCCCACGGCGACCGCGCGTGGCGAACAGTTGGCTGCGGGACGGAGGATCGAGCCACGCTGGCGCTGGTGGCCGTGGCAGTGGAGCACTTTCGATACCGATGATGCGGCCCATCCGCGAAAGCACGCATGGACACCGCAGTGTGGCGGGCACTGGTGACGCTCGACGAATCACCCCGAAGTGGTGCGAGTCTTTGGCATGAAGTTCGTCCCCTCTACGAGGACACCGACGTCGAGTCTCTCTACCAAGCGGTTCTCGCCGCCGTCGCACTTCGCCGACGGTGCGTGGCCAAGCTCCTCGATGCCGCCGAGGATCTGCGCACTGATCCGAACTCCCCCTTCCTCGCCAAGCACCAGGCGATCTGCATCGCCAAGAAGAATTACGTGATCTCGCACAACGATCTGTGGACCACTCTGCGAGCCTTTCGAAGTTCCCGGTCTGATGCTCCAGAGCGCTCCCTCACCAACCAGACGGCGGACCAAACGATTCGCACGGCCAGTTTCAGCCACCCCTGGTGAACCACCCGCAGATCCGGCGCGTGACGAACTCCGGCTCAGGGCGCCGTTCGACGTCGACAAGCCCAACTGTCAGTAGCCGCGACAGTCACTTCTGGTCGAAATCGGAATCTCCCTCCAAACGAACGGCACACCAGCGAGGATTCAAGCAATCAGATAGCGCTCCTTGGCAGTGTCGACATGTTGTTGAAACCGAGTGAGTTTGCCACGACAAGGGTCCACACGTGGACCATTTCACTTCGGCGGGCTCGCCGGTGTCCTTGCGGTTCCAGTAGTACGTGCCGAGAGCCACCGCGGTGTCGTCTTCAGCGATCAACTGAGTGACCTGGACCGAGAAGTTGTCGCCAATCTCCCCGAGGCGCATGAATACGCCGTCGACGATCGCTTGGGGACCCACCAACGTGCCGCTATAAAGCGGCCATCCCTCAGTCTCTGTCCACTCGACCCGGGGGTCCATGATGGCCAGCACGGCTGTATGTCACCGTTCGCCATGCTCGCGTAACCCGATTCGACGATCTCTTTGTTCGTTCGCATGAAACTCCTCACGTTCGGCGACGATTCGCAGTCTCACACGTGCGGCCGACTTCCCGCCGAAAACTTGGCAAACGTGACCGTCACGTTCAAGTTCGAAGTGATGGCGATTGATTGTCAGTCAGAATACGACTAGATCCATAGGCTGACCTGCCTAAACTGCGACTCGTGCCTTCGAGGGTGGTGAAAGTTTTTGGGGTGATCAGTTCAGCATGGAAGACCGGCCGACTTCGCCCGGTCTTCCATGCTGCATAATCAAAAGCACACGGTACGTTCGTCCCGAAGAGCAGGCAGGCTCCGTGTGGTTCGTTGCACCTCGATTGAGGGGCAGATTGGAGGCTTTCATGGGAGACCAGCCAAACAGTGAAGGTAACGCGCCTTTAGTCAATCCCGAGCAAGGCGATGTTCCGGTCGAGGCTGAAGTTGAGCCGATTGCTACTTCGAAAATGATCTTATCGACGCGAACATCGAGGGCGTGGATACGATTACTTCCCGCACTGGTCGTTTTGGTCGTGATCCTGGTCTTTGTGTTTCAGAATCCAAAGGATGTAAAGGTCAGCCTCTTCACGTTCTCTGGCACTCTGCCCCTCTCGGTGGCGCTCCTTGGCGCGGTGGTCCTGGGCGCGCTCATGACGCTGGCGCTGGGTTCGATTCGCATCTTTCAACTTCGCAGACAGGTCCATCGGAAGTTGGAGCGGTCCGAAGGAGACAACCGTCGCCTTAGGTGAGCTTGGGCTGACATAAAGGCGCAAACCTTTGCTGTCCGAGGGCCGACCTCCACAATCGACTGGCGAGTGAAACCGTGGCTTCAGTGACCCGACGTCACCGGTCTGGTACCAAGTACCTGCGACTCACACCCTGTGCAATAGTCTGAAATCATGGTGAGAGGATTATCGGCGGAGGAAATCGGTGACGGCCTGCTCTGTAAGCCGTGCTTAGATATCGCAGAGATTCGTCGTGCTTGGACGATCTCGAACGGCAACGCTACCTGTCTTGTCCATGCTGAACTCCGGATTGATGGAGACGACATGGACCAACACAATCATTACGTCGAGGTTTACGAGAAGTTGCGCCGACTTGGTCATGGTGATGCATACTGACCGGTCACATTCAGTTCGTGGGTCGACCAGAAGCCACAGAAATCCACCTGGACGGGCGACTCGAACCACTTGAAGTTTTGTTCGTAATGGCCCCGACGCCCGGGTTGGGATCGCGGTAGGGACCGCTCTTTCGAGCGGCCTCCCGCACAGTTCCCAGCGTGCGGCACTACCGCACTGGGCTCCTGCCTTGAGTAGTGGCGCTGAAGCGCACGCTCGGTAAGGGGTGCATCGTGCGAACCGGCGGTAGCCATTGAGTCGCGAGGCGGTTCATCCTCGCCCAGTTGAGACGAGTGCGCTGGCTTCGACGCCGTAGCCTCTTGAACCATTGCTCCATCACCTCAGTGCGAAAGGCCGCGACCGGCGGTCGCGCCCCCTTCCCGCTCCTCGTCAAGCATGTCACCACGAATCGCTCGGGTCGGCGTGGCCGGGCCAGCCGACCCGGTGGCTGCTCCTCCTCGCCCCCGGCTCCGGCTCCCCTGGTATCGTAAGGTTTAGAACTACTTCAGAAGGTGCTTGGAAACGACTACGCGCTGGACCTGGTTGGTCCCTTCGTAGATCTGGGTGATCTTCGCATCGCGCATGTAGCGCTCGACCGGGAACTCCTTGGTGAAGCCGTAGCCGCCCAAGAGCTGTACGGCATCGGTCGTCACGCTCATAGCAGTGTCAGAGGCGAAGGACTTGGCGGCGGCACCCAGGTAGCTGAGGCTTCCGTCGGGGTCACCTGCGTCAATCGTGGCACAGGCCCGATAGACCAGCGCACGTGCGGCTTCGGTACGGATCGCCATGTCGGCGAGCATGAATCGAAGACCTTGCAAATTGGCGATGGGCGCACCGAAGGCCTTGCGCGATTTCATGTACTCGCCCGCAAAGTCAATTGCCGCTTGCGCGATTCCCACCGCTTGGGCACCAATGGTTGGACGGGAGCGGTCCAGCGTGTGCATCGCGATCTTGAATCCGTCCCCCTCCCTTCCAATGAGGTGGGACGCGGGAACTCGAACATCGTTGAAGACGACTTCTCCGGTCGGCGACGCTCGAAGACCCATCTTGTCCTCGTGTTTGGGGAATTCGACCCCCCATTCCTTCTCCACCAAGAAGCAACTGATGCCGTGACTGCGCGCCGAAGGGTCGGTCGTCGCGAAGACCGTGTAAGTGTCAGACACTCCGGCGTTGGTGATCCAATACTTCGATCCATTGATGATGTAGTCGTCTCCGTCACGCAGCGCTCGACAACGCATCGATGCGACGTCTGAACCCGCATCGGCCTCGGAGAGGCAGTAGCTGGCTTGAATCTCGCCAGTCGCGATTCGCGGCAAATAGTGGTTCTTGATCTCCTCAGACGCGAAGTTCATCACCGGAAGCATCCCCAGCTTCGAGATAAGCACGGTCACTGAAGTCGAGGCACAGCCTCTGGCCAACTCTTCGGCCATGATCGCCTGGGTGACCATGTCGGCGCCCGCTCCACCGTAAGCCTCGGGGACCTGCAGTGAGGGCAACTCCATCTTTACGCAGGCGTCGAAGCTCTCCTGGGGAAAGCTCTGGTCGCGGTCGTGAGCCGCGGCGTAGGGCGCCACCTGCTCGTCGACGAAACTACGCATGACATCACGAAAGGCGCGTTGCTCAGGGGTCAAGTCAAAGTTCATGGCACTTCCTTTACTAGTGGGTTAGGAGTGAGTGGCTTCGGCGTGAACCGCCAACAGGTCCTCTTTGGATACGGCGTCAACGAATCGGCGTTGGGCGACGTAACTGTGCGCTAGACCCGCGAACGCAGTGACGTCATGGTGCTCCACGCGCCGCTCCGGCTCAAGTCCGAAGAGTTTCATGGCCACCACGACATCGCTCAGTTGAGGCCCGCGGCCGACGAGGCTGGCCCGCTTCGCAGCGACCAGTCCGAGACCGACCTCCACATCGTGGCGATCGTGATCGTGTTCGAAGTCCAACTTCGCCACCTGACGGTGAGCAATGGACATCGCGAAGCCCTCGCCGGGAGCCTGCGTTCCCAGGCCGGAGCCGGTCGCCAACTGGGCCGAGCGCTGCAGCCCAACTTTCTTGGCCCTAGAGATCTCCGCAGTGGCGATCGACATGGTCGGCCGCACGACTCCCGCGGCGGGTACTGGCGAAAACGTTGGCTGTGTCACAACTTCGACACTACCCCTCGCTCACCTAGACCTTCGTGAGCCAACTCTCGTACTGGGGACGAGCACCGCGCACGGCCTGAAAGTAGGTGGTCTGGATCTCCTTGGTGATGGGTCCCGGCTTACCGTCGCCCACCAGACGATCGTCCACCGAACCAATCGGGACCACTTCGGCGGCCGTTCCCGTCAGGAAGGCCTCATCAGCCAGATAAAGGTCGTCGCGACGCATGGTTTCGAATCCAACTTCGTAGCCCAGGTCATTGGCGATCTTCACGATGCTCGACTGGGTGATGCCGCGCAGAGCTCCGGCCTCGCTAGGCGGAGGGCTGACCAACTTACCGTCGCGAACGATGAAGAGGTTCTCTCCCGTGCACTCGCTGATGTGTCCGTCGGGTCCCAACATGATCGCTTCGTCGTATCCCGCCTTGACCGCCTCGACTTTGGCGAGGCTCGAATTGACGTAGCCCCCGACCGTCTTGGATGCGGTGGGCATTGAATTGGGGTGATGACGTGACCAGGAGGAGATCTTCATCCGCACACCGTTCTCGAGTCCTTCGTCGCCCAGATAGGCTCCCCAGGGCCACGCGGCGATCACGACGTTGACCGGCGAATTGAGCGGGAAGATTCCCATCTCTCCGTACCCGAGATAGACCAGGGGACGGATATAGCAACCATCGTCGAGTTCATTCACCCGCACCACATCCGTCGTTGCCTCGCAGAGCTGATCGACACTGAAGGGCACGTCGATCATCAGAATCTTGCAACTCCTCAACAAGCGCTCCATGTGCTCGCGCAGGCGAAAGACGGCGACGCCACTCGGCGTCTTGTAGGCGCGAATGCCTTCAAAGGCGCCGGTCCCGTAGTGCAGGGTGTGACTGAGAACGTGTGTGGTGGCGTCCTCCCAGTTAATGAGGGACCCGTCCATCCAGATCTTCTTCGTGGGTGAAATGGGCATCTACAACCTCTCTAGTAGTTCTTGGATGACTCCGGCGGTGCCTAGTTTGGCCACGTCTCCATTGAAGTCTTGCACCGCGCGTGCAATCCGCGCAGCCGCTTCATCCTCGCCCAGGTGTTCGAGCATCAACGCCGCCGATGACACCGCGGCCAACGGATTCGCTCGACCGGTACCGACAATGTCGTGGGCCGCGCCGTGGACCGGTTCGAACAGAGATGCTCCGGTGCGTTGGGGGTTCAAGTTGGCGCTCGCCGCGAAGCCGATCCCCCCACTGACGGCACCGGCCAGGTCCGAAAGGATGTCACCGAACAAGTTGTCGGTGACGATCACTCCGTAACGCTGGGGGTCTTCGACCAAGTAAATACAGGCAGCGTCGACGTGGTTGTAATCGACCTCGACGTGGGGATATTCAACGCCGACTTCGCGCACGACCCGAGACCAGAGTTCACCGGCGAAGGTGAGGACGTTGGTCTTGTGAACCAACGTCAGTCTGGGTCGAGAGAGCCGAACGGCGCGTTCGAACGCGTAGCGAACGCATCGTTCCACTCCGAAGCGGGTGTTGACCGATCCCTGGGTCGCGACCTCGTGAGGCGTGCCGTGGCGCAACACGCCACCCTCGCCGGCGTAGGGGCCTTCGGTGTTCTCGCGAACGATCGCAAACTCACAACCTTCGCCAATCGAGCCTTCGACACCTCTGAAGGGGCGGTAGTTGATGTAGAGATCGAGCCCGAAACGCATCTTGAGCAGAAGACCGCGCTCGAGCACGCCGCCGGGGATACGGGTGTCACCGATCGCCGGTCCAACGGCGCCGAGCAGGATCGAGTCGAAACCCCTGAGCTCTTCGAGGGTCTGATCGTCCAAGACGAATCCGTCACGCAGGTACCGTGCCGCACCCAAATCGAATGGCGTGGTCTCTATCTCGACACCGGCCGCTCGGATCACCTCGAGGGCTGCCGCGGTGACCTCAGGGCCGATACCGTCGCCACCGATCACCGCCACGCGGTGGGGGGGTGCGCTACTCATGACCTGTCTCCTTGTTTCATCCATTTTGCTCGTTCGCCCCCGTCTGGAGCAAACTCACCGGGGTCCTTCGACGGGCCGACGGTAGAATCTGGACTTCGCTACGAGTTGGGGAATCTGAATGGCCGGAGAAATTCACCGCATCACCCAAGAGACATTGGACAAGTTGAAGGCCGAATTCCACCACCTGACGACCGTCGGGCGCACCGAGATCGCTCGGGTCATCGAATCGGCACGTCTGTTGGGTGACCTTTCGGAGAACGGTGACTACCACGCGGCCAAGGACCAACAGGGAAAAATGGAGTCCAGGATCCGACAGATCGACAACGTGATCCGCAACCACGAGATCGTCGAACGTGACGAACACGCCGATATTGTTCAGTACGCATCAATCGTTCAGGTGGTCTACGAAGGCGATGACGACGAGGATTTTCAAGAGTTCTTCATCGGATCGATCGAGGAGAAGCCGCAAGGGGTCCTGGTGGCGTCGCCCACCTCACCGCTGGGATCGGCCCTGCTGGGACACTCCATTGATGAACTCGTGGAATACGAGGCACCGTCGGGAGTCCTTCGAGTCAAGATCATTGGACTGCGCTAGCCATGGCCGCCAAGACTCTCTACGAGAAGCTCTGGGACGAACACGTCGTCGTCTCGCCCGAGGGTGAGCCAACCCTGATCTACATCGATCTGCACCTCGTGCACGAGGTGACCAGTCCTCAAGCGTTCGACGGACTGCGCTTGGCCAGTCGTGGCGTTCGCCGGCCCGATCGAACGCTCGCCACCGCCGACCACAACGTACCGACCGACCCCATCTCGACGCCCGTGACCGATCCGATCTCGCGGCGCCAACTCGAGGCGCTGGACGAGAACTGCCGTGAGTTCGGCGTCACTCTCTTTCCTCGTGGCCACGAGAATCAAGGAATCGTCCACGTCATCGGCCCCGAACTGGGAGTCACCCAGCCAGGCATGACGATCGTCTGCGGTGATTCACACACTTCAACCCATGGTGCCTTCGGGGCACTGGCCTTTGGCATCGGGACCAGTGAGGTCGAACACGTACTCGCTACCCAGACCCTTCCACAACAGCGTGCCAAGACCATGGCGGTCAGCGTCAACGGACCGGTGCCCGCGGGCGTTGGTGCCAAGGACATCGTGTTGGCCATCGTGGCGAAACTTGGGACCGGCGGCGGAGCGGGCTACGTCATCGAGTATCGCGGTGATGCTATCCGCGATCTCTCGATGGAGGGACGAATGACGGTGTGCAATATGAGCATCGAAGCCGGCGCGAGGGCTGGGCTCATTGCAGTGGACGAGAAGACGATTGACTACCTTCGCGGCCGACCAGGTGTGCCGAGCGGTGAGGACTTCGAGCGGGCCGCTGATCGATGGCGGACCTTCGTGTCGGACGTGGGTGCGCCATTCGACGCCGAAGTCGTCCTCGACGGATCCACGATGGCCCCCTACGTGACCTGGGGGACGAACCCGGCCCAAGTCGTCGCGCTCTCGGGAGTCGTGCCGTCGCCCGAAGAGTACGACGACGCCGATCTGCGAAATACCACCCTACGGTCGCTCGAATACATGGGCCTGGTTGCGGGAACCCCGATTCGCTCGATCCCCGTTGACGTCGTGTTCATCGGATCGTGCACGAACTCTCGCATCGAGGATCTTCGTGCTGCGGCCGGCGTCGTCGAGGGCCACCAGGTCTCCTCGTCGCTGCGCGCGCTCGTGGTGCCCGGTTCGCACCGGGTCAAGAAACAGGCCGAAGCCGAGGGCCTCGACCGGGTGTTTCTCGACGCTGGCTTCGAGTGGCGCGAACCCGGATGTTCGATGTGCCTGGGGATGAACCCTGACCAGCTCGCGCCTGGACAGCGCAGTGCCTCAACTTCGAACCGTAACTTCGAGGGGCGCCAGGGGCGCGGCGGGCGCACCCATCTCGTCTCGCCGGTGGTCGCGGCCGCAACCGCCATCAAGGGTCACTTCGCCACACCAGACGAGTTGAGCGAATGAAGCCGGTTCGCGTGGTCGAGGGTCGCGCAGTCCCCCTCGAGCGCTCCGACGTCGACACCGACCAAATCATCCCGTCAGATTGGCTGAAGCGAGTCGAGCGCACGGGTTTTGGTCGCGGCCTGTTCAGCGAGTGGCGCGACGACCCTGACTTCGTCATCAACCAACCCCAGTACGCAGGAGCCACCATCCTGGTGGCCGGACCTCGCTTCGGAACGGGATCCTCGCGTGAGCACGCCGTCTGGGCGCTCATGGACTACGGCTACGAAGCCGTCATCGCCCCGTCTTTCGGCGACATCTTCAAGAACAACTCGTCGAAACAAGGTCTCGTCATCGTCCAGCTGCCTCTCGAAGACGTCGATACGCTCACCCATCTGGTGAAGGAGGATCCCCAACTGCTGGTCGTCATCGACGTCGACCAGCTGCGAGTCGAGGTCCCCGCCGTCGACTGGCAGAGGACGTTCGAACTCGACCCCATGACCCGTGAGCGACTGCTCAACGGTTGGGATGACATTGGCCTGACCATGCTTCGTGAAGCGTCGATCAGCGACTACGAGAAGTCCACCCACGCCCCTTCGCTGGCGGGAGTCTTTGACGGCGAAGGACGCAGCGCCTAATCCGCCGCCATCTCGTGTCGCCGTGGTTAGGCTCGGTTTCGTGAGTACGCGTCCCCTCATCGTCAGTGTCCCCGACGCGCGCCTGCACGACGCCATCGAGCCCGTGGCCCAGGGCGTCGAGGTCTTCGAATGGGACATGACCACGCCCTCACCGCGAAGCGAGATCGACATGGTCGTCGTTCCCTACATCGGCGCACTCGGCCGCATCGAGATGCTGAGTACGGTGAAGACCCGCCTCGTTCAGAGTCAGAGCCTTGGATACGACGGGATCAGCGAGTTGCTCCCGCGTGCGACGGTCTTCGCCAACGCCGCCTCGGTTCACGAGGCCTCGACTGCGGAGTTGGCCCTGACACTCGTGTTGGCGTCCCAGCGGGGCATTCGGGAGTTCGTGCATTCCTCGCTCGAGGGCCACTGGGCGCCGGCGTGGTTCGACAGTCTCGCCGACCGTACGGTGATGATCATCGGACACGGTGGCGTAGGTCGCGCCATCGAGGACCGGCTCGCGGGCTTTGAGGTGAAGTTGGTACGTGTGGCCCAACACGCCCGCTCTGACGAGCGCGGAGAGATCCACGCAGTGAGCTCCCTGCCCGAGCTCCTACCCGACGCGGACATCGTCATCGTCATCGTGCCGCTCGACGAAACGACCACCCACCTGGTCGATGACCGGTTCCTCAGCCAGTTGAAGGACGGTGCGCTGGTCGTCAACGTTTCGCGAGGGCGCGTCTTTGACACCAGCGCCGTCATCACGCACGCCCAGCGTGGCCGATTAAGGTTCGCCCTCGACGTCGTCGACCCCGAGCCGTTGCCTGATGGCCACGTGCTCTTCACGTTGGAGAACGTCCTGATCACACCGCATGTCGGAGGTGCGTCCTCGGCCATGTTGCCCCGGATCGCTCGTTTGGTGAACTCCCAGATCTCCCGGCTCCTCAACGGCGAGGAACCGCTCAATGTGGTGCTACGAACCTGAGGCACCCAACACGGCGACGTAGAGGTCGCAGAGGTTCCAGCCCGTATGGGAACCATCGATCAACAGGTCCAGAGCTTCAAGGGCTCCATGGGTGTCGTGGCGCTGGGCCACGTCCTCGTAGTCGATGCCGAGTTCCTCTGCGCGCGAACGGGTCCGCGTCTCCACGAACGCCCCCGCGACGCCTTCGATGAAGTCGCGCCCGTCAGAGGAGCGTGCGACGAACACCGCCTCACGCCCGAGCTGGGGTAGTTCTGCGGCCATGCGCCAAGCGAACTCTTGACAACGACCACCCCGGCCGGCACCCCCGACGCGAACGGTCACCTCGCCCACACCGATCAGACAGTGCGGACCATCGCCAAGAGTTCGAAGGACCCGGGTCCACTCCCCCACGACGTCCTCGACGTCGCCGTGCACTGAGGCTCCCAGTGAGATGACGTCGTAACCGCGCTGACGAGCATCGAGGGCGGCGAGTCCGAGCATGAGGCCGGGCTCGGCCAATACCTCGTTGGTGTGCGAAGCAGTGACGAGTCCCTCCATGACTCGAGAGCGGCACTCGAAGGCCAGTCCCAGTCGCTTCACGAGCTCGGGGTCCTGAACTCCCAGCGACCCCACGAGTTGACCCCACTGCTCGGCGCTCGGACGATAATCGTAGGTGAGGCCCGAGGCCACCCAACGTGGCCCCGAGATAACGTTGTCCACCATGATCAGTGCGCGCGAGCTCGCGGTGCGAACACGACCGAGCACGCAGCCTCCGCTGATCAGCGACGTGGAAGCTCGAAGCCGATTGAGTTGGGTGATGTCGAGTCCCGCCTTCAACGATGCGACCCACACTTGAGCGAGGTCGCTCATGGTCAGTGGGGGTGCGGGCAGTGCGCAGAGACTCGATGCTCCCCCCGAGACCAGGAACACCGTCTCGTTCGAAGTGGTCGGAGCGTCCAAAAAGCTCGCCAGGTACTGTCCCGCAGCCAAGCTCGCCTCGGCCGGAACGGGATGGTCTCCGACCACCTCTCGTCGATTGGCGTAGCTGCGCGCGGGACCCTGCTCATCGCCGGAAACGACCAGCAGCTCTCGTTGCACACGATCACCCAGGACGTCTCGAACGCCGTTGGACATCTGACGTGCCGCCTTGCCGATCGCTACGACGTCGAACAACCGGGAGCGATCGGCGTTGTCGAAATGCGGACCTATGAGCGAGGCGAGGTCCACTTCGTCGAGCCAGCCTCGACTGATCTCAATCGCGTCACTTCGTAGTGAACGGTCCATGGAGCGCATTTTAGGTAGTGTCCGTGATGCGTGAGGTCAGACCACTACGTCGTTCAGGCGGCGAAGACGACATCGCCGATTAAGCGCTGACGAGCTTGACGGTGTCGCCATATTGCGAGCAGGGCAATGCTCAAATTGGCCAGACCGGCGAAAGCGGTCGAGACCAGGGCGGCCCAGAGGTGGACGTTCTGGTAGTAGGTCACCCAGCAGATACTGCCCAAGACGGCGAGCAGCCAGGACGTCGCCGACACGCCCGATGCGTCTTCTTGGCGGATGAGTTCCACGATCTGGGGTCCGCGATTGATCGTCATCGCCACGCCCGTCCCGTAGACGCCGCCGACCCATCCCCACGCCATGGTCGGCGCTACGCAGCACACCACGAAGAACGCCAGGGCCTGGGCCACCACTCGTGGGGACTTCCAGGGCTGGAGGCGAAAGACGATCGACGACTGCAATGGCAAGATGATCAGGCTGCCGATCGTGATCTCCCAGGAGTGTGCCACAACCCCGTAGGAGATCCAAAAACACCCCATCATCACGAACAACAGCCACGTCGCGAGCGAGACGCCTTCCACCCCGAGGCGACGAACTCGGTTGAACTGCGCGAGCGTCCCGCTCAGGCCCAACGCCACCGCGGTCCACCCCAGGTCGATGGCCATCGTGTGGTCGGTCATCACATCAGGTTAATAGACCTCATGTTCATCGTCGGCGATTCGCCGCCGAAATCACTGCCTCGAGCGATGCATCGAGAATCGACGAGCTCATGCCCACACCCCACCACGTGGTGCCGTCATCACCTTCGGCTTCGACGTAAGCGACCGCTGACGCCTCGGACCCGGCAGTGAGGGCATGCTCAGAGTAGTCGCGCACCTTGAAACGTATGTCCATCTCGTTGCGCAGTCCGCTCATCAGTGCATCGATGGGACCGTTGCCCTCCCCCTTGACCGTGACGTGCTGTCCGTTCACGATCAACTGGGCGAAGATCCTGGTGTTGTGCTGATCAGCGGCAACCTCGCTCGAGAGCAGTTGGATGGTCGGATTGTCGGGCTGATAGGTCGTGGTGAAGACGTCCCAGATCTCGGCCGGCGAGATCTCGGTGCCCGACTCCTCGGTGAGCTGTTGGACCTGCTTGGAGAACTCCACTTGCATCGAGCGCGGCAGGTCGAGACCATGTTCGGTGCTGAGCAGATAGGCGACTCCGCCCTTGCCCGACTGGGAGTTCACCCGGATAATCGCCTCGTAGGTCCGTCCCGTGTGCTTGGGATCGATGGGCAGGTACGGAACCTCCCAGACGTCGTAGGTCTCGCCGATGGCGACCATGCCCTTTTTGATGGCGTCCTGATGCGATCCGGAGAATGCGGTGTAGACGAGCTCGCCCACGTAGGGGTGTCGCATATGCACCGGCAGGCGATTCGCGTATTCGGCCACGTGGCGAGCCTTATCGATGTCGCGGATGTCGAGCTCGGGGTCGACGCCCTGGGAGAAGAGGTTCAACGCGAGGTTGACGACGTCGACGTTCCCGGTACGCTCACCGTTGCCAAAGAGGGTCCCTTCGACGCGATCGGCCCCGGCGAGCACACCCAACTCCGCCGCGGCGACCCCGGTACCACGGTCGTTGTGAGGATGCAACGAGAGCACCACGCTGTCACGGCGCTTCACGTGCAGTGAGAACCACTCAATGGCGTCGGCGTAGAGGTTGGGTGTGTACATCTCGACCGTGGCCGGCAGGTTGAGGATCAGTGGCCGTGCTGGCGAGGGATCGATGACATCGATCACGGCGTCACAGACTTCAAGCGCATACTCGAGTTCGGTCCCGGTGAAGCTCTCGGGCGAATACTCGTAGAGGAACTCCGTGTCCGGCGAAGTCGACTCGAGGGTCAAGCAGAATGCGGCGGCATCGGTCGCGATCTTCTTGACGCCGGCCATGTCGAGTCCGAACACGACACGGCGCTGGAGCGTCGACGTCGAGTTGTAGAAGTGGATGATCGCCCTCTTCGCACCGTTAACCGACTCATAGGTTCGTCGAATGAGGTCTTCGCGAGACTGGGTGAGCACTTGAATCGTCACGTCTTCGGGGATCAGGTCGTGTTCGATGATGTGACGCACGAAGTCGAAGTCTGGTTGGGAGGCCGAGGGGAAGCCGACCTCGATCTCCTTGAAACCCATGGAGACGAGCTGCGCGAACATCGCGTTCTTGCGCTCGAGGTCCATGGGATCGATGAGTGCCTGGTTGCCGTCTCGCAGGTCTACGCTGCACCAGCGCGGAGCACGCGTGAGTCGCTGGTTGGGCCACGTGCGCCCGGGTAGTTCGACGGGGACAGTCGGACGGTACTTCTCGTGGGCCATGGGACTGGGCTGTTGCGGGTTTGGCCACATGTGCGTTCCTTTCCGTCGAGGCGAAGAGCGGGAAACAAAAAACCCCCGCCGCGGCGGGGGTTGGGCGAGCACGAGCCCGCCCTATCGCAGCAGTAACTCGCTCTGGCCAGTTGTCACACTCCCATCCTACCCGCTTTGAGCGAATTGTCCAGAGTGGCGGCGCACTAACTTAGAGAGTGTGGGCGTACTCAAAACAGTGTTCAGAGTGGCGGCGCTGGTCATCCTCGCAGCGACGATTATGGTGCTGATGAAGGTTCTCAAGAAGTCCAAGTCGTCGGGACCGATTTCGTTCGAACGGTGGCCGGACGTGGCCAGGAATCCGGCTTCGTAGTTCTCGAGCACTCCGCCAAGTCACCGCGCACGCCAAGTCACCCCAAACAAGGAGAGAATCATGCCCCCCATGGAATATCGACGTCTCGGCCGTTCAGGACTGCGCGTGAGCGTCCTGTCCTTTGGCAGTTGGGTGACGTTCGCCAACAGTGACCAGATTGAGACGGCCCAGCAGGCCGCCGAATGTCTCGACGCCGCCAAGGAAGCAGGCGTCAACTTCTTCGACAACGCCGAAAGCTACGCGGCGGGTGAATCCGAACGCGTCATGGGATCGGCGTTTCGTGAACTGGGTTGGAAGCGAAACGAGTACATCGTGTCGACCAAGCTGTTCTGGGGGCTGAACAACATACCCAACATGAAGAACACACTGAACCGCAAGTACCTCAGCCAAGGCATCGACGGATCTTTGGAGCGCTTCGGACTGGACTTCGTGGACTTGGTCTTTTGTCACCGACCCGACCCCCGGACCCCGATTGAGGAGACGGTGTGGGCGATGAGCGACATGATCTCCCAGGGCAAGGCCCTCTATTGGGGCACCTCGGAGTGGAGTGCGGACGAGATTCGAGCCGCCTATGACATTGCGGACAGGCACCACCTGCACAAACCACTCATGGAACAGCCGCAGTACAACATCTTGTGGCGAGAGCGGGTCGAAAAGGAGTACCAGCGGCTCTACGAGGACATTGGTCTTGGTACCACGATCTGGTCTCCACTTTCCTCGGGGCTACTCACGGGCAAGTATCTCAATGGCGTACCCGAAGGTTCTCGAGCCACCCTGCCCGGTTACGAGTGGCTAAAGGGGATGCTCACCGATCAGGGGCGCAACAAGAAGGTCGCCCAGTTAAAGGTCATCGCTGACGAATTGGGCGTCACCCTCGCCCAGTTTTCGCTGGCGTGGTGCGCGAAGAACCCCAACGTATCGACGGTGATCACCGGCGCTTCTTCGGCTGCCCAGGTACGAGAGAACATGTCCGCACTCGATGCCATGGAGCTCTTGAGCGACGAAGTCATGGAGAGAGTGGACCTCATCACCCTCTCGTGATCGATCGAGGGCGCTCGCAACGGCCTCAAGCGCCTTCGATCAACTCCAACGTGTGCAGATCGATCAGACCGATGAGCAGGTCAAGACGGTCGGCCAACGACGGATCGCGCGCGCCGAACAGGTGGGGCTCCGCTTGGGCCTGTTCAATCGAAGCGCGAGCACGGGTCACTACACGCAAGGCGTTACGACGTAACGAATGGCGCGTGACGGCATCGCTCTGTGGCGTCGTGCGCTGGTAGTTCAAGGTCGCCACGTTCGCCTGTTCCACCAGTTGGCGCGGACGCAGCGACGGCGCGTGGAGCCAGAGCACGAAGTCGATGAACAAGACAATGACCGCCGCAATCACCGTGTCGACGATCCGGGGTACGAAGAGATTCTGGTCCGAACCGAGCACGCCGATGAACACGAAGACGATCGGCGTGAAGACCATGACCGTGAGGGCGTGGCTGCGCTGGGCCGCTAGGGGAACCGATGCCGCCATCGCACAACACAGCACGATCAGAAGGATCTCGGGATTGCCCAGCAGCGCGATCAGAGCAGCGATACCGACCCCGGCCAGAGTTCCAATCGTACGAGCGACCGCTCGGCGAACGACGGGACCGAGATCGGGTCGCAGGATGAAAGCGACACTCATGGGTAGCCAGTAGCCCTTGGGACCCTCCAAGAGATGCGAGATCACCGCCGCCACCAATATCGCGCCCGAGAGCAGTACGGCGAATCGGAGGCGGTCGAACATCGGAAGCCGGTAAATCGTCGAGCGAAAGGTCCGAACGTCCTTGAGTTGGGCCGGGTCGGGGTAGCGCAACGCGGCCGCGAGGAACGCACCCGCCACGAGAGCTTCGTCGTCAGCGAAGCTCTCTCGATAGCGATCGATCTGCGCGAGACCGCCCCGACCGCTCTCGTAACGGATCACCGCGCCGATGTCGCGAAGTGCCTCAGCGACCCTTGCTTCGACGGCCTCGCCCTTGCTCGCCAGGTACGACGAAAGTTCGCCCAATTGCAGCGCGACGACGAAACCCTGGTACAGAGCGACCATTTCGTCATCGTGCGCGTCGACCTGTTCGGTGCCGATGACGTCCTGGGCCGTATCGAGCACCACGACCGCGCGCGAGCGCAACGCCTCCAACTGAACGGTGTCAGCACCTTCGAGCAGATTGGCGAGCGCGCGAAAGGCGTGAAAGAGACTCGAACGTTGATCGAGCAGTCGACTCCGTCGATCGGTGAGGCTGGCGACTGCGTAGACCCACAAGACTCCTAGTGAGATCGCCAAAGCGGCCTGCCACGTACGACCGGCGAAGCCGAGGCCGCCACCAATGATGGTGCCCAACAACACGTACATGCCCGCACTCGACCACAGTGAGGCCTCGATTACTCCAGCGACGAACGCGACAACCCCCAAGAGCGCGATGAGCGCCCAGGGCGAACTGACCAGGGTGACGAACTCCGACCCGACGACCACGCCGACTCCCGAGGCGATCGCCACGCCCTGGAGACGCGGTGCGCGTATCCGCCAGCGATCTAGGCCGTCCTGGCTCACTCCCCACAGGGACCCGAGGGCCACCAGGGTCCCGTAGGATCGCTGCCCGATGATCAGTCCGATCACTAACGGCGTGGTCAAACAGAACGCCGCACGAAGCGAAAGTCGAACCCTCGGAGTGATCCGACGAGGACTCGACTTCGATGTACGATCCACCAGACTCACGGCGCGCCTATCGGCCGATTCGAGAATGCCAGGCGCTCATCCACTCGACACTAATTCGCAGACTTTACCTAGCCCCGCTAGGTCGTGGTCCTTCAGCTCCCAGCGATACTCAGATGACTACTCCGCAATGACCGCGCCGATCTCGAAGCGGTACCCGACTCCTGGCTCGGTGATCAGATGCACCGGCGAGGCTGGGTCGTTCTCGAGTTTCTTGCGCAAGCGTGAGAAGAGTGTGCGGAGGTACTCACTCTCACCCGAGTATCCCGGACCCCACACCTGTTCGAGGAGTGCCTGTTGGCTGACCAGGCGCCCCCGGTTGCGCACCAGTACCGCTAGCGCCCCCCACTCCTTAGGGGTGAGGTGCACTGCTACATCGCCTCGGAGCACGAGCCGAGCCGCCAGGTCGATCGTCAGTTCACCAGCTCGCACGACGCTCTCCTCATCTGCTCGCGAGGATCGGCGCAGGGATGCCCTGATCCGCGCGAGCAGTTCATTGATCCCAAAGGGCTTGGTGAGGTAGTCGTCGGCGCCGGCATCGAGGGCCGCCACCTTGACCGCCTCTTGTGGCCTCGCAGACAGGACAATGATGGGCACGTCGCTCCACGCACGTATGGCGGTGATCACTTCGATACCTGACAACTCCGGCAGCCCCAGATCCACCAAGAGCAAGTCTGGCAACACCCGCGCGGCCGAGGTGATCGCCTCCACGCCGTTGGTCGCCACCTCGACCAGATAACCAAAGGCGCCCAAACCTATGCTGAGCGCTCGAACGAGGGACTTGTCGTCGTCGACCAGGAGGATGGTCGTCACCGCTGCCCCTTCGCAGCATCGGCGCCACGAACCAAGGGGATGCTCAACACCATCGTGCACCCTCCCCCGGGCGTGTCTTCGATCTCGAGTCGTCCTCCAAGCGACTTCGCAAAACCGTCGGCGATCGCCAGGCCCAATCCGACACCGTGCCCGGAAGCGACGTCGCCGTGACGTTGGAAGGGCCGAAACGTCGTGGCGCGCTGTTCTGGAGCGATACCCGGTCCGTGGTCGATGACTCGCACCGCGGCGACGTCGCCCAGCACATCGATATCGACCACGACGTCGCTTCCTCCTCCGTGGAGCAAGGCGTTCAGTACGAGGTTGCAGATGATCCGCTCGATCAGCACCGGGTCGCTCGTCACGACGACGTCGTGGGCCAGGTGGCACGTCACCGAACTAGCCGGAGCCTCTGCCCCACCGAGCGCTTCAGCCACCGCGCGCCGGGCCAGCTCACCGAGTTCGACTTCTACCGAAACGAGATCGACGGAACCCTCTTGAATCCGGCTCATGTCGAGCAGGTCGCCGACCAAGCCGTTCAATCGGTCCGATTCGGAGTCGATACCCTCGAGAAGTTCTCTCAACTGGCCCTTGGTCAAGCGTTCGGGGGCGTCAAGGATGGTCGTGACCGCGGCCTTGATCGAGGCCAGAGGGGTGCGCAGGTCGTGGCTGACCGCCGCCAGCAACGAGGCGCGCAGTTCATCCGCTTCGATGAGCGACTCTCGCTCGACGGCCTCGAGCTCGAGACGGCGGTGTTCGAGTGCCACCACCAGTTGCGCCGAAACCGCGACCAACAGACCGCGCCCCTCAGGGTCGAGAGGTCGCCCGTCGACGATCAGTTCATAGCCGTCGCCGATCTCGAGCACGATCGCGTCTTCGCCGATCTCGCCGATGGACATGGCACGTTCATTGGCATCGTTGATACGACGCAGTACTGCCCCCTTGAGTTCGAAGGCGTGCACGATCTCGCTGAGCATCGACGGCAGCGCGTTCTCACCTTCGGAGATGTGCCGAGCCAGGCGGGCGAGTGCGCGCGCGTCGCGCTCGGCGCGCAGTGCGGTCGTCGTCCGTCGGGCCGCCAAATCGACGAAAGAGCTCACACTGAGCGCCGCGGCCAAGAAGGAGAGTAGGGCCAAGAGATCTCGCGGATTGGCAATCGTGAGCGTGTGCAACGGTGGTGCGAACTCCCAATTCGTGACCAAGAATGCCACGATGGCCGCGCCCAGTCCGGGGATCAACCCCCCGATCGCGGCCACGGTGATGACCACGAGCAGATAGGCGCTCAGGGCCAGGGCCAGGGTCCCGGAGCCCCCGCCCGCCAGGAGCCCGGTCAGCGCCGAGAACGCCACGACCCCGATCGCGACCGACGTCAGAACCCGATGCAGCGGAAGAGGGAAGGGTGAGCGCCACCGACTGACCTTGGGGACATACTCCGGCTGAGATCGCTCGGTGCTGATGACGTGCAGGTCGATCTCACCGCGGGCCAGGTTAACGCAGCGCGCCACAATCGAACCTTGGAACAATGCGGCGAGCCTCGATTTGGAAGTCGCACCGATCATCAACTGGGTAGCGTTCTCACCCCTGGCCACGGTGACCAGTGCCGACGCCACATCGGCGCTCACGACTTCGACGAATCGACCACCGAGCTCCTCGAGCAGGGCCACGGCGTGGTCGAGGCCAGCGTCGCTCGACGAGTGCAGTCCGTCGTCATGACGAACGTGCACACCAACCAGTTCCGCTCGCGATCGCGCGGCCATCCGCGAACCGCGCCGGATCAGTCGCTCCGAGGTCTCGGTCCCGGTGACGGCGACCACGATCCGCTCGCGAGTCTCCCAGGCGTGGTCAATGTTGTGGCGTTCACGGTAGGCCTGGATCTCATCATCGACCCGATCAGCCAGCCACAACAGGGCCAGCTCTCTCAGTGCGGCCAAATTACCTGGACGAAAGAAGTTGGTGAGTGCTGCATCGATCCGTTCGGCCGGATAGACGTTGCCGTGGGCGAGGCGCCTGCGCAGTGCCTCGGGGGTCATATCGACGAGCTGGATCTGTTCGGCGCCTCGAACGAAGGCGTCGGGCACCGTCTCTCGCTGGCGTATCCCGGTGATGTTCTCAACGACGTCGTTCACGCTCTCGAGATGTTGGAGGTTCACGGTCGATATCACCTCGAGGCCGGCATCGAGCAACTGGCGAACATCCTGCCAGCGCTTCTCGTTCTCGTCGCCCGGGGCGTTGGTGTGGGCCAGTTCGTCTACCAGGACGACCTGGGGGGCACGGCGCAACAGTCCCGCGACGTCCATCTCTTCGAGCGCGGAGCCGCGATAGAGGATCTGACGTCGCGGGAAGACCTCGAGTCCCTCCACGAGTGCAGCGGTATGGAGGCGTCCGTGGGTCTCGACGTAGCCCACCACCACGTCGGTACCCCGGTCCCGTCGGCGTCTGCCCTCGTCCAGCATCGCGTACGTCTTGCCAACACCGGGCGCCGCACCGAGGTAGATCCTCAGCTTTCCGCTCAAGGTGACCTCCCTATGAACCAGGTAGTTGGTCGAGCAGGATGTTCAGTCGGAGTACGTTGACCACTGGTTCGCCCATGATACCGAGGATGCGGTTCTGGGTTGCTTCAACGATCAGCCGGTCGACGGTGGCGAGCGGAAGGTTCCTCGCTCTGGCCACCCGAGGCGCTTGCAGTCGGGCGTTGTCGATGGAGATGTCGGGGTCCAGACCCGACCCCGAGGTAGTCACCGCATCTGATGGCACCTTGACGTTCGCCGGCACGGCGTTGAACGCACGGTACGCCGCCTCGGCGCTCTTCACCTGGGCGACGAGTTTGGGGTTCGAAGGACCCAGGTTCGATCCACCCGAAGCCATCGCGTCGTAACCATTGGCCCCCGCGGCCGAGGGACGCGGTTGGAAGTATTGCACGAGGGGCTGACCCTTCGCGTTGGTGAAGTTCTGCCCGATCAGGGCCGATCCCACCACAGCGCCGTGGGACTTCACCAGCGAACCGTTGGCCTGACCGTTAAATGCGACCTGCAAGACGCCCGTCATCACCAGCGGATACACGAGACCGAGGAGGACGGTCATCACCACGGTGAGCAGCAGGGCCGGGAGGACGAGGCGCCGCATCAGCGGATCCCCATGGCAGTAATCACGACGTCGATGACCTTGATTCCGATGAATGGCACGATCGCCCCTCCCAGTCCGTAGATGAAAAGATTGCGCCGCAGAATCGCCGCGGCGCCGGTGGCGCGGAAACGTACTCCGCGCAACGCCAACGGGATCAGCGCCACGATGACGAGCGCGTTGAAGATGACCGCCGACAGAATCGCCGAGTGCGGACTGGCCAAGTGCATGACGTTCAGCGCGCGAAGCGGCGGGAACACCCCGACGAACATCGCCGGGACAATGGCGAAGAACTTGGCGATGTCGTTGGTGATGGAGAAGGTGGTGAGCGATCCGCGGGTGATGAGCAGTTGCTTGCCGATCTCGACGATCTCGATCAACTTGGTGGGGTCCGAGTCGAGGTCGACCATGTTGCCAGCCTCCTTGGCGGCCTGGGTGCCAGTGTTCATCGCCACGCCGACGTCGGCCTGGGCGAGGGCTGGCGCGTCGTTGGTGCCGTCACCGGTCATCGCGACGAGGTGCCCGCCGGCCTGCTCCTTCTTAATCAGGGCCATCTTGTCCTCGGGCGTCGCTTCGGCGAGGAAGTCGTCAACACCGGCTTCAGTGGCGATGGCGGCCGCAGTCTGGGGATTGTCTCCGGTGATCATGACCGTTCGGATACCCATTCGGCGCAGTAGCTCGAATCGTTCCGCCATCCCGGGCTTGACGATGTCCTTGAGGTAGATGACGCCGAGCACTTTGGGTCCTTCTGCGACGACCAAGGGTGTGCCGCCCTTTTGCGCGATGGAGTTGACAACCTCTTCGAGACGCACCGGAGCGACGCCGCCCTGGGACGTGACCCAGGCGGAGACCATCGATCCGGCGCCCTTCCTGATCTGGCGTCCGTCGAAGTCGACCCCGCTCATGCGGGTCTGCGCCGTGAACGGGACCAGGACAGCATCGGGACTCAGCTCGGAACTCATCTCGTACTCGCGTTCGACGAGCGTGACGATCGAGCGGCCCTCGGGTGTCTCATCGGCGAGGCTCGACTGGAGTGCGGCTCCGGCGAGCTCTCGTGGATCGACCCCATCCATGGCGAACAGGGCCACCGCCTGGCGATTGCCGAAGGTGATGGTTCCAGTCTTGTCGAGCAGCAAGGTCGAACAGTCACCCGCCGCTTCGACGGCTCGGCCCGACATCGCAAGCACGTTACGTTGCACCAGACGGTCCATGCCGGCGATGCCGATGGCGCTCAGTAGCGCCCCGATCGTGGTCGGTATGAGACACACGAAGAGCGCGACGAGCACCACGACCGACTGTGCCGCATTCGAGTAGATCGCGAACGGTTGCAGCGTCACGATCGCGATGACGAACACGAGCGTAAGACCCGCCAACAAGATGTCCAGGGCGATCTCGTTGGGCGTCTTTTGACGACTCGCCCCTTCGACCAGCGCAATCATGCGATCGAGGAACGTCTCGCCAGGATTGGACGAGATGCGAACGAGTATCCGGTCCGACAACACCCGGGTCCCGCCGGTCACCGCGGATCGGTCTCCGCCCGATTCTCGGATCACCGGAGCCGACTCGCCGGTGATCGCGGACTCATCGACCGTGGCGATACCCTCGATGATCTCTCCGTCGCCCGGAATCACCTCGCCCGCGACGACCTCGCAGACGTCGCCCTTGCGAAGGTCCGATGAAGACACCTCGACCATGACCCCGTTACGCAGTACTCGCGCGATGGTGTCGGCCCGGGTCTTGCGCAGGGCATCGGCCTGGGCCTTGCCGCGACCTTCGGCGACCGCCTCGGCCAGGTTGGCGAACCAGACCGTGATGATCAGCCACGCGACGGTCACCCCCGCGAACACGTTCGTCGCGCCGCTCGACCGACCGAAGTCTTTGATCCAGAAGGCGAAGGCCAGCACGCTCGTGACTTCGACAGTGAACATCACGGGGTTCCTCACCATGTGCGAGGGCGTCAACTTCCTCAGGGCGTCGAGCGACGCCTGACGAAGAAGTGGTCCGTCGAAGGACGAGGCCCGGCGTCGCTTGTCCGAGCCTGGCTTAGCGAGCTGGTCGGCTGGTGTTTGTTCAATGGTGGTCACGACAAACTCCTATACGTGGTTGACGAAGTGTTCGACGAGTGGGCCGAGGGCCAAGACCGGGAAGTAGGTCAGGCCGACGATGATCACGGTGACGCCGGTGAGCAGGGTGGCGAAGAGTGGTGTGTCGGTGGGCAGGGTGCCCGCCGAGTCCGGCACCGTCTGCTTGCGCCCGAGCGATCCGGCAATGGCGAGCACGGGGATCATCACGGCGAAGCGGCCGATCAGCATGCAGAACCCCAACGTCGTGTTGAAGTACGTGGTCGCTCCATTGAAACCCGCGAACGCCGAACCATTGTTGTTCGACGCTGAGGTGAAGGCGTAGATCATCTCGGTCAACCCGTGGGCTCCGGGATTGGCGATCGACGCACGCCCCGAGCTGAGCATGATCGACAGCGCGGCGAAACCCAGCGCGGCGAAGGGCACGATGAGCACGTAAAGCACCACGAGCTTCATCTCGGCCGCTTGGATCTTCTTGCCCAGGTACTCCGGCGTTCGTCCCACCATCAAGCCAGCGATGAAGACGCTCAAGATGGCCAGTATCAGCATGCCGTAGAGCCCCGACCCGGTGCCCCCCGGACTGACCTCGCCCAGCATCATGTTGAAGAGCAGGACTCCTCCACCGAGGGCGGTGTAGCTATCGCTCATCGAGTCGACCGCCCCGGTCGACGTGCCCGTCGCCGACGAGTTGAAAAGCGCCGACGGGCCGGCGCCGAAGCGTAGCTCCTTGCCGACCAAGTTCCCACCAAGGGTCGTGGCACTCGCCTTCTGGGTGACCCCAGGTCCGATTGCGTGGTTGGCGTTGGTCTCGAGCAACATCACAGCGATCCCCGAGCCCATCCAGAGGATGAGCATTGCCGCGAGCACCGCGATGCCCTGGCGGACCTTGCCGGCCATCTTGCCGAAGGTGAAGGGAAGGGCGAAGGGGATGACGAGTAGGAGCCAGATCTCGAAGAGGTTGGTGAAGCCGTTGGGGTTCTCGAACGGGTGGGCCGAGTTGGCGTTGAAGGGACCTCCACCGTTGGTGCCGAGATCCTTGATTGCCTCTTGGGTCCCGATCGCGCCAGACGGCAGGGTCTGATGGCCACCCGCCAGGGTGTGGATGACGTGGTTGGCTCCAAGGTTCTGGATGACGTCGCTCGCCACCAGCACGATCGCCGCCAGGATGCTGAGGGGCAGCAGGATCCGGGTGACGGTGCGGGTGAGATCGACCCAGAAGTTCCCGATCGTCTTGGAGCGACCCCGCACGATGCCGCGCACCAACGCGATCGCCACGACGATGCCCGCCGCGGCGGAGAGGAAGTTCTGCACCGTGAGTCCGGTCATCTGGGTGAGCAGCGACATCGTCGATTCACCCGAGTAGTTCTGCCAGTTGGTGTTCGTGAGGAAACTCACCGCGGTATTCCACGCCGTTGGCGAGGCAACGCCCGCCAGGTGAGCCGGGTTGAGCGGCAGGTGACCTTGCAGGCGCTCGAACAGGTAGAGCACCACCACCGAGACGAGTGAGAACATCAAGAGACTGATTGCGTAGGTTCGCCAGCGCTGTTCACCATCGGGATCGATGCCACAGAGGCGGTAGATGCCCCGCTCGATCGGCGAGAAGACGCAATCACCGGGGCTCTTCTGATTCGAGTAGACCTTGGCCATGTAGAAGCCGAGCAACGGTGCCGTCGCCGCCAGGGCTACCACGACGAGGAGGAACTGTATCCAGTCGTTGCTGGTCATTACAGATTCTCCGGAAAGAAGAGGGCGTAGCAGAGGTAGGCCGTCAATGCGACGGCCACCACGAGACCGATGATGTCGTCGATCTTCATGACCGGCCACCGGCCACGGAGGTAATCTCGCTCGGGGCCAATGGATGCACTTCGGTCTCGTCATCGGTACCGATGATGCGGTCGCACCCGATGACGAAGAGCCACATCAGGGCGAAGAAACCGACCGTGGACAGCAGGTAGATGACGTCTTGCACGTTGCGCTCACTTCCCTAGGACGACTGAGCTGGTAGCTCCGATATCGAACCTAGGTAGGTCATTCGATGGTGCGCTGTGAACTCCACGCGATTGTTGTGTCCCAGTACTAAACTTTTACGTCTTCGTTACGCCACTCACCCCTCGTCACCGGATCAACACGGGTTCGCGCGATTCAGCGCTGTTTGTCGGTGATCTCTTCGAGTCAGCGCAAGGTGATGAGGTGGATGTCCTGGATACCCTCGGTACCGCGGAGACGATCGATGACCGACGCCGGAGTCGCCTCGACCGTGGACAGCACCATCAACGCAGTCTTGGTCCGCGCGTCGGGACCAACGGCCATGGAGGAGATGGAGACACCGGCCTCACCGAGCGCCACGCCAACTCGACCGATCATCCCTGGTCGATCGTCGTTTCGAACCACGAGCATCGAACCCGCTGGCGGTATCTCAACGCTGTGGCCGTCGACTCCGACGATGCGCGTCTCGAGTCGGGTACCGATGGTGACCAGGGTCCCGGACACGGCGTGCTCGCCAGAACGCACCGTGATCTGATTGACGTACTCGGGAGATTCGACCGTGGACACTTCGCCGTAAGCGAGGTTGTGCTCAGCGGCCAGTTGCGGGGCGTTCACGAACGACACTCCGTCGTGGCCCGTAGCGGTCAAGAGTCCCTTGAGCGCGCACAGGGTGAGGATCTTGGTTCCCGCGCCGGCGAGTTCACCTTGGTAGACGACTTCCATGTCCGCGGGGTTTCCGTCGAGCAGACCACCGATGAAGCGGCCGAGTAGTTCGGCCAGTCCCATGAACGGGCGCACCACGTTCGAGACCTCGCCCGCGGCCACATTCACCGCGTAGGGAACAAAGTCTCCCGCGAGCGCTAACTGGACCTGTTCGGCGATGGTGACGCCGGCCTTGTCCTGGGCCTCGAATGTCGATGCTCCGAGATGGGGAACGACCACGACCGATGCGAGATCGAAGAGGGGCGACTCGGTGGTCGGCTCCTTCTCGAAAACGTCCAACGCGGCACCTTGTACGTGACCCGAGCGGATCGCCTCGGCAAGGTCAGCCTCGTTGACGATGCCGCCTCGAGCGACGTTGATGATGCGAACACCCTGCTTGGTCTTCTTGAGCGAGTCCGCGTTCAACAGGTTGGTGGTCTCCTTGTTCTTGGGCAAGTGAATGGTGATGAAGTCACTCTGGGCGAGCAACCTGTCCAGGTCCATCAGTTCCACACCCATGTGTCGGGCACGCTCCTCGGAGATGAAGGGGTCGTAGGCGACCAGTCGCATGCCAAAGGCCATCGCGCGTTGGGCGACGAGTGCACCGATCTTGCCGAGGCCAATCACTCCGAGGGTCTTGCCATGCAGTTCGACACCTTCCCACTTGCTGCGCTCCCACTTGCCGTTCTTGAGTGCCGAGTGGGCCTGGGGGATGTTGCGAGCCTGGGCCAGCAACAGCGCGAGGGTCTGCTCGGCGGCGGAGAGGATGTTCGAAACCGGTGCGTTCACCACCATCACGCCGAGCTCCGTGGCCTTGGCCACATCGACGTTGTCCAGTCCAATGCCGGCGCGCCCGACGACGACCATCTCCTTGGCGGCTTCGAGGGTCGGCGAATCAACCTTGGTGGCTGAGCGGATGATCAGCGCGTGCGCACCGCGAACCGCCTCGATCAGTGCCTCGGGGGAAAGCCCCAATTGGATGTCCACCTCGTGACCAGCGTTACGCAACTCCTGGAGACCGGATTCGGCTATTTCTTCAGTGACAAGCACGCGAGCCATTGCAAAGACCTTTCGTTCAGTCCCTCAAGCCTACGGGAATCTGAGATGCCTTCAGCCAGCGCTGACGAGGTGGGCGAATCTATCGAGACCCTCGGCGAGGTCCAGGTCGCCCAGGGCGTAACTCAATCGGAAGAAACCTGGCGTCCCGAATGCCTCGCCGGGTACGACAGCGATCTTGATGGTGTCGAGCAGCATCTCGGCGAGTTCGCCCGAGGTGTTGCTCACTCGACCGCCCAACGACACACCCAACAGTCCACTCACGTTGGCAAAGCAGTAGAACGCGCCTTCTGGTTCGACACAGGTCACTCCGTCAATGGCATTCAACATCGAGGTCATCGTCTTTCGCCGACGATCGAAGGCCGTGCGCATCTCATAGACCGCCTCCAGATCGCCACTCAGTGCTGCCACGGCAGCACGTTGAGAGATGTTCGAGATATTTGACGTCGTCTGACTCTGATAGTTAACAGCAGCGCGCATCACATCGGGTGCGCCGATCATCCAACCTATTCGCCAGCCCGTCATCGCGTAGGTCTTGGCGACCCCGTTGACCACGACCCACCGGTCGCCGAGCTCGGGAGTGACCACGGGCAACGACACGTGCTGCGCGTCACCGTAGACGAGATGTTCGTAAATCTCATCGCACAGGACCCAGACGTCGTTCTGCGCTGCCCAGCGCCCGATCGCCTCCACGTCGTCTGGTCGCACGACCGCGCCCGAGGGATTCGATGGCGACACAAAGACCAAGAGTTTGGTCTTGGGTGTACGAGCCCGCTCGAGCTCGTCGATGGTCACGCGAAATCCGTTCGCCTCACTGGTCATCACCGGTACCGGGACTCCCCCGGCGAGGTAGACCGCTTCGGGATACGTCGTCCAGTAGGGCGCCGGGATCAAAACCTCGTCACCCGGGTCGAGCAGAGTCATGAAGGAGGTGGCCACTGCGTGTTTGCCCCCATTGGTGACCAGCACCTGGTCGGCGCTGATCGTGAGGCCCGAGTCGCGCTTGGACTTGAGGGCGATCGCCTCACGCAGTTCGCTGAGTCCAGCGGTCGGGGTGTATTTGTGGTTGGCCGGGTCGTAGCACGCTTGGGCGGCCGCCTCGACGATGTGGCGCGGCGTCGCAAAATCCGGCTCCCCCGCGCCGAAGCCAATTACCGGCTCACCGGCGGCTTTGAGGGCCTTGGCTTTCCCATCGACGGCAAGCGTCGCACTGGGGGCCAGGCCACCGAGCAACTGACTCACTCTCGAACCCATCGGACACGCTCCCTCGTAGTACCTAACATGAGTCTATGAGTTCAATCGAAAACCTACAGATCCCCTCTGAACTGCTACCGCGCGACGGACGCTTCGGCGCCGGACCATCGAAGGTCCGTGCCGAGCAGTTGGCGGCGCTCGTCGCCGACGCTCCGACCTATTTGGGCACCTCTCATCGCCAGGCGACCGTGCGAAACAAGGTGGGCGAAGTCCGTGACGGACTGCGCGACCTCTTCAACCTGCCCGACGGCTACGAAGTGCTGCTGGGCAACGGTGGCACGACCTGCTTCTGGGATGCCGCGACCTTCCACTTGGTCGCGAACCACTCCCAACACCTGAGCTTCGGCGAGTTCTCCTCCAAGTTCGCGAGCAGTGTGAAAGATGCCCCCCACCTCAGTGATCCCCAGATCATCAAGAGTGAGGTCGGTACCCATCCACGAGCCGTGGCCGATGACTCGGTCGACCTTTATGCACTCACCCACAACGAGACCTCCACCGGTGTCATGATGAACATCGAGCGGCCCGCGGGTTCGACGGGCATCGTCGCCGTCGATGCAACCTCGGCCGCCGGCGGATTGATGATCGACCCAGCGCAATTCGACTGCTACTACTTCGCTCCCCAGAAGTCCTTCGCCTCTGACGGCGGGCTCTGGCTCGCCATCTGCTCGCCGGCGGCGATCGAGCGCATCGAGACCTTGGCCGCATCGGGTCGCTGGACACCCGCCTTCTTCGACCTGAAGATCGCCCTGGACAACTCGCGCCTGAACCAGACCTATAACACTCCCGCCCTCGCCACGATCCACCTGATGGCGTCACAGATCAAATGGATGAACGACAATGGCGGCTTGGCCTTCTCGAGCGGACGTTCTGGTCGGTCCGCGGAGATCCTCTACACCTGGGCCGACGCATCGGACTTCGCCACGCCCTTCGTTGCCAATCCCGAAGAACGCAGCAAGGTGGTCGCGACCATCGACTTCAACGATGACGTTGACGCCACGATCATCGCCAAGGTGTTGCGCGCCAACGGCGTGGTCGACACTGAGCCCTATCGCAAACTCGGTCGAAACCAATTGCGCATCGCGATGTTCCCGAGCGTCGACCCCGAGGACGTCGCCTCCTTGTGCGCGAGCATCAACTACGTAGTCGGGAACCTCTAAATCAGTCCAACCAGCGATCCTCGCACCCGAGCGCTCACGCCGTGATGAGCCGAGTCCTGGTGACCGGCGCCACCGGCTACGTCGGAGGACGTCTCGTCCCGCGACTCCTCGAAGAGGGCCACGACGTGCGGTGCCTGGTTCGAACGCCCAGCAAGCTGGTCAACGCTTCGTGGCTTGATCAGGTCGAGGTGGTGCGCGGCGCGATCGACGGTCCCCTCGAAGAAGCGCTCGAAGGCGTTAGCGTGGCCGTCTATCTCGTTCACGGCATCGGCGAGAGCGGCGACTGGGCCGCCAAGGAGTCGCGCGACGCCGAGCACTTCCGTATCGCAGCCCAGACGGCCGGTGTCGAGCGGATTGTCTACTTGGGCGGCATGGGTGGCGACGACAGTGATTTGAGTGTCCACCTGGCGAGTCGTCACGCGGTCGGACGCACGCTGGCCGCGGGTCCGATTCCCGTCAGTGAGTTGCGCGCCGCAGTCATCATTGGTTCGGGTTCGGCGAGCTTCGAGATGCTCAGGTACCTCGTCGAGGTGTTGCCCATCATGGTGACGCCCAAATGGGTGACGACCCTATCCCAGCCCATCGCGATTTCGGACGTGCTCGACTATCTGGTGAAGTTGATCGACGCACCCGTGCCCTTCCAAGGGGTCTACGAGATCGGCGGACCCGACGTCGTGTCCTACGCCCAGATGATGGCACTCTACGCCCAAGAGGCCGGGCTGAAGCGACGTCGACTGATCCCGGTACCGGTGCTGACTCCACGACTCTCGAGTCACTGGGTGGGTCTGGTCACTCCCGTACCAGCCTCATTGGCTCGACCACTCGTCGACAGCCTGGTCAACGAGGTCGTCGTGCGCGACCGGCGAACGCTCGATGACCTGGGGCCTCCCCAGCGCACGTTGCGCGAGGCGATTCGCCTGGCTCTTGGCGTCACGGCTCGCCACGAGGTCCCCACGACCTTCACCAGCGCCGACCTCCAGCCTTTTCGCAGCTACACGACCGACCCGTCCTGGTCTGGTGGCACGGTCCTGCACGACGTGCGCGTGAGGACCAGCCCACTGAGTGCGAACGCCCTGTTCGCTGCGGTCACCTCGCTAGGCGGCGAGAAGGGCTGGCATCGCGGCGAACGGCTTTGGCGCCTTCGCGGGCTCTTCGACCTTCTCTGGGGTGGTCCCGGACTACGTCGCGGTCGCCGTCACCCCACGCAGTTGCACGAGGGCGACTTCGTCGATTTCTGGCGAGTCGAGACACTCCAAGCACCACGCCTCGTGCGCTTGCACGCGGAGATGGTCCTACCCGGCGAGGCGTGGTTGCAATGGTCCATCGAATCGACACCCGCCGGCTCGACCATCACCCAAGATGCCATCTTCAAGCCCCGTGGACTGCTCGGGCGAGCGTACTGGTACGCCGTCGCACCATTCCACGTCTTCGTGTTCCCGGGTCTGCTGGAAGGCATTCTCCGAGACGCCGCGTCCGTCTAGTCGGTGTCGCCGCCCGAGATCTCCGACACCTTCTGCTTTCCCGCCGAGACGAAGGGCATCATGGCCCGCAACTTCTGGCCGATGTCCTCGATCGGGTGCTTCTTGCCGGCGTCGCGCAACTCGCGATAACGCGGCCGACCGATCTCGTTCTCCTGAATCCACTCGTTGGCGAACGTCCCGTCTTGGATCTCGGTGAGGATCTTCTTCATCTCGCCCTTGACCGAATCGGTGATGATGCGCGGTCCACGGGTCAGGTCGCCGTACTCGGCGGTGTCCGAGACGCTAAAGCGCATGCCGGTGATGCCCTCTTCGTACATGAGGTCGACGATGAGCTTGAGTTCGTGCAGACATTCGAAGTAGGCGCTCTCGGGCTGGTAGCCCGCTTCCACGAGTGTCTCGTAGCCGGCCTTGACCAGAGCCGAGACGCCACCGCACAGGACGGCCTGCTCTCCGAACAGGTCGGTCTCGGTCTCTTCGGTGAACGTGGTCTCGAGAACCCCCGCGCGAGTTGCCCCGATACCGTGAGCGTAGGCGAGTGCGATGTCGTGGGCGTGACCCGTCGCATCCTGGTGCACCGCAATGAGTGCCGGTACGCCGCCCCCTTCGAGGTACGTGCGTCGAACGAGGTGCCCAGGTCCCTTCGGAGCGACCATGGCGACGTCGACGTCGACGGGTGGGTTGATGAGATTGAAGCGAATGTTGAAGCCGTGCGCGAAGAGGAGACACTTACCCGCGCTCAAGTGCGGGGCGATGTCGGCGTCGTAGATCCGCTTCTGCTCCGTGTCGGGTAGCAGCACCATGATGACGTCGGCCTCGCCACAGGCCTCGGCGATGCCCAGCACCCTCAGGCCGGCGTCCTCCGCCTTGATCACCGACGAGGACTCCGCGCGCAACCCAACGCGCACGTCGTTACCGCTGTCGTGCAGGTTGAGTGCATGGGCGTGCCCCTGAGAGCCGTATCCGAGGATGGCGATCTTCTTACCCATGAGCAATTCAGGTTTCGCGTCGGCCTCGTAGTACATCTTGGTCATGGTCCAGTTCCTTCTGTCATCGTCGATGTCCGGGCCGAAGCCGTTCGTCCAAGTCTAGGGAGTGCCACGCGACCGGTTCGATGGAGTTCGACCTGGGCAAAACTCTCCAAGGATTTCTCGATGTGGTCACACGCGCCAGGCGTTCCAGCGAGCATGACGGTGAGCGAGGTCGAATCGACATCGACAATGGATGCTCCCGATGCGGCGACCGTGTCGAGCAGGGCCGAGCGATTGTCGTCACCGACCGTGACCGTGGCGATGAGCAGTTCGCGCTCCAGGGCGTCCTTGGGCGCCAGGTCCGTGATCTGCACGACGTTCACCAGTTTGTCGAGCTGGCCGACGATCTGGTCGAGCGGGGCCGACTCGGCGTCGACCACGATGGTCACCCGCGAGAACCGGGCGTTGCCTTCGGCCGGTGCCACGGCCAAGGAATAGATGTTGAATCCCCGACGCGCGAACAGTCCGGCGATACGCGCCAGCACCCCCGCCTTGTTCTCCACCAACACTGAGAGGATGTGGTGGCGCACCGGGGTGTGCGACGTCGTTCCGAGGAACGGTTCTGGGGTGGCGCTCACTGGGCGGCTCCTCTCTGAAGCGGGTGGACCATGATGTCGTCGTTGCTCGCTCCCGCGGCGACCATCGGAAAGACCTTCTCCGAGGAGTCGGTTCGAAAGTCGATGACCACCGGAACGTCATTGATCTGATTGGCTCGTTCGATCACCTCGTGCATCTCTTGGAGATTGCGAGCGCGCAGTCCCACACAACCCATCGACTCGGCCCACATCACATAGTCGGGAAGGTCGGCGTTGAGATAGACCTCGGAGTAGCGCTCGTCGTAGAACATCTCTTGCCACTGGCGAACCATGCCCAGGTAGGCGTTGTTGAGGATGGCGACCTTGATCGGGACGCCTTCGGACCTCGCGGTCACCAGTTCCTGGGCCGTCATCTGGAAGCAACCGTCGCCGTCGATGCACCACACGGTGCGATCGGGACGTCCGACCTTGGCCCCGATCGCCGCCGGAACGCCGAAACCCATCGTCCCGGCGCCGCCAGAGTTTACCCAGGTACCCGGCTCGTCGAACTTCCAGAACTGGGAAGCCCACATCTGGTGTTGGCCCACGCCCGCCGCGACGATCGTGCCCGGCGCCGACGCCTTGGCGATGGCCTCGATGACGTGCTGGGGGCGCAGCGGACCCTCGTCGCTCGGTGTTTCGTAGACCAGTGGATATTGCTCACGCCACGAATCGATGTCCCTCCACCATTGGTCGAGGTTCCTTGGACTGGCGCCCTGGTCGTCGAGCGAGCGCAGCACCGCCGCCACGTTGCTGCGGATCGAGACGTCAGCTCGGCGCACCTTGTTGAATTCGGCCTTGTCGATGTCGACGTGGATGACCTTCGCCCCGGCGGCGAAGGCGGAGATCTTGCCGGTGACCCGGTCGTCGAAGCGCGCTCCTAACGAGATCAGCAGGTCACAACGCTGAATCGCCGTGACGGCGCTGTACATGCCGTGCATGCCCGGCATGCCCAGATGCTGGATGTGAGAGTCGGGAAATGCACCTCTTGCCATCAGGGTGGTCACCACAGGCATGTTGGTGCGTTCGGCGAATGCGAGGAGCTCTTTGTGGGCATGAGACTTCAACGTCCCTCCGCCGACGTAGAGCACCGGACGCTCGCTGGCCGCGATCAGCGCGACCGCGCGCTCGACAGCCCCATCGTCCAGGGCGACCTCGGGACGATACCCGGGCAGGTCGAGTTCTTCGATGCTCGTCGGGTACCACCAGTCCATCATCGACTGGGTCACGTCCTTGGGCACGTCGATGAGCACCGGTCCGGGGCGTCCCGTCGTAGCCAGGTGGAAGGCCGCCGCCACCGCTCGTGGGATCTCCTGAGCCGACTGGACGAGAAAGTTGTGCTTGGTGATACCCATGGTGATGCCGGTGATGTCGCACTCTTGGAATGCGTCGGTCCCGATCGACCCGGTCGCGACCTGACCGGTGATCACCACGAGTGGGGTGGAGTCCATATGGGCATTGCCGATCGGGGTGACGATATTGGTCGCTCCCGGTCCACTGGTGACCATCGCCACGCCTGGTCGACCCGTCGCGAGCGCGTAGCCCTCGGCCATGTGGCCCGCGCCCTGTTCGTGACGCACCAGGATATGGCGGATGGTCGAATCGATCAGCGGGTCGTACACCGGCAAGATTGCGCCACCGGGCAGGCCGAAGATCGTGTCGACCCCCTCTTGCTCGAGGCTCTTGATGAGTGCTTGCGCTCCAGTGAGTTGCACAATGTTCCTTTGGGTTAGATAATCAAAAAGGCCTCCCTTTCTGGGAGGCCTCCGGAAGTACGTGAACGCGTGACTACCGGCGCCAGGCGCCTACTACTACCAGAATGTCGTTGCGATACGTCACGCACCAATCTAAGCACACCGTGCGGGCGAGCACAAGGCGACTAGGCCGAAGTGACGGCTCCCTTCTCGGCTCCCTGGACGAGCCGGGCGAACTTCTCGAGGACGCCGGTCGTGTATCGCGGTGTGAACGCGGCGACGTGCTTAGCCCGCTCGGCGAGCTCCTCGGGGTCGACCAACAGATCGATCGACAGGTTGTTGACGTCGATGCGGATCTGGTCGCCGTCACGTACGAGTCCGATCGGTCCACCGTCGAGCGCTTCGGGGGCGACGTGTCCGACGCAGAATCCATGGGTCCCGCCGCTGAAACGACCATCAGTGATCAGCGCGGAGTCGGCACCGCGTCCTACACCCTTCATGGCGCCGGTGACCGCGAGCATCTCGCGCATGCCCGGTCCGGCCTTGGGTCCCTCGTAACGGATCACGAGGACGGTATTGGGTTGGATCTCATTGTCCATGATCGCCTTCATCGCGGCGTCCTCGCCGTCAAAGACCCTCGCCGTGCCCGTGAAGTCCATACGGTCAATACCCGCGACCTTGACCACCGAGCCCTTGGGCGCCAACGATCCGGTCAGGACGGCGATCCCGCCGCGGGCGTTGATCGGACGTGAAATCTCGTGAACGACGTCGCCATCGGGCTTGGCCGCGCCGTACGCGGCCAGGTTCTCGGCCATGGTCTTGCCGCTCACCGTCATCACGTCGCCGTGCAACAGGTCGTTCTCGAGCAGGTGCTGAAGTACGACGGGCACCCCGCC
>JABEUR010000042.1 GCA_013044405.1 Acidimicrobiaceae bacterium | reverse complement strand
TGGTCTCGGCCTCCTGTTGGGCCTGCTCAATGAACTGCTGAGCCATCGCGATCATCGCGGTGACCTGCTCGGCACCACTGGTGCTCGGCGCGCGCGCCGGCGCTGGTGCTGGCGCCGAGACCTGACTCGCCGGAGCTGAAGGACCCCGTGCGTCCAACTGATTAATCCTCTCGGCGGCCTGACGCAACTGCTGGCGCTGTTGGACGACCAAGTCCTTCATCTGACGAACTTCAGCCGACAGGCGCTCCAAGAACTCATCGACCTCATCGACGTTGTAGCCCTTCAGGCCGACCTTGAAGGCCACCGTATCGATGGCGTCGATTGCTGAGTAAGCGGTATCCGAACTTTCCATGCAGCCACCCTACTTCTAGACGAAAGGGCGACGCGGTTTAGCGATCAAATGATTCGGTTGATGAAGCTCAAGAGGATTATCGCCACCAGCACCGACAAGTCGATACCGACCCCACCGAACTGGGGGCGCGGAAGCACCATGCGCAAGGGCCGTAGAACCGGTTCACTCACCTCGTAGAGGACCCTCTTGGTCGTTGCGAGCGCCCCCGAGGAATTGGTGGTCGGAAACCAGCTCAGCAGTGCAGAGACGATCAAGATCAAGATGTACAGGGAGATCAGGTCGTGTACGAGGATCATGCGTTATCCAGCTCGCGATAGTCCGTCGCGCGCAGTCGCTCCCTTTCGACACTGCCCAGGTGCACGCCCTGGGGACAGATCAGGTAGACCCCGCTGTCCAGGATCTCAATCTTGGCGTTGAGGGCGTAGGCCGTTCCTGCAGCGAAGTCGACCAGTCGGCGCCCGAGACCGGGCTCCACGGGCGCGACGTTGAGCACCACCGCCCGATTGGCTCGCAACAGGTCGGTAATGCGCCGAGACTCGTTGTAGGAACGTGGGATGAACACCGCGGCGTCTCGCTCCGGGCCCGAAGATGGGACCCCGCGAGTTATGCCCGGTCCCGGGATGGACCGCACTCGCGGCACCTGGTTGCCTCCATCGAGCACCGATATCGACGACGTTCGCTGTGGTGCAGGCTGAGCGCTGGGCGCTCGGACCTGGCTGGGTCCTGGAGTGGTCGGAAACTGGCGTGGATGGTGCGTCGGAGGTGCCGACCACTCAGGTTCCTCGGCCATGACGGGCTGATCCGAAAACGGGCGCGCCGGACCTGTCGAGCCGTACTCGCCGTACTCGTCCTCGATGAGGCCCAGGAATCCAAGAAACCCGCGCAATTTGTCTTTCATGTCGATCTCCTTGCGGCTAAACCGCCCAACCCCATGTTAGGTCAGGGCCGATGTTGCGTTTCGGGCTCCAAAGAGCGCCCGTCCAATTCGAACTTCCGTGCTGCCCAGTTCACAGGCGATCTCCAGATCATCGCTCATGCCCATCGATCGCTCAACCAATCCGAGGTCGTTCGCCAGGCTGGTCGCCGCCCGAAAGGCTTCGCGCGCACCCTCTGGATTTGCCGGGCCCACGGTCATCAGGCCACGAATTTCGAGACCCAAGGTACGAGCTCGCTCGACCAGATTCTCGACGTCTTCGGGCGGGGCCCCGTTTCGGCCCGCCGCGCGTGTGAAATCCACTTGGAGATAGAGAACTCGATCGTGGCCGTACTTCGCGATCCTCTCCAACTCCTTGATCCGCGACACCCCGCAGATCACGTCTGCACACTCGGTGATGCGATGGATCTTGTTCGACTGAAGAGCGCCAAGGTAGTGCCAGGTGGGTCCCTCGCCAACCTCGACTCGCTTTTGGCAGAGCTCCTCGACGTAGTTCTCGCCGAGTGCCCCAAGACCGACAAGACCAGCGGCGCGAACGTAACGGGCATCGAACGTCTTGGTCACGCCTACAACGCGAATCTCTCTCGGATCTCGGCCGGTAGAAGCAATGCGTTGCACGACGCGAGCCAGGTTGGCTCGAACCCGCTCGACCAAATCGTCGTTAACGAAGGAAACTGGGGAGGTCGTCATCGCCACCGACGTCGAAGAAGTCGTCATTGGTGGGGCTGGCAAAGATATCGCTGCGCGGGCCCTCGGTCATCACCGGTTCACTCGAAGTCACTGGCGCAGCCTTAGCAGGAGCGTTGTGATCGAAACCAGCCGCGATCACCGTCACACGCACTGCTTCGCCGATTGACTCATCGATCACGCTGCCAAAGATGATGTTGGCATCGGGGTGAGCCACCGAGTGAATGATTTCTGCGGCTTGGGTGACCTCAGAGAGCGTGACGCCCGGACCGCCAACGATGTTCATCAAGATTCCGCGAGCACCGTCGATCGACGCCTCGAGAAGTGGCGACGTGATCGCCGCGCGCGCCGCATTCACCGCCCGGCCCTCACCGGTGGACGTCCCGACGCCCATGATCGCGGTACCGGCGTTGCGCATAACTGCATTCACGTCGGCGAAGTCCGTATTGATCAGACCGGGCACGGTGATGAGGTCGGTCACGCCTCGAACGGCCGAGAGCAGGACGTCGTCAGCGGTCTTGAACGCATCGAGCATCGTCGTGTCGGCGGCCGTCACCGACAACAAACGATCGTTGGGGATGACGATGAGGGTGTCAACCTTGTCGCGAAGGGCCTGAATGCCCTTCTCAGCCTGATTGGCCCGACGCTTGCCCTCAAAGGAAAATGGCCTCGTGACCACACCGATGGTGAGGATTCCGAGTGAGCGGGCGATTTCGGCCACGACGGGCGCTGCGCCAGTGCCCGTCCCACCGCCCTCTCCAGCCGTGATGAAGACCATATCGGTATCCATGAGGGCCTCTTCGATCTCACCTCGATGGTCCTCGGCGGCCTGGCGGCCTATCTCGGGATCGCTCCCGGCTCCTAGGCCCTTGGTCAGCTCGCGCCCGATGTCGAGTTTCAGATCCGCTTCGCTCAGCAACAGTGCCTGAGCATCGGTATTTGCCGCGATGAATTCAATGTTTCGCAGGCCCGAAGAGATCATGCGGTTGACCGCATTGACCCCACCGCCACCGACGCCGATGACTTTGATTACGGCGTGGTAGTTGCTGTGGTTGAGACTCATGAACTCCCCTTGATTGACTCTTCTATTGTGTCGCAACCTTCACGGTCGCGCGGACTTACCCGAACAAATGTCTTCGAAGGCTAGTCATACCTTGGATTTCGGTCAAATGCCACCCTCATCCCGGGGGCGGACCACTGACCGCCAGCTCACTGGGCACTGTTACATCGACCACATCACCTGGTCCAAGGGTGCTGTGGGCGATCACCGAGGCGATTGCCACGAATTTAGCGTGTAACTGGGTCGGTGGGCCGATGATGAAGCTGACCGGAGTCGTCATCTTCAATTCGACCGATCCGTGCCAATTGACGCTCACCACGGAGACCTGGGCGGCGAAGGCCGGTGGTAGTGCACTCGCCACGAGCGCGGCGTTGCGTCCTGCTCGTTCGTAGGGCCAGCTCGTGCGCGCGGGACTGGTGTACTGCAGTGTGGGGAGATTGGCGTTCAAGGGAGCGTGTCCGAGTTCACGGCCGCGCCGGTCCACGTACTGCAGTACGTGATGCGAATCGAAGGCGACCGCGACCGGAGCGCTTTCATGAATTCGAATCTCGAGCGAATTGGGCCAATGTTTGATCACCCGAACGCCCTCGATCCACGCGAATTGCTCAAGTTTGCGTGTCAGTGTGGCCGTATCGAGACCGATCATGGTCGGATGAAGCTCCAACCCCGTGGCCGCCAGGACTTGAGAGACCGTTTCGTGATGCAGTCCAACGAACGTCACGTGTTGAACGCGAAAGTATGACTGGCGCAGCATCCACTGGCCGCCCAGCGCCAAGACTGTCAGCATCAATCCGACCAGGACGACACCCGTCGCGAGGCGACCGAAACGCCGACGAGGTCGCTTGACTTTCGCCGCTCGGGCGACGCGCTCAGATTTCGCCGCTTTGCGAGCACTTCGCCGCTGTCGACGCGCTGACCGGCTCCCCCGGGCGGCTCGGGCCGACGAATTGGAAAGGGTCGCACCGGGACCGACCGCCCGTTGGGGCTTGCGCCGGCTCAACCCAACTCCTCGAAACCGACGAAATGGTGTTCACAGTGCAGTGCGACCCCCGTGACTTCGAGAACACGGTCGCGCACGATCTCGATCAGTGCATAGACGTCGGAGGCTCGACCAGCTGGTTCGACGACGAAGAAATTCGCGTGCTTTTCGCTCACCTGGGCACTGTTGTAGCGCAGTCCCTTGCATCCAGAAAGCTCGATGAGCCGGCCCGCATGTTCTCCCGATGGATTACGAAAGACACTTCCGCCATTCGCTCCACCCGGCTGGTGCTCGCGTCGCCACCTGACGATCTCACGGATCTGCTCACCGGAGCGTCGCGCATCTCCTCGCAGTAGGCGCAGTTCGGCACCCACGACGATCTGTCCTGGTGCGAGCGCACTGGAGCGATAGTCGAGGTGCAGGTCCTTGACACCAACGACTTCGATCACTCCGTTGCGCCAAATCCGGGCCGACTCCAGGGACGAAGCGACGTCGGAGCCGTGGCCCCCGGCATTCATCATTACTGCGCCACCCATCGTCCCGGGGACGCCCACGGCCCATTCGAATCCACAGATACCTTCGTTCGAGAGTCGTCGCGCCGCCACGGGCAGGTCGAGCCCGGCGCCGACCGAGACGAGAACTTGCCCACCGTCGTCATGCCAGTCGAGTTGACTGAATCCATCGCCCAGTTTGACTGCCAGAATGTCCTGCTCGCCATCTGCGACCAAGAGATTCGAACCGTTGCCAATGACGCACATCTCGAGCCCGGTGGCTCCCAACAGCGGCCCCAGTTCTTCGAGGTCACGATAGGTCCGTAGTTGGACCAGAGCACGGACGGATCCTCCGACTCGGTAGGTCGTCAGGGCGCCTAACGGAGCGTGCTCCACGACCCGCCCAGCGCCGCGTTCGACCAAGAGATCGACGCTCACGACGCGAACCCTCCCGGGAGTCGATTCGCAATGCTGGCCACGTCTCCTGCTCCGAGCAGGAGCACGACGTCCACGTCGAACTCAACTCGCCATCTCTCGAGCACCTCGGGAATCTCCTCGAGAGACTCGCAGTAGCTGACCGAAAGGTCCGGTCGGTGTTCGACAATGGCACGCTGGACGATCTCACCCGTGATCCGCGCAGGATTCGCCTCGCCGGCGTCATAGATATCGGTAATCAGGACCACCCTCGCCCCGTCGAAGCACTGCGCGAAGTCGTTGACCAGATTGAGGGTTCGCGTCACTCGATGAGGCTGAAACACCACTCCGATGCGCTCGAAGCCCGCCGCTCGAGTCGCACGAAGGGTCGCGGAGATTTCTCCAGGAAGATGGGCGTAGTCCTCAAAGACCGAAACTCCTCGCCAGATGCCGCGTGACTGAAAACGGCGCGGTGCACCAACGAATGAACCCAACCCCGCCTTCACCGCCGCCTCATTGACTCCGAGTTCCAGGGCGAGACTCGCCACCACCGCGGCGTTCGCGACGTTATGGGTGCCGATCACGCGCAGCTGGAGATCAAGTGAGACGCCATCTCGTTGGAGTTGGAACGACGAGCCGAGGCGGTCAACGTTGACCTTTGACACCACCCAATCCACGTCTGGCGCAGTGCCGACCGTGAGCACTCGGCGACGAACGTTGGCAATGCTGCGCCTGGCCCCAGTGTCGTCCCACCACACCACCACCGGCCCGCTCGAGCGCTCCACGAGACCGGCGAAGGCATCTTCGAGGGACTCCAACGATCCGTAGTGGTCCAGGTGATCGGCCTCGACGTTCAAGAGGCCCAGGGCGAAGGGGTGCAACTTGGAAAACGTCCCATAACTCTCGTCAACCTCAAGGATAAGGTCCGAGTCTCCCCAGTGTCCGTTTGCCCCCAATCCAGTGACGTCGGCACCCAGGAGTCGAGAGCAGTCGCGCCCCGCGGCGTTCATCACGTGGGCCATCATGGACGTCGCTGTTGTCTTGCCGTGGGTTCCGGTCAAACCAATGATCCGCAACGTGTCCCCGAGCGAACTGAGGATCTCAGATCGGGTCATCAAGATCGCTCCGCGACCTAATGCACCGAGCACCTCGACGTTGTCAGCGGCAACGGCCGGAGACCAGGTAACCAACTGAGCGTCGGCTCCTTGGGTGACAGAGTGCCCGACAGAGACGTTGACTCCCGCATCGCGCAATTGGGCCAGCGTCTCAGAGTCAACGGCGTCGCTGCCACTCACCGATGCTCCCATTTCAACCAAGAGCCGCGCGAGCCCGCTCATGCCCGCTCCCCCGACGCCCACGATATGTACCCGGGTCCCAACCCAACTCTCGATCACCGCACGCCACCTACGTGTGCGACCACCTCGGCGATAGCCCTTGCTGCGTCACGTCTCGCGAACGTCGAACTGATCGACGACATCGACTCGAGCGTCCGTGGCTCCATGACCTCATCGAGAACATTGGCGAGGACCCCAGCGTTGAGCTCACGGTCCGCGATCATCCGAGCACCCCCCGCACTTGCGAGCACTTGGGCGTTTCGCGTCTGATGATCCCCCGGAGCGCCCGGTAACGGTATCAGTACCGCCGGGATGGCCAGTGCAGTCAGTTCGGCCATGGTGATAGCTCCCGAACGACACACTGCCGCATCGCATATCCCCCAGAGCTGCACCATGTCCGCGAATTCGATGATCCGATAGTCCAATCCGTGCGTATCGGGTCGAGAGCCCACGACCTGGGCAAAGTCCCTCCTACCCGCGACGTGGATGATCGTCACGTCAGTTCGCTCGGCCCAGAGCGCTGCGAGTTCACTGACCGTGCGGTTCACCTTGCCTGAACCAAGCGATCCGGTCATCACGACGATGACCTGGCGCTCAGGATCGATCGGAGGATCGAACCTCGCACGAGCTCGGACCCGCGTACTCGCACTTCGGTCAACGGCGACAATGGAGTCTCGTATCGGAGCCCCGCATAGCACGGTGCCGGGCTCCTCAGAAGGAAACGCAGTGCATCTGCGTTGCGCGAAGTGGGCCAGAACTCGCTGCGCGGCTCCGGGATACGCGTCGAGCTCGACCAGGACCAATGGCCGACGCCATACCAGCGCAGCCAAGGACGTGGCGAAGGACGCGTAACCCCCTACCGAGACAACGACTCTCGGTCTCCATCGCCCGACCAACACCATGGCCACGACGACCGCCGTGACGAGTCCGATCGCCGCCCCGACGTTCGCCCAAATAGCCCGCAGCCCCCACGACCGACGGATCCCCCGTCCAGGTAAAAGGGTCAATCGTATTGGTCCGGGGATCAAGATGGTCGCCTCTTGACCACGTCGACTCCCGACGTAGCGTACTTCTTTGGGGGCGATTCCCCGTTGCATGATCTGCTCGCCGATGGCCTGCATCGGAAAGACGTGTCCACCCGTACCTCCGCCAGTGATCACGATCGGACCGGGCACTAGAGACTCCGGGGAGTTTCACGGCGCACGTGCTGGTGCTGGACGCTGCGGCCCGAAGGGCGCGCCGACGGGCGCCCTTCGATGACGTCTCTGAAGTTCGTCAGGCGATGTTCGTGGATCGTGACGTCGCCCGATCGACTGGTGTCGTGCGCGATGTTGTAGAGCAGGCCGACCGCGGCCAACTCGGTGACCAACGCAGTCCCTCCATAGGAGAAGAACGGCAGCGGGATTCCCGTGACCGCCCACCACCCAACGACAGATGCGATGTTGATCACGGCTTCAACGCAGATCCACGTGGTGATGCCGATCACGATGTATCGATACACGCTGTTCGTGCACTGTTGTGCGATTCGAATCGCCGCGAAGAGGAACGCGACGAACAGTCCGATCACAGCGAGCGTGCCAATGAACCCCAACTCCTCACCGATGATCGTGAAAATGAAGTCCGTGTGGGGATTTGGCAACAGACCCCACTTTTCGCGACTGTGTCCAAGGCCGAGCCCCGCTAGGCCTCCGGTGCCCAGTCCAATCTTGGACTGCAGCAACTGGTAACCACTACCGAGCAGGTCGGAATTAGGATGTAGGAAGGAGAAGAATCGCTTCGCCGAATACGGCTTGTAGGCCATGTACCCTCCAAAGACGACCACTCCAAGAAGACTGATTCGCCCCAAGAGACGTTTGGACAGCCCAGCAACCGCAAGGATGGTGAGAGCGATGGCAGCCACCACGGAGGACGTTCCGATGTCGGGTTCGATGACGATGAGTCCGGCGCCGACCGAAATCGGAAGCGTCCAGATCGCCAGCTGACGCCAGTTGCCCAATTCGTTGTGGTGGTGTTGGATCAACCACGCCATGAACAAAACAGTAAAGAGTTTGAATATCTCAGATGGCTGCAGGTAGATCACGTGGAGGTTGATCCAACGCTTTCCGCCTGACGACGTCACCCCGATCGCCTTGACGGCCAGCAAGAGCAATAGACCGACGATTATCAGTAGCGGTGCGCTCTTTACCAGGCGGTCCAGGCGGACCCGGGTCATCACGTACAAGGCGAATGCTCCGAATCCCAAATAGATGAGATCGTGCACAATGATCGACCACGTAGAGCCTCCGTTCGCCGATGCCTGTCCCTCACTCGCGGACGCGACCGCGATGGTACCGAAGATGACCATCAGCGTCGTGATGAACAACAACACTCGTCCATTGGTGTTGCCACGGGGCGATGTTTGGAAGAAGCCTCGTGTCCGGCCTGATGTGGTCACGTTCACACCACCTTGGCAATCTTCAAGAAGTCACCGTAGAAGATCCCGAGTCCGAGGGCGGCGGTCAACCCACTGAGAATCCAGAATCTGATCATCACCGTCGTCTCGGGCCATCCACGCAGTTCAAAATGATGATGGAACGGTGCCATGCGAAATACCCGGCGACCAAAGAGTCGAAAACTGACCACCTGGAGGATCACCGATGCGGTCTCGGCGACGAAGAGTCCGCCGATCACGGGCAACAACAGATCGAGATTCATCAATAACGCCAGTGCGCCCAATCCCGTGCCGATTGCGAGAGATCCGGTGTCGCCCATGATGATTCGTGCCGGTGGCGCGTTCCACCACAGAAATCCCAGGCACGCACCTACCAGTCCCACCGCGACCAGTCCTAGGTCGAGCGCCGAATGCAGATGGTAGATCTGGTAGTGACGGAACTGCCAGTAACCGATGATGGCGAGAACACTGAAGTCAAAGGTCGCCGATCCTGCGGCGAGCCCGTCCAGGCCGTCAGTCAAGTTGACGGCATTGGACGTCGCGATGATCACGAAGACTGCGAGCACCATCCAGCCACCAGCGGCGAGATTCCAGCCAGGAAGAGAAAATCTCGTGAACGATAGTTGAGTCGACGTGTGAACCCAGTCAATGGAAAGAACGGCAAAGACCGCGGCGATCAACAACTGACCCACGATCTTGCCACGCTTGTTGAGTCCGAGGTTGCGGGCGTTTCGGATGCCGAGGTAGTCATCAACGAATCCGAGAAATCCTGAGGCGATGATCACCGATACCGCCAGAATCCCGCTCCTCGTGAAGACGATGGCGGTACCGACGTGACCCATCATATATCCCAGCACGGCCGATAGGACGATGACCACACCACCCATGGTCGGGGTGCCCGCTTTGACCAGATGTGTCGAAGGTCCGTCTTCGCGGATCTGTTGTCCGAGGGACCTCTCACTCACGAAACGGATGAACAATGGCGTCAGTACCAACGCACAGAGGAATCCAACGCTGCCGGCTTCCATCAGACTCAACATTGGGCCCTCACCTCAGTAATTCCTTTGCGACGACGCGATCGTCAAAGGGCAGCATTTGGTCACCGACAACCTGAGTTGTCTCGTGGCCCTTTCCAGCTAACACCACGACGTCACCTGGTTCGGCGATCTCGAGCGCCTTGGCGATGGCGCTTCTTCGATCGCTCAAACGATAGACGTGCGAATCCGCAGCGACACCGACCATGATGGCATCAATAATGGCATCTGGCGGCTCCGAACGCGGATTATCCGAGGTCACGATGGTTATATCGGACAGCGAAGTTACAACACTCCCCATCTGGGGACGCTTGTCGCGGTCACGGTCTCCACCACAACCAAAGACGGTGATGAGTTGACCGTCGTCCATCAGCTCTCGCACGTCACTGAGGAGTCGACGAAGACCTTCGGGAGTGTGGGCGTAATCCACGACCACGGTGATCTGTCCCGTCGAAACGAGTTCGAAACGTCCAGGAATCGATGGGACTTCACTCATGGCTCTGGCGATATCGATTTCGCGCGCACCGAGCGATCGCATGATGGACATCGCCATCAACGAGTTCTCGACGTTGTAGCCACCAATCAGCGGTGAGTTCACAACCAGTTCGTGCCATACGAAGGTGGTGCCGCGCAACGACGTCTGTACCTGGGAGGCTTCACTTCGAGACACTGCGGTCACCGGCAGGTCGGTGAGGTCGGCGAGTCGAGCACCGTAGGGGTCGTCGGCCCAAACGACGGCCCGCTGCGCATGTTCAAGCGTAAACAGTTGGGCCTTGGTTTCAAAGTACCGCTCCATCGTCTGGTGATAATCGAGATGGTCGTGGCCGAGATTGGTGAACGCAACGACCTTGAAGGTCAACCCCTCGATTCTTCGCTGGTCAATTGCGTGGCTCGATACCTCCATTGCGACAAGAGAGCGGGTCACCTCTGGGTCGAACTGTCCCACCATGCGCTCGAGCGTGCGAAAGAGTTCCGGTGAGCTCGGAGTAGTTCGTTCATTGGTCAACGTGCCGATGTTCGCTCCGTTCCAACCGATGGCGCGCGCGAGGGAGGCCACGAGAGTGGTAACAGTTGTCTTGCCATTAGTTCCGGTCACGCCGACCAGTTGGGTCCGACGTTCGGGCTCGCCAACGACGACCGAACTCGAATGGGCGCACAAAGCGAACAACTGGCTAGACGGCACTTGGACAACCGGGACGCCTAGTCCTTCAAGAGGCTCGCTCGAAACGATGCAGACTGCACCACCGAGTTCTGCGTCTCGCGCATATCTCGAACCGTGACTGGTCTGGCCCGGCAAGGCGAAGAAGAGCGAACCCGGTCGGCAACTGCGCGAATCAGAATCCACGCGACCGATCTCGATACTCCCAATCGCTACATCGAGGGTGAGGTCTTCGAGGATATCTCCGAGCTGCATCAGGTCACGTCCGACGCAATACTCGCTCCGGGTCCAGTCAAGGGCTTGACGACGGTGCCGTTGGAAGGAATCCCGTAATGGTGCAGAGCGTAGGACATCACTGTTTGAAATATTGGCGCTGCGACGGCACCGCCATAGATCGAGGTCAACGGTCGCTCGACCACCACGACCATCGAAAGCACGGGTGCGTTGGCCGGTGCGTAGCCCACGAACAGAGCGTTGAACTGTCCGTTCAACAAGAGATCCTTACCCGGGTAAGGAATCGTCGCGGTTCCAGTCTTGCCCGCGACACTGTATCCAGGGATGATCGCACTGGTACCTGTTCCGGAAAGAACCACCTGCTCGAGCATTCGATTCATGGTCGCGTCGACGTTTGGCGAGATCGCCACTCGATGCGGACTTGGTGGCGTGGCTTGCACCGTACCGTTTGAATAGACGTAACCACGCACGAGTTTGGGTTCTACAAAGACCCCGCCATTGGCAATGGTGTTGTACGCGTCCAAAACCTGGATAGGCGGTACGGCATCGACTTGACCGATTGGCATGGCGACTTCGTCGCTCGCGTACCAATTGGCCGCGTTGACCAAGAGGCCCGACGTTTCACCAGGGAAATTGACACTGGTGCGTTGACCGAAGCCGAGGCGCTCCACCTGGGCGAGCAGCCCGCTCTCGCCTACCCGCTTACCAATGAGATACGTTCCGATGTTCGAAGACTGCGCAATGACCTGGGTGGCGGTGAGGTGCAAGAGCCCGTGAACTTCGGCGTCGTGAAACAGACGCCCCCCGACAACCACAGAATTGGGCACCGTAAAGACGGTGTTGGGCGTAATCAATCCCGCCTGTAGCGCAGCGGAGAAGGTGACCACCTTGAAGACCGATCCTGGCTCAAAGGCTTGAGTAAAGGCAAGATTATTGATGGTCTGCTCGATACCCGGAAACCCAACGGTCGTTCCCCAGGCCGGATCCTTGCCTAGAACCCCTGGATTCGACTTCGTGTTGACCAACGAGGCGTCCGCCAAAATCTCACCGGTCTTCACGTCCATGACGACGACGACTCCCGAGACTGCCTTGGTTGTGGCCAGTTGCCGGGCCAAAACCCGTTCGGCGACGTACTGCAGTGACGTGTCGATGGTGAGTTCGAGACCGACACCCGGCTTGGCCTTCTTAATCACGGTGGAGTACGAACTGGGCAGATTCACGCCTGACGCGGACACGAATGCGCGAGTGATCCCGGTTTGACCGGCGAGCATTGACTGGTACTCGTATTCCAGACCAGCTGAACCAGAACCTGATGCGTTCACGCCACCAATCAGCGAGGTGGCTATCGGTCCATTGGGATAGGTGCGGACCGACGAATCTTGGACCACTATTCCCGGGAAGACCATTGCAGCAAGTTTGTGTCCACTGGTCAGATCTAGCCGATTGTTCAAGACAACGTAGCCATTCTTCTCCGAGAGTAACTTCGTGAGTTTCGGCGTCGGAACCTGGACCAATTTTGACATTGCCTCGGCCTCACGCGCTGGATGCGAGATTTGAAAGTCGTCAGCGATCACCATGGAGGTCGGCCTCGATACCGCGAGTATCTGCCCATGACGATCGTAGATTCCCGCACGCAGTGCAGTGGTGGTGAGGTCTACACGGACCTGGGCGACCGAGAGGCGCGCGTAGTGCGCATGGTTGACCACTTGGAGGAAGAAGAGACGTACACCCAGCGCCGCAAAGGCGATTGCGAGAAGGCCCCGAACGAGGAGCACTCGTCGAGCGCCGGGCGACGTAGCTCTGCGTTGCTGACCCTGTGCTCGTGGTCGGCTGTGCGTCGAGGTGTAATGCGAACTCACCGAATCGTCCTTGATGTTGCCGTTGCAGTACCCAAAAACTTCGGTAGAGGCAGAGGCGCATCAAGTGACGTAGACGGGACTTGCGTCACCGAGATTGGATCGACCAAGTGCAGGGCGCCGGCCCGAGTGGCTATCTGGCTGGGCGCTGACTTGACTGTCAAGGAACCCACCTGAACAGCATAGGTGGACTGCTCGAGTAACAACTGGCTTTGCAAGGTGTGCAACTGAATCTGCCGGTTTGCCACAATCATGCTGCCTGCCAACGACATCGTGATAGCCAACATCACCACCATGGCCGCTCGTCGCGTCGTCGAGGCACCTCGCCATATTGAAAGGACGGCACGACGCCGAGGCGCGCCAGCACGGTGAGAAGGCTGTCGGGCTGTTGGATCGACTTTTGGTCGATGCCGCCTGGTGTCAATCGGTCGTGGAAAGGCAATGACACTCATTGGGCGAGCTTTCTTGCGATGCGCAGCCGCGCAGAACGAGAGCGGGGGTTCAGTTCAATTTCGGAAGTGCCAGCTAGTTGTGCACTTGCCTTGAATACTGAAACCGTAGGGACCGCACCGCAGACACAACCCAAATCCGCAGGACAGTGGCATCCGCCCGTCGAAGCCTCATGGAAGACGGACTTGACCACCCGATCCTCACCCGAGTGATACGAGATCACGGCAACGACGCCTTCAGGAGCGACCACCTCAATTGCAGCGTCCAGACCGTCGACCAACTGCTCTTGCTCGGCGTTGACCAAGATGCGCAACGCCTGAAAGACACGCGTGGCCACATGCCCGCGACGTCGAGCTGCCATCGGTACGGCACGCTCGACTGCCTGGGTCAACTCTCCCGTCGTCTGTGGTTGACGTTCGATGACCGACTTAGCAATCGATCCAGCGAATCGATTCTCTCCATTTTCGCGCAGAATTCGGGTCAATTCGTGACGGTCCATACGACTCAGCAACTGTGCTGCTGTTTGACCTGTAGTTGGATCCATCCGCATATCGAGCGGCGCTTCGGAGCGAAATGAGAAACCCCGGCCGGCTTCATCGAGTTGATGCGAGGAAACACCCAGGTCCATCAAAACCCCGACAATCGGCTGTCGGCCGATAAAGTGCCGTTGATCAGTGACAACGGTGGCGATCTCAGCGAACGTGCTATCGACGATCAGGACGCGGTCGCCAAAGGGCTCAAGAAAGTGCTTGGCGTACGTGCGTGCCTCCGGATCCCGGTCGATTCCCACTATGCGGATCTGGGGAGCGGAACGCAAAATTGCACCGGCGTGTCCGCCGCCACCCAGCGTGGCATCGATGACCACCCCGGCAGGCAAGGCCGCGAACAGCTCAACGATCTCACTGACGAGTACTGGAAGGTGATAACTGTCCTGGGCCATCTGCAGCCTTTCAATCGCCTCGAAGGGGAAGAGGGCGGAGGAGGTTCCTCCCCTCACCGAGGCGATTGCCAGGCTGCGCATGGTCCGCGACCGACATGTCTCATGCCCGCCTTTCACTAGTTACTGCCTTGTTTGAACAGCTCTCCCGCTGCGTTCACTTGTTCGTCATACGTCGTCGGATTCCAGAGTTCGACGTGATCAATGGCGCCTACGATCAAGACTTCGCCGGTCAATTTTCCGTAGTCTCGAATGGCGGCGGGCAGGGCGAATCGACCTTGTTTGTCGAACTCAGCGTCTGAGGAGTTGGCGGCCCAGTAGCGCATCTGTTGACGGTCGAGTGGCCCACCTGTTCGACTTCGCTCGAGATGCTCTTCACTCTGGCGAGCGAACTCGCCCGGGGTCCAAAGAGCGATACACCCTTCCGTATTCGGACTGAGGTGTCCCCCTCGTTCAAACTCTGGGCGGAACCTCGCGGGCAGGATGAGTCGACCTTTGCTATCCAGCGTGTGCTGAAACTGGCCAACGAACCCGAGCATAAGCATCCTTCCGTGGATCCACCACTTCTCTCCACTTCATGGCACATTACACCATTAGACCCCACTTCGCGTCAATTTCACACCAGTGGTATGCCAAAATCAGCCGTTACACGTGTCGGGCCCCAGTTCAGACCAATAATTGAGGAAAAGCCAATCTCAAAGAGCTAGTTCAAGATGGCGCACGACTTGAGGTTCAGAGGCGTGCTCGAGCAATCCAATGAGCTCTCGGGTGTCGCTCAGTTCGAGTGTCGACATCGTCTGATGGTCCAACGCCGATCGAAGTCCAACTGGAATGTGGGCCAAAGTACTCAGAAGCGAAAAAGTTGGACCCGCGTGAAGAACACTCGAGAGAAAGGCGCCTTCTCGAACGCGCCATTGCGTAATGCCCACGGTCTTACGACCCTGGACGAAAACTTCGCCGGGCCCACTCCCGGCAAAACAAACCACCCGGTGCTCGGGATTTCCCTCAAGAGGGCCGGTGTGCACTGAGACTTGAGTGATTCCAGATTCTTGCAAGGTCTCCTGCCACCATGATCCGGCTCTGATCGAAGTTGCCCGAACGTCTTGGGACCATCGTGAGTCGTTGGCGGGGATCCACCAGTCGACCCAGAGGTCACCAGGTTGGAGGAGAACCATCCCACCTCCACCACGACGCCGGCGTAACGTCAAGTGCTCGACACCATCATGGTCGAGAACGACAGTCGATTGGTTCCCTCCCATGACCACGACTGGACGGGGAACTGCAATGACCAACATCGTTGTCTCGACCAGCAGTCGAAGCGAGGCGTAGTCGTAAAGTTCCGCCAACTCAGCAGTCACGATGCGCGAGGTAGATATGGCGCCCACAGCGGGTCGGGGTCCGCGACGTGGCGCCACCGCCACCATGGACCATCGGGTACCCGAGGCTCGAAATGCATCCGCCAGCCTATTTCCTCGAGTAGACGATCACCCTTTTGCATATTGTGGTGGCGACAGGCCGCAACAACATTGGTCCATTCATGGCGTCCTCCACGACTCCGGGGAACCACATGGTCAATCGTGTCGGCGTGCTCAAGACAGTAGGCGCATCGGTAACTGTCTCTGAGCAACAGAGATCTCCTAGTCAGGGGTGGCGTTCGGACCTTCGAAGGGATACGGACCATTTCATGAAGCCGGACAATGGCCGGGATCTCAATAACCACCGACGCTGATCGACAGACGTTTGGTTGTTCAGGCGTGGCGATGGGCTCAGCGCGCCCGGCGAGCATGAGCACCACCGCACGACGCTCACTCACCAACTGCAAGGGTTCAAAGGTCGCATTGAGAAGGAGTACTCGCGCCACGAGGAGAACTATCCCCTTCTGCGCTGGGACACTGCCCACTTGGCGGCGCCGACTGCTTCTTGGGGTGTTACGTGGACTCGACCAGCTCCATACATCGTATGGATTCGAAACTCCCAGTATCGGGCGTCCGGTAGTGGAAGAAAGGGCCATTGTTGCCACCATCGCTTCTTGCGAAGTGCCCATCCGGCGAGCAACAAGGGTCCAGCGCTCGAAGGATGACCCAACACATAGCGACCGATACCCCCAATCCAAAAACGTCTCATCGATGTCCTCGCCACGCAACCATGGCCGCTCCGATTAATGGTCCGTCCTCTCCGAGTGCCGTAGGCAAGATCTCCAAGGACTTGGAGTAGGGCAACGCCGCCATTGAATGGGCCGCCTTATTGGCAACGGCGAAGAACTCCTCACCAAATCCCAATGCCACCGATCCACCGATGAAGCAGCAATTGATATCCAGTACGGAACACAGCGAACCGACGGCCCTACCAACGAGCTCACCAGTCCTCGATTTCGTGACGTCGTCAGCGTCGCGGGCACAACGTCCCGTGCGCGCTTCGATGGCCCATCCCGAAGCCTCAGCCTCGAGACATCCGAAGGCTCCACAGGAACATAGATTGCCGCCAGGCACCACGTTCAGATGACCGATGTGCCCGGCGTTTCCCGAGTCACCATCGAGCAGCCGCCCGTCGATCACGACGCCACCACCGACGCCGGTTGAAACCACCATCGAAATGAAAGAACTCTCGCCCACGGCTCCGCCGAAACCGCCCTCGGCCAGCGCTAGAGCTCGGGCATCGCCATCGACGTGCACATCCTCGCCGAGTAGGGCGCGCAACTTAGGTGTCAGAGGGAAATCCTTCCAAGCGCGGATGTTAAGTGGCGATACGGTCATTCCGCCACGAGCCATGGGTCCAGCGCAACCCACGCCCACCAAACTCACCCCACTGACGTCGCGAATCCGGACCGCGGTTGAACCGATGGCCTCGAACAGATCATCTGGATGTTGGTTTACCCGAATTCGCTCACGGTCGTGAACCACACCATTCGAAGTCACGACTGCGACATCGACCTTGGACGCACCGATGTCGATAGCCAGACACGGAGGCGCGCCAAGCGCGACTCCGATGGTGGTCATTCTCGAGTGCGACGCTGACGCGACAACCAGTCGCGGAGCGAACTGGTCCGAGGACCATAGTTCGCGTTTGAATCATCCCCCCGGGCCGGTCGCGTGATGTCCTGCCACGACGCCTTTCCCAAGAGCCGTGCATTTCGTTCAACAACCACCGCCGAGACGAACATCATGGCCACACCGAGCAAACCCAAAACCACGTATTGCGAAAAGGTCAGGATGAGAATCAAGAGACCGGCGACGAATCCAGCGATACCCCAACGGACACGGCGCCCGCCATGGGAGTAAACATTCGTCTCGCGAACGTTCTTGACAAATCGCGGATCGTGCTTGGAGAGCGATTCTTCCAACTCGGCCAGGATCCGCTGCTCATGCTCTGAGAGTGGCATCGCGTCTCCTTTCCTGTAATCCTTAAGCCATTGTACTGATTCGCCAACCACGTTCGCACGTCACTTTTGCCTCAATAACGGGACCGAAGGACCACGTGACAGAAGGGTGACCATGTCCGAACGAACCTTGAATATCGCGATGATATGCACTGGCAACATCTGCCGCTCACCCATGGCCGAAGTCGCTCTGCGCGAGTTGATTGCTGAGGACTCTTTTCTAATTGGGCGCGTCTTCGTTTCCAGCGCTGGCACCGCCAACTGGCACGTCGGCTGCGATATGGACTCCCGGGCCCGCGCCGCCCTCGACAACGCTGGCATATCTCAAGCCGGCTCAACGGCGGCCTTCGCTGACAGCGTCTACTTAAATCGTCAGGACCTGGTCATCGCGATGACTCGTGAGCAGGTTCACGACGTGGAGCGCCGTCTAACAAATCCGAACACTCGAGTTCTACTACTGCGTAACCTTCTCCAACCCGGTTTGGACCTTGATCTGGAAGATCCTTACTACGGATCACAACTCGACTTCGAGCGCTGTCTCGACGTCCTCAGGGATGCAGCGAGGTGTTTGGTAGTGGAATTTCGTCGGCACTTGAGTGCAGGCTCGCGCGACGTTTGATTTCAAGGAGCATCAACGAGAGAACCGCAGCCAGTGATCGGACCGGCACCGCCCATCGCGAGCTCCGTCGAATTAGGTCCCGAATCGCCTAGATGATGATGGCCAGCACATCCCTGGGCAGTGTGCGCAAGGCAGCGGAAGTCCAACTTGTTCGCCGAATGGAATCGCGCAAGCGGGATAAGCGAAACACGATGAGGTCGACAGAGTCGATCAGATGCGGTCCAATGCGGCTAGCAACCTCTATGAAAAGTGAGCACCGAAGACCCAGTCGAGCTCGCTCGGGACCTGGGCCATCGAGTTGACGGCCCTCCGCCAAGACTCCTGATTCGTCGAGGTCAACACAGCGGTCCGCGCTTTTGACCAACGCACTGTGGATGACGGTGAGCAAATGCTTGGTGTCGCTGGGTCGTTTTCGAGTTCCCTATAGTTGGCCTCTGGGGAGGTTGTATGAGAACGCGATTGACGCAGATACTCGGAATCGAACATCCGGTGATGTTGGCGGGAATGGGCGGCGTGGCCTACGGCCGTCTTGCTGCAGCAGTGTCAGAGGCGGGAGGTTACGGATGCCTCGGAGCATCGACCATGACGAGCAATCAGTTGGCCAGTGAGATGTCGATCATCAGATCGCTGACGTCCAAGCCATTTGGTGTTGACCTGCTCACCGCATTTCCCGAGACGTTGGTACAGAACGTCGAACTGTTGATTGAAGGAGGGGCTAGCGCTTTCGTCGCCGGCCTCGGCGTCCCTCGCCATGTCATCGACCTGTGTCACAGTCATCACGTTCTGGTCATCTCAATGTGCGGCAAAGTCGAACACGCCAAGCGCGCTCTCGACGCAGGATGCGACATCGTGGTCGCACAGGGTACCGAAGCCGGTGGGCACACTGGAACCGTGGCCACCCTTCCATTGGTTCCGATGATCGTGGATGCAGTTGGAAGTTCCATACCGGTGATTGCTGCCGGTGGGATTTTCGACGGCCGCGGCCTCGCAGCGTCACTCATGCTAGGGGCCGACGGCGTGTGGATCGGTACCCGCTTCATCGCTACACCCGAAGCCCGCTCGGTCGTCGGCTTCAAGGAGAGCATCATCGACTCACCGGAGGACGGAACCGTTATCTCGCGTGCCTATACCGGTAAGACCATGCGAGTGATTCGCAACTCGAGGACCGACCTGTACGAAACCGATCCCAAGCTCCTCAAGAAATTCCCTGATCAACTCCAAGTCTCGCTCGCCGACGGCTCATTCCATCTCGGTGGCGATGAGAACACGGCTGGTGTCGTCGCGGCAACTGAGTGTTATCCAGCCGGGCAGGTCGTTGGAGCAATCAACTCCCTGGTGCCAGCGGGTGAGATAGTGCGAACGATGATGGCTGAGGCGCAGCGAGAGATTGCTCGTGTCGCAGAGCTGTCATCGAGTTCGTCCTAGGCGAGTCCAACCGGACAGCTCACTCCGGTTCCGCCCAATCCGCAGTATCCGTTGGGATTGGCCACGAGGTACTGCTGGTGATATTCCTCAGCTAAATAGAACGGCCCCGCCGGAGCGATTTCCGTGGTGATCGTTGCGTAACCTCGGCTCGCGAGCATGGCGGCATAGATGGCCGTGACCTCATGAGCTGTGGCCCGTTGAACATCATCGACGTAGTAGATGGCGCTGCGATATTGCGTGCCGATATCGGCGCCTTGACGGAATCCTTGCGTCGGGTTGTGATTCTCATAAAAGCAGGCGAGTACTTGCCGGTAACTCACCTTGGACGGGTCAAAGACGACTTTCACGCTTTCGGCGTGACCGGTTTTGCCGGTGCACACCTCCTCATACGAAGGATTAGGTGTGAATCCGCCTTGATAACCCACGCTGGTATTGATTACGCCGTCAAGCTCGAAGAACTTGCGCTCCGCTCCCCAAAAGCAGCCCATGGCCACATAGGCGACTTGCGCGTCTGGGGGAACGGCCTCCATCATTGACACGCCGTAAACCAGATGCGGGCGCTGCACGTTCACTACTTCGGATCGACCCTTGAGGGCATGGTCTGGTTCAATCATCACCGGAGACGAATTCATATCATGAGAATACGGGTTGGAGGGCCTAATCGATACGCGCCTATCCTCTGTCTATGGTGCACCCTTCGCCAGCGGTTGAGGAGATCGTTTCCACGCTTCGTGGCGCAGCGAAGAGGGTCACCGTCCCCAAGCGAACCGTTGCTCAAGTGCTCGTCGACGCCCCGGGTCACCTCACCGTCGAAGAGATCACTCATGCCGTGCAGAAATGGCAACCTGAAGTGAGCCAGTCCACCGTTTATCGAATCCTGGAGGAGTTCGAAGCGCTGAAGATCGTCGTGCATTCCCACATGGCTCAGCACGCGGCGGTCTACCATTTGGCGGGCACGACCCATGGTCATCTCATCTGCTCTCAGTGCGGGGTCGCCTTCGAGGTGCCGGCGTCACACTTCGACCATCTCAGTAAGGAGCTGTTGCGCAACTTCGGCTTCCGCCTCGATCGCCACCACTTGGCGATCACGGGAACCTGCAGACAATGCCGCGAACGAGCTGGCGATTAGGCGAGCTCAGACAGGATTTACTGATCGCTTAAGGTCCCCCGGTCGCCGCCTGGCGCAGCGAAAGTAGTCTCAGTAGTACCTCCCCATGCTCAAAGTCGAACACCTCACCAAACAGTACGGTTCCACCACCGCCGTGGACGATCTGAACTTCGAAGTGAAGTCCGGCGTCGTCACTGGATTCCTCGGTCCCAATGGATCCGGGAAATCCACCACCATGAGGATCATTCTCGGACTCGATCATCCAAGCAAGGGACGCGCCACGGTCAACGGACAAAACTACGCAGACCTCAAGTCACCATTACGCGAGGTCGGTGCGTTGCTCGATGCCAAGGCCGTACATCCCGGCCGAACTGCTCGTAATCACTTGCGCTCTCTGGCAACGTCAAACCAGATCAAGCTGTCCAGAGTAGACGAGGTACTCGAGTTCACCGGAATCACCTCAGTAGCCAACAAGCGGGTCGGGGGATTCTCGCTCGGCATGAGCCAGCGTCTCGGCATCGCTGCGGCCCTTCTTGGTGACCCTGCGGTCCTCTTGTTCGATGAACCAGTCAATGGGCTCGATCCCGAAGGTATCCGCTGGATCCGAGAATTCTTCCGTTCACTCGCCGCGGAGGGGCGTACTGTCTTTGTGAGTTCGCACCTGATGAGCGAGATGGCGGTGAGCGCTGATCAGATCATCGTCATTGGCCGAGGCAAGTTCATTACGCAAGGATCGGTCGACGATCTCACCAAGACCGCACAAGGGAGCGTTCTCGTACGCACCTCTGACCCCACCTTGTTACAACAAGTGCTGCTGAGCCACGGAGCTCAGGTTCAGGCCACCAATGAAAGCATGCTCACCGTCAGTGGTCTTAGTTCTGATGAGGTCGGTAAGATCGCTTTCGCTAGCGGGCTCACGCTGTACGAACTGACTCCCCAAAGAGCCTCGCTCGAGGAAGTCTTCATGGACCTGACCGCTGACTCCCTTGACTTCGCCCACCGACAGCAAGCAGCAGCCGATGAGTGACAACACCCTTTCGTCCACGGTCAAGGCTGAATGGATCAAGTTCCATACCGTGCGCTCCACCATCCTCGGGGTGGCAGTCACCTTCGTGCTGACCATTGGACTGGGCGCGCTCATCACCTGGACGGTTCGTAGCCACTACCACGAGATGAATCCATTGCGCAAGATCACCTTTGATCCGGTATCAACAAGTCTCGGCGGTACCCTGTTCGCCCAATTCGCAATTGGCGTCATCGGTGTCCTCTTCATCACCAGTGAGTACTCGTCGGGATCGATTCGTACGACATTGGCTGCGGTGCCCAATCGACTGCGTTTGGCGGTATCGAAGTTAATCATTCTCATAGCGTCGATGTTCGTCATTTCGGAGATTGCAGTGTTCATCACCTTCTTGTTGGGTCAGAGCATTTTCTCAGGTGTCGTGCCGACCGCGTCTTTGAGCAGCGGTTCAGTCTTGAGGTCGGTCATCTTGGCTGGTGTCTATCTGACGCTTCTTGCAGTATTTGGCTACTCGCTCGGGCTGATCCTGCGTCAAAGCGCCGCCTGTATCAGCGTGTTCACTTCCATCCTGTTGATCTTGCCGATCGTCATGTTCCTTCTCCCCCAGAGCTGGCAGACCAGTTACTCCAAGTACGAGCCTTCAGCCCTCGGTCAAGCCATGATGTCGCCAACACCTGCTTCGAACAGCTTTGGATCGGCGACGGCATCGCTTATCTTGATTTCTTACGTCATCGTCTTCTTGGGCGTTGGGGTGACGCTCCTGCAACGTCGCGACGCATGAGTTTCTCGCAATGCTGACCTAGGGTATCGACATGGAACTCAGTGAAGCCATGCGGACAACCGGCGCGGTTCGTGAGTACGAGCCTCGAGATGTTGACGACGCCACCCTCTACGCAATCCTCGATGATGCCCGCTTCGCGCCTTCTGGCGGCAACCGCCAAGCATGGCGAGTAATCGTCGTGCGCGACCTCGAGCAACGACGACGGATTCGCGACCTCTACCTCGACGCGTGGCATGACTACGTTGCCCACCTACTCATCGGCGTCGTGCCCTTCTCACCACTCATGACCGACGAGCAGCGCTCTCACGCAGTTTCGCAGCGCAGTGCTGCCGAGTCGGCGTCGGATCCGCAGGGTTTCGCCGAAAACCTCGATCGCGTTCCGGTGATGCTCGTCGTGTGTGCGGACCTCGGTGCCCTGGCAGCATCGGACCGAGACCTCGACCGCTACCAGATCGTTGGCGGAGCGTCGGTCTACCCATTTGTCTGGAACATTCTCCTCGCGGCACGTCAGCACGACTTGGGCGGGGTTATGACGACCGTGGCGACTCGCCATGAGGACCGTCTTCGCCAAGAAATCGGCGCACCCGAGAATTTTGCGATTGCGTCAATCGTCGTCTTGGGTCATGCGCAGCGCCAAGTCAGACTCCTCGCACGCCGATCGGTCGAGGAGTTCACGACCATCGGTCGACTTGACGGCCCGATCTTTCTACCGACCTGATACGTTCAGTTGTCCAGGACGGTTCGAGAGTCCTCACCGAGGCGACGTGGCCCAGATCGGAGTGCCGGTCGCACCCCATCGACGCGAAGAGGGCTTCGCATAGTGGACATCGGACCCGCCGGAGTGGACATGATCCCGACGAAATCCCCTTCTCTAATCTGAGGCTGTTCGAAGGCACCCTCGACGTCGAGAATCGGCGCGTGGGGCACTCCAGAATCGGCGAGCAACTTGAGCCATTCGTCCGTGGTCCTAGCTTTGAAGACACGATCGAGCTCTCGTCGCAACTCAACTCGGTCCCGGACTCGAGCGTCATTCATGGTCCACTTGATCGTTGACGACAAGTCATCATCGTCAAGTGCCTGGAGCAGTCGAGCGTATTGCACATCGGTGCCCACCGCCAGCAACATGAATCCATCGGCCGTGGCCACCGGCCCGTAGGGGGTGATACTGGGGTGGTCATTGCCCAGACGCTGGGGATTGACGCCCGTTGCCAGATAGCCCTGCGCCTGGTTGATCAAAGCGCTCATGGTCGACTCGAGTAGTGGAGCTTCGAAGTGGCGCCCCGGTCGGTCCACCGCTCGCGCGTACAGTCCAGTAAGGAGACCAATCGCACCGTAGAGGCCGGTGACCACATCGGCCAATGGCGCGCCGACCTTCGTCGGTGGCCCATCGGCGTCGCCGGTGACCCCCATGAGTCCTGAACGCGCCTGAGCCAGCAAGTCGAACGACGGTGAGTCCGACAAGGGACCGCCAAGGGCGGCGGGCGTGATACTCACCCATACACCGTTCGGATTGATCGCCCGCAGCCGCTCTATGCCCAAGGAACGGACCTGACTGGGAAGGTAGTTCTCGATGACCGCGTCGGCGACCCGGACGAGCTCGAGCACCTTGGCGAAGTCCTCTTCGTTGCGCAGGTCTGCGGTGATGTTTCGACGATGTCGATTGACTGCCAGGTAGTACGTGGCGTCATCGCCAAAACGCGGTGGAGCCAGCGATCGCACCGGGTCGCCGCCGGGACTCTCCACCTTGATGACGTCCGCCCCTAAGTCACCCGCGATCATCGCGCAGAGCGGTCCCGCCAGGACCCTGGAGAAGTCGAGCACGCGGAGCCCCTCCAAGGGCAGGCCGGTCCCGAGATTGATCGGGTCAATGTCCCAGACCATTACAGGACCTTAGAAAGAAAACTCTTCAGACGCTGCGAAGCGGGAGCGCTCAAAATCACCTTGGGATCCCCTGACTCTTCTATGACACCCTGATCGAGGAAGTACACCGTGTTGGCGACCTCTCGCGCGAAGTTCATCTCGTGGGTCACCACGATCATGGTCATCCCGCTCAGCGCGAGATCCTTCATGACGTCAAGAACCTCTCCCACGAGTTCAGGATCGAGGGCCGAGGTGGGTTCGTCGAACAACATCAATTTGGGCTCCATCGCCAGCGCTCTGGCTATCGCCACTCGCTGCTGCTGGCCACCGGAAAGTTGACTGGGGTAGTTCTTCTCCTTGGCGACCAGACCAACTCGCGCAAGCAGCTCTCTCGCCTTGGCCACGGCCGCGTCAGAACCGACACCCTTGACCTTCGTTTGACCGATCGTGATGTTCTCCAGAACCGTCAGATGTTGGAAGAGATTGAATCGTTGGAAGACCATACCTATTTGGGAACGTTCAGAGCAGATCTGCTTGTCATTCAACTCATAGAGTTTGCCGTCGCGTGCTTCGTAGCCGATCAGGTGACCTTCGACGCGCAACTCTCCCGCGTCGTGCTTTTCGAGATGATTGATGCAGCGCAGCAGCGTGCTCTTGCCCGATCCCGAAGGACCAATCAAGCAGGTGACTTCGCCCCTCACTACGGTTAGGTCAACCCCCTTGAGCACTTCGACGCCACCGTAGGACTTGCGAACTCCGCGGGCTTCCACCATTGGCGAAGTCACTGGCCAACCTCGGCGAACTTTCGATGGCCGGTGGGGAACTTGGCGGCGATGCCACGAAGGTCGCGGCGGATACGTTGAATCGGCGTCGGTGGTGGCGTGCGAAGCGCACCTTTGGCGAAGCGGCGCTCCAGGTAGAACTGGCCAACGGACAATATGGTCGTCACAATCAGGTACCAGAGGCTCGCCACGATCAACAGTGCCATGATCTTGTAGTTGCCGGTATAAATATTGGTCGCGGCACCGATAAGTTCACTCACTCCAATGGCGCTTGCTAACGAAGTGGTCTTGAGCATGGAGATGACTTCGTTGCCGGTTGGAGGAATGATCACACGCATCGCCTGGGGCAAGATGACCAAACGAAGTGTCTGTCCTCGAGTCATCCCAATCGATGTTGCTGCTTCGATCTGCCCCTCGTCTACGGCAATCAGTCCAGAACGTGCAATCTCGGACATGTACGCCGCCTCATTGAGTCCAAAGGCCACCACGGCGGCCTTGAACGGTGTGAAGAGCGAGTTCGAATCAAAGTGCCAGAACGCCACATGCGTGAAGGGAACGTAGTGCAGGAACGGTAGGCCGATCGAGAAACTCGGGTACAGCAATGCTATGTACAGCCAGAAATACAGTTGGACGAAGACTGGTGTGCCTCGAAAGAACCACGTGTAGGACCACGCCGTTGACGAGAGCAACCGATTGGGAGAAAGCCGCATGACCGCCAAGATGACGCCCAGGACGATACCGATGATCATGGCCAGAGGCGTCAACTCCAGGGTGATGAGCAGACCGTGAAGAATCTCTGAGGTCGTGAAGTACTGACCCACGTCGTTCCACGCGAATCGCCAGCACGTCGCCACGCCCTTACCGGGATGGCAGCTCCCCTGCCCGTTCGGTACCCTGGAGAACAAGGTATGCACCAACATCGCGATGAAGAGCAGGGCTGCGCCAACCCCGACCCAGCGTCCACGATGACGAACGGGGACGACCTTTAAGGTTGCGTCCCCGTTCGAAGTCATGCGTGTTGTTTACTACAGGTTCTTAGGAAATTGCCCCATTAAGCACAATCTTCGCAGCTGGCAGTCCGCCCGCACTTACACCCCAGTGCTTCAAGATTGCGCCGTAGGTCCCATTGGCGATCAGGGTCTTGAGAGCGGCTTGAATGGCCTTGGCCAATCCTTTGCCAGCTGCGGTCTTCGGTGTGGCGATTCCGTAGGGTGCGACGTTGACGGCCTTACCCAGCAGTTTGAATGCGCCATTGGAGGTCGAAACCACGTAGCCCGCGATCTGACTGTCCAAGAAGCCCACGTCGGCCTGACCTGAGGAGACCGCAAGGTTGGCTGCGGTCTGGGTTGACAGTGACAGGATCGTCAATTTCTTGCTCTTCGAGCAGGTCTTGGCGGTGTTCTGGGCGTCGGTCTGTTCGATGGTGCCGGTCTCGACGGCGACCTTCATGCCGCAGAAGCTCTTCAGCCCGGTGAACTTGGCCTTCGAACTCGACTTCGCGTACACCCCTTCACCGGCTTGGAAGTAATCAACGAAGTTGACCTGCTTCTCGCGCGCCTTGTTGTCGGTGAACGACGAGTTGCCGATCTGATACTTGCCCGAGGTGATGCCGAGCAAAATGCCGCTAAACGTGACGTTGTTCTCATTCACTTTGATGCCCAGCGTCTTGGCGATTGCCCTGATGAGGTCGACGTCGAAGCCGACCATCTTGGACCCGTTCATGGACTCGTCGGGCGCATAGGTTGCGTCCGTAGCGACCTGCAGAGTCATCTTCTTGTACGCCGCAGGCACCAACTTCGCGTTGGCGGCACTGAACTTAGCGGTTGGTCCCGAGGCCCCCGCGCTCACACTGGTGGCGAGCATCAGTGACGCAACGCCGGTCATGACGAGTGCGTGACGCACTCGTGAAATTCGATGCATGAAATCTCCTAGCTTCCCCCGTCGATGTCGACGTATGGCTTACATTGATACCAGATATTCGGCGATCGAATGGTGCACCCGGTGCCCCCTCAGGCAGAAACCGCCGCATCAACGGCTTTGGCGGGCGTCGGAGCCTGTCGAAGGTTGAAAAAGACCAGAATTGCGACACTCAGTGCCGTCATTCCGGCCACGATGCAGCCGCGGTGCAGCCCATCCATAAACGCCGACACGACACGATTATCGAGGTCCGGGCGAAGGTGGGGTGGCAAGTGTGCCACGGTCACCTGGGCGGCCAACATCGAACTCTGAGCGGTGCTCAATTGTGCGGTGCTCAGTCCATGAACGAGGAATGGCTCGAGCGCCGTGCGAACTTGGGGACCGAATAACGAGGAGAACACTGAACCGATCACTGCCACACCCATGGTCCCGCCCAACTCTCGCGTTGTCTCGTTCACGGATGCGCCCGCACCGATCTGCTCAGGCGTCAAGGTCTCCATGAGGGCTGCCGTTGACGGAGCATTGACCAGAGAGAAACCGATGGCCAGCACGATCATGGACTCGACGACTGGTCCAAAGTATGGGGTCCGAGCCCCAATTGCGGACATCCAAAAGAGAGCGACCGCAGTGAGGACAAGGCCGGTCGAAACGACGAAACGAGTCCCGACCTTGAGCGCCGCAGTCGCGCCCAGCGGCGTGGTGACCATGACCGTAGCCGCGAATGGCAGCGTGCGCACTCCTGCCGACAACGCGGAGTATCCCCGCACCAACTGGAAGTATTGGGTGACGAGAAAGATGAATCCGAACAAGCAGAAGAAGTTCGTGGCGATAGCCCCTGCGCTCGACGAGAAGACTCGGTTGGAGAACACCCGTACGTCGAGTAAAGGACCTGCGCGTCGCATCTCGAATCGGGTGAATCCGGTGGTTAAGACAGCCGCCGTGGCAAAGAGCGCGAGCGTGGTCGGAGACCGCCACCCCCACGCTGGTCCCTCAATGATCGCCAGGACGAGCGCTGTGATTCCGAAAGTACCGAGGATCAATCCCCCGCCGTCGAGCCGACGCCGCTGAGGACTCTTCGATTCCGGCACGAAGGCCCAAATGGCCACGATGTCAATCAGGATCAGCGGTGCGTTGACCAAGAAGATCGATCCAGTCCAAAAGTGGGCCAGCAGGGCGCCACCCGCTATCGGTCCGACGGCGATGGCCACACCTGCAGTGGCTCCCCAGAACCCAAAGGCCTTCGCTCGTTCGCCGGGGTCGGCGAAGACCACCGAGAGCACCGACAGGGTGGCCGGGAAGATAAAGGCTGCGCTAGCGCCCATGAGCGCTCGCGCCGTCAAGAGCTGTGCGACGTTGTGCGAGAAGGCGGCGAACAACGAGAAGAAGAGGAAGCCGACGAGAGCCAACTGCATTACCCTTCGGCGCCCAAAGCGGTCGGCCAAGCCACCACCCGCCAGTAGCAGACCCGCAAATGGAAGCGAATACCCGTCGACGATCCACTGCAGTGCCGAATTAGAAGCGTGCAGGTTTCGCGCCAACGAGGGAAGAGCAACATTCACGATCGTGTTGTCCACCGCCACCAGAAAGACCGAGATACAAAGAACGCCCAGAATCAACCACTGACGTGGGCGGGCGTGTTGGGGCATCAACTCAAGGATAGGTGTCTCTACAAAAGATATGGAAGATGGTCGCCCCACTCCTTGGCCAACCGACGATGAAGAATTTCGTCAACTATCGAAACCTCCACTCAAGAAGTGAGTAGTTCGCTCGGCCATCGACCCGGTCGACCTGGAGAGAGCAACATGTCGGTGAGCTTACGATCCATGTGCTCTTGGCGCCACAGCAATTGCTCTTGTGCGGCGCGCAGCACGACACCATCATCGGTCACCTCAGTGCGCCAGGTCGGGTCGGCTGCGAGGTCGAAACATCGAAAGGTACCATCACCGAATTGAACGTACGCCGTCGAATCGTTCAGCGACACTGCAAGGTTCTGGCGTGAGAGCGTTCGGTCCATTGGCCAGCGCGACGTTACTCGGTTCAAGAAGAAGTTGCGAAAGTCCCATTCGTAATGAGCTGAATTTCTCCAGTCACAGTCCGGATCGGCGAACAGTGTCTGCAACGTGCGTCCATCACACTGGACGGGAGGTTGCTCGCCCATGGCCTGAGCCAAGGATGGCAGGAGGTCGATGTTCTCGGTGAATCGTTCGACCACCCGGCCGGCATCGCCCGATCGCGGGTCACGCCACAGGCCAATGACGTGATAGCTCTGGGGAAAGAAACCGAGTTTCTCGAGCAGACCGTGGTCTCCGAGCTGCTCACCGTGGTCCGACGTGACCACTACAAGGGTCTCTCCCCATTCTCCCCGATCTTCGATTGCCCGGACCACTCGACCCAATTGAGAGTCGACTTCACTGATCATGCCGAAATATTGTGCCTTGATTCTTCGCAGGTCGTCGAGATTGGTCGGAGCCGAGACTCCGGGGAGCCCGAGGGCGATCTCATGTATCGAATGTCGCTTCTCGGGCTCGCTCGGGCTTATGGGGAGCGCGACGTCAGCGGGCTCGTACATCTTCGAGAACTCACCTGCTGCCACGTACGGTGGATGAGGTCGTAGATAGCTCAAATGGGCGAACCAACCGCTTTCTTGCATACCCAGCCACTCGAGGAAACGGGTCGTTAGAAATGCACTCAGTGATATCTCTGCAGGACGCTCAGCCTCCCCGCGGAGTGCCGGCGCCCAACCGCTGGGCACCTGGAATCCACGTGCGCGTAGTTCATGGATCCAACCAGCCTGACTCTCTGGTAGATAGAGGCCGATCGAGAAACCTGGCAGGATTCCGTCGTAACTCTCTAGGCGCGGATCGTCATCGCCTGACGCCCGATTCGGATCAATTCCCTGGTCGGTGTAGCCGAAGAGAGTGGGGTCGAATCCCGCACGACGTGCCACGATCGCCATGTTCTCAAGATCCGATCGCAGCGGTGTCCCGTTAGCGACCACCCGGTTGTTCATCTGATATGTCCCGGTGTAAATGGCCGCTCGTCCAGGCGAACACGGAGCGGCCTGCGAATAGTGTCGACTGAGACGCACTCCCTCCGCCGCAATTCTGTCCAAAATCGGAGTTCGAACCAGTGGATGCCCGACCGCGGAGTAGGAGTCCCCACGAAATTGATCGAGGGTGACGAATAGTACGTTCACACCGATGAGTTCTCGACATATCGATGCATATGCTGAGCCAGGTCATCGACAATCTCAAGCGCTTCAGGAACTTGAGGACCAAAGCGTAAGAAGCCGTGGACCATGCCTTTGGCCTCAAGGAGTTCGACCTCGACGCCAAAGTGCTCAAGCAAACCCGCATAGGCGACGCCCTCGTCGCGCAGTGCATCGCACTCGGCCACCAGGATGACCGCGGAGGGCGCACCTCGCAAGTCTCCAGCCATTAAGGGACTCACTCGAAAGTCCGTATGATCCGACCATTCCGCGAGATAGTTTCGATAGTCGGCTCGAAGTTGATCGAGGTCCAACATGAAGCCTGCACCATATTCATGTGCGGAGTCAGTGAGTAACTCTGGACCGAGGGTCGGATAGATGATCACTTGGGCAGCAATACCCAGATCCTCACCGCGCGTAAGCGCGCAGGCAACCGTAGCGATTGTCGCCCCGGCTGACTCACCCATCACAATGATGCGCGCCGCCGTTTCGTCGAAGTCTCCGAGATGGTTGGCCACGTGGCGAAGAACCTCCACCGCATCCTCGATGCTCGCCGGAAACGGGTGCTCCGGGGCTAAGCGGTAATCGACGGCGAGAAATCTCATTCGCGTATCGGCGGCCAGTCGTCGGCACAAGGCGTCATGTGTATCGAGATCGCCCGCAACGAAACCTCCACCGTGAAAGAAGACGACCAAAGCTTTGGCTTCATCGCGAAATGGCACGTAGAGACGAGTCGCTACGTCGCGACCTCCGATGCCGAGGATCTCGTCGCGCACGAAGTCCATCTCCTCGAGCGGCCCCTTGAGGGAAGCCAACTCGTCACGGTAGCTCCTTCGACGTTCGTCGACATCAAGATGCGACGCGCGAGCAATCTCGCGCTCGCGAGCGGCCAGGACCAAGGGTTCGATGGCGGGATGAATCATGAGCTCCTCCTTGGGAACACACTATTCAGTCTCAAGCCAGCGACTGGCGATAAATTCCCCCTAGCGTTGCGCCTTGACTTCACGCCAACGTCGGCGAAGTTTGACCATGTCTTTGTGCCAGCCTGCCAATCGCTCTTCCAGGACCACTTGATGCATTTGACTGATTCGACCGAGTGCGTCAGCCCACAGAACTTCAACGCCTTCAATATCGCCGATCCATTCCTTGGCGAAGGATTGATCGTGGACGCCGCCCAACTTGGTCTGAAACTTTTCGGCACTTCGAGCGAGGCGTCGCACCGGACCGGCATCGATCAAGGCAGCGACCTCTCCAGCGTACTGAAGACGCTTCAGCGAAATGCGAAGTCGATGAAGGGCGACCTGCGTCGGATCGTCGTTGGCCACCTCATAGCGGTCCACGACGGCAGTCCACGCTGACTTCAGGCCGCTCTTGAGGGCCCGCGGTGCCACTTCGAACGACCGCGCACTAAAACGCACAACGTGCTCGAGTCCCATAATGTCAGTGTTCAACTGAAGGAACCGCGACGTTTGACGAGACTCCAGACGTCGCCGAGCGGATTCAAGAATTGCGTGATCAACGCGGGCTACGAGTACCTCCCTCAGTTCCACATCGCCCAACGACTCGAGAAGTTCGGCCAAATGCTCGCGCATCACCTCCAAGTCCCTCAACTCACCCAACACGCCTCCGTACCAGCTCAGATCATCGACCAGCGACTCAATGGATGCGTCATCGAAGAGATCCTCGAACGTTCGCAAAATGGACCGTATCCTACGTACACTGACCCGACTCTGGTGTATTCGCTCCACTGGCGTGGTGCGTCGAGAGGGAGGTTGGCCCGAAAAGTCCAAGGCATACACTTCGGCGTCCCGCGACCCACTCAAAGGTGCATCGTCGTTGTCATTCAGTAGGAAGTTTCTCGCGTATCGCTTCAGGGCAACGCTCAACACCACCGCACCAGAGAGCGCATCCGAGGAAGCACGTGAGCGCGAAGTGGCGGCTGGCGAGACTGACGTTCCGAGTGAATCCTTCACTGAGCACTCGCATTCTCGAAGCCCGCTTGGTAGTCGACGTCCCGGTTGCCGCGACGCTGCCAGGTTCCCCATTTCACAGGCTGGAACCTCATCGTAACCTCAGCCCGACCCGGGGCTCTAGTGCGGGTCCTGAGGCCGCAACAGTCCCAAGCTCGCTGCTGCTTCTCGGAGCATCGGACGCGCACACGGATGCGCCGCATTTTCGATGAGTTGATGGGCTTGAGCGTGCTGGCTGCGGCCGAACATGGCCGCCACCCCCTGTTCGGTCACGATCATAGAATGCTGGAACGAGCACGCGGGATCGTGCAGCACCGGCACGATGTTCGACGAATCACTCTTGTCGTGCCAGGAACGTAGGGCCAGAACTGCATGCCCACCAGGAGAGTGAAGGGCACCGATGACGAAATCTGGCTGTCCTCCGAATCCCGAATAGATCCGCCCGCGCACGAAACTTGCGTTGGCCTGATCGAAGAGATCCACTTCCAGAGCGGTGTTGATCGAGAGCATGGCCCGATGAGCAGCGATACGAGAGGGGCTATTCACAACTTCCGTACGGAGCATCAGCAACCGTTCGTTGTCGTCGGCCCACTCATACAACTCTGGGGTCCCAAAGAGAAACGTCGTCACAATCGGTTCACTCTTTCGAAGCACGCCACCACGCTCGAGTTGTAAGACGCCGTCACTGACCATTTCGGACCACACGCTCATATCCCTCTTATCGAGCATGTGGGCGACTGACGCGTCGGGTAATTGTCCGATGCCCACCTGCAATGTCCCTCCATCGACGGCCAAGTGTCCTACCGCTTCGCCAATTGCCTGTGCGGCATCGTCCAGGATCCGTGACTGGGGGGAGGCAAGTTCGCTCTCCACTTCAATGGCGAAGTCAATGTAGTCAATGGGAATCTCTCCATCGCCACGCGTGTAGGGCATATTTCGATTGATCTGCGCGACAATAAGACCGCCTCGGCGACGAACCTCCTCGACTGCCGCGGGCATGACATTGACTTCAATACCGAGAGAGACCTTCCCGTCTCGGGGTGTCGAAGTCTGAATCATTACCACATCTGGTCGACGTAACGACGCGAACAGACGCGGTGCCAAAGACAGCCGCATGGGGAGATAGTCGAGATTGGGATCATTTCGTACTCCCGGCCCGACGAATGGGGTTTCCGTAATGAATCCCGTACGCAGCGGCCAGCCCAATTGTGGGTTAAGGATGAACGCGCGACACCTCTCGAGGGACTGATCGGCTATTTGCACGAGTGTCCACGGTGTGGCGTAGTTTCCCGAGACGACCAGTCGAGGTTCAACGGTCGGAATCGACTGGAGGAGATTCCCGATCTCGGACTCCGAGACAATTTGCACGATAGACGTTCCCTTCAATCCTCGCTATCGCCACTCGACGACCGCGCATTCACAGTGCCTCGGGCAACGAGAACCACATTCATTATCGCCCGGTACCTCGTTCAACCGATAGAGCCGAAATTCCCGAATCGAGATCACACAGAACCTCATCGCTGAAACGATTCGTGCGCTGAGAAAGTTGTTTAGCAAAGTGGTGCGTGGCTGAGTATCGTGCGTGCTAGGGACGAGAAGATCGAGAGGTTTGTATGGGATTCATGGACAAAGTCAAAGAACAGGCATCCGTTGCGGCAGCGGCGGCCAAGGACGCGGCCCAAAAGGGTCAGGCCAAAGTGGAAGAGGTTCAGGCCAAGCGAGCCGCCGACGGCGTACTTCGCGAACTCGGACTTGCTGTCTATTTTCAAGCCACCGATCGAGTCACGCCCAATTTAGAGAGCGACGTTGCTAGATACGTGGAGACACTTCGAGCCTACGAAGCGGAGCACGGTGCCCTCGACCCATCAAGTGGCGATTCGTAGGCGGCGAGCGACTCCTGCACTCGCACGATTGTCGCAATCTGAGCGTTCAGTGAGAATTCCTTGACGTGATTGCAGGGCATCTGCAGTGATCGACTCGAATACGTATGGCGCGCGAGAACCGTGCAGTTCTGAGACTGCCTTCGCGTCGAGACTTGGACCAGAGTTCAACTAACTCAATATGCTCTTCAACTATTTAAAGGGCCTACGTCCCGGCTCCGTGGTGGGATCCGAGACGTAGGCACATCACGTGGGGAAAAAAC